>DYCH01000001.1:0-2438 GCA_019418235.1 Sutterella sp.
TTCTAGCGCAATCGGAGCTTTTGTGTCTTTTTCTTCCAATCCGCTAACGAACCCTCCGCCTTGAATCATGAAGCCTGGGATCACACGGTGAAAGATCGTGTTCTTATAAAAACCGGATTTGGCGTATTGCAAGAAGTTCGCCACGGTCTTGGGAGCGGCTTTGGCGTTAAGCTCCAACACAATATCGCCCATGTTCGTTTGGATTTGAACCTTGGGGTTTGTGGTGGCTTGAGCAGCCCAAAGGGGATTGGCGACGAGAAGGGCGCCAGCAGCCAAGGCTGCGAGTCGATAACGGTATTTCATTTAAGTGTTTTTCCTATTGAATTAAACTTTCAGCCGCTTTGAGTTTGCGGTTCATACGGTTGTTGGCAGGTTGCGCACGCACCGCATTTTTGTAGTGGGAGATGGCCTTTTGAAGATAAAGGTCACCTAAATTTTCGTGCCCCAAGGCAAAGCCGGGGTTAATCGTGACGGCTTGATTCAATAGCGACAATGCACGGTTAATGTTGCCTTCCGAGGCATAGATCGCCGCCAAATTGTTATAAGGCTCAACGATTTCAGGATAACTGGCGATAAAGTCTTCTAAAAGGGCTTTAGCGCGCTTTGTTTGACCGGCACGTTCGTAAATAACGGCACGCTTAAATTTGAGTTGAGCGCTCTTAGGATTGACTTTCAAACCTTCTTCAACTTGATCCAGAGCATTTTTCCAATCTTTTTGAACAATCAAGCGATCGATGAGCGTGGCGCGCTCCGTTTCATTGGCGGGTGGCTCAAAGAGCTCATTGGCAAGGCTGACTTGAGCAACACCGGTTGCACAAAGCGCCAAGACGGATAATTTCAGTGCACGAGAAATGGGGAACATGAGCTTTTCTCTTAAATCAATGAATGGATAAAGGCATTATACGTTCTCAAGTTTTTGAGGACAGAATGAGATGCAACGAGATTTTTCAAGGATAATCAAAAGAAAAACCTTAAGTGACGGGATAATTTCTTTAACGCAATCGGCCTTGTCGGTTATACTTAACAGATTGATTACCACTTTATTAGAAAAGAACGCATCATGGCATTAGAGGTTTATTCCACACTATCTCGCCAAAAGGCTCCCTTTCAAACGATCACGCCCAATGAAGTCAAAATGTACGTCTGTGGCGTGACGGTTTATGACTACACGCACATCGGTCACGGTCGTACCTTCATTTCCTTTGACATTATTCGTCGTTGGTTTGAAGCCAGTGGCTACAAAGTGACCTTCGTTCGCAATATTACGGACGTGGATGACAAGATCATTCGCCGTGCAGCCGAGCGCAAGATTTCTTGTGATGATTTGACCGAAGAGTACGGTCGCTACATGCAAGAAGACATGATGGCGTTGGGTTGCTTGGCGCCTACGGTGGAACCTCGTGCCACGCAATTTATTCCGCAAATGTTGGACATCATCGCTAAGCTCGAGAAAAATGGCTTGGCTTATAAGACCGAAGGTGGCGACGTGGCGTTTGCCGTGCGAGGTTTTAAGTCTTACGGGAAATTGTCCGGTAAGTCGATCGATGACTTGCGAAGTGGCGAGCGCGTAGCAGCTGATACCACCAAGCGAGATCCTTTGGACTTTGTGCTTTGGAAGAGCGCAAAGCCCGGTGAACCTCAATGGGAAAGCCCCTGGGGCGTGGGTCGCCCGGGTTGGCACATTGAGTGCTCCGCGATGAGCTGTCACTATCTCGGTGAAACGTTTGATATTCATGGCGGTGGCCCTGACCTCATCTTCCCGCACCATGAAAACGAAATCGCTCAAAGTGAAGGTGCTCACGGTAAGTCCTTTGCGAATGTCTGGATGCACACGGGTCCCTTGCGCGTGATGAACAAGGACGGTCAAGAAGAAAAGATGAGTAAGTCTTTGGGTAACTTCTGGACGGTGCGTGATGCGATTGCCGAAACGGATGAAAAGTTCGGTAAGGGCAATGGTGCTCAAGTCTTGCGATTCTTCTTGATGCGCACGCACTACCGTAGCCCCATTCTCTTTGGGCCGGACTTGATTGTCGATGCCTACCAAAGCTTAAAGCGTTTGTACGGTGCCTTAAAGGATGTACCGGCAGACGACCTGCCCTTGGATTGGAACGAAGAATGTGCCAAGCGCTTTAAAGAAGCCATGGACGATGACTTTAACGTTCCGGTTGCTGTGGCTGCTTTGTTTGAATTGGCCAATCGTGCTCAAGCCAAAAAGGATGCCGCCGCTTCTCGTCAATTAAAGAAGTTGGGGGCCATTCTCAATATCTTGCAAGAAGATCCTGAAGCTTTCTTAAAGGGTTCTACTGAAGGTGTTGATGAAGCTCAAATTGAAGCTTTGATTGAAGAACGTAAGCAAGCCAAGAAGAACAAAAACTACGCTCGTGCTGACGAAATCCGTAAGCAATTAGCCGCTGACGGCATTGTCTTAACGGACACGC
>DYCH01000001.1:2448-2926 GCA_019418235.1 Sutterella sp.
CGCAAGGAACGACCTGGCATCGTGAACTCGTTTAACGAATGACAACGCTTCATTCTTACAGGGCCATCGACGTGCGAACTTTTCGCAAGGCGATGGCCTTTTTATCTGAAAAAGACCCCGTGATGGCGACGCTCATTGACCGTTATGGGGATAAGCCTTTCCCAACGCCTATGGGTGCCATGCCTTCGATGATTCGGGCGGTGGTGGCGCAACAAATCTCTAACCGAGCAGCGAAAACCCTTTGGGAGCGATTAAAGACTTTTTTGGGTGAAGAGTGTGACTGGAGTCGAAAACTCACCGACACATCGCTTGAAGAACTTCGAGCTTTGGGGTTAAACGAGCGAAAAGCAACGACACTTAAAACCATTGCCGAGCACTTTGAGACCGGATTTTGGAGCGAGGAAAAGTTTTCGCTCATGACCGATCAAGAAGTCTCAGAGGCGGTTCAGTCTCTGAGAGGAATGGGACCGTGGAGCGC
>DYCH01000010.1 GCA_019418235.1 Sutterella sp.
CTTCTAATTATTGCGAGTTAAAAAATCTCTCTCAAATGGAAAATTTTTAAAGAGATCATAAAGTTAGATAAAAGTACTTAGACTAAAAATTGAAAACATTTGCAATCTAATTGCCGACCAATAGCTAACCAACTGATTTTCTTTTGAATTTTTAAAACACCACGGGGCTACCCCTAAGGTGTTTATCTTAGATTGAAAGGGACGTGTTTGACGGTCGTTGAGAAGGATGGTCCGAAAGGAGAGCTTTTAAACCCAATGCTATATAATTTTGCATCTTTATTTTTTCTTCTTTTGCACACGGTGACTTGCATGAAAGCACTCAAAGAGCGAATTCTCAAAGACGGTAAATGCTTTGACGGTGGCATTTTAAAAGTCGATAACTTCATTAATCATCAAATGGATCCGATTTTGATGAAGTCGATGGCAGTGGAGTTTGTCCGTCGTTTTGCCGGTACGGAAATCAATAAGATTTTGACCGTGGAGGCAAGTGGGATTGCCCCTGCCATCATGGTGGGTTACCTCTTGGAGTTGCCGGTTGTGTTTGCAAAGAAAAAAGTGCCGAGCACGATGGAAAATATGTTGGCCACGAAGGTTTATTCCTTTACGAAAAACCGCACGTATGACGTTTGTGTCAGCAAGGACTACCTCCAAGAAGGCGACAAGGTGCTTTTCATTGACGACTTCTTAGCCAATGGCAACGCCGCTAAGGGCATTATTGATTTGGTCAATCAAGCTGGCGCTGAATTGGTTGGTATGGGCTTTTTGATTGAAAAGGGTTTCCAATTGGGCGGTGATGAATTGCGTGCCATGGGCATTAAGGTGGAATCTTTAGCGATCATCGAAAGCCTTGAAAACCGTCAAATTACTTTGCGTTAAGGATTCGTGGCGTGGCTGAAATAGATTTACAAGAGGCAGCTCACTCTGCCAAGCCTTCTTCTGAATTGATCTACGGTTTGGAAGACCGACCGCCCTTAAAGGATGCGATTTTTGCAGCCTTGCAACACATGTTGGCCATTTTCGTGGCCATTGTCACTCCGCCTTTGATCATTGCGGGTGCCATGGGGTTGGATTTGGAAACGACGAGTTATTTGGTGTCCATGTCCTTGATGGTCTCGGGCATCGCCACCTTTATCCAATGCCGTACGGTGGGCCCCATTGGTTGCGGTTTGCTTTGCATTCAAGGCACGAGCTTTTCCTTCATTGGCCCGGTGATTTCTGCCGGTATGACGGGCGGTTTAGCGAGTGTTTTTGGCGCCACCATCGCAGCCTCCACGGTGGAAATGTTTGTGAGTCGCATTTTGAAGTACACGCGTCGCGTGATTACGCCTTTGATCTCCGGCATCGTTGTGACCTTGATCGGTATGAGTTTGATTAAGGTGGGCATCATTGCTTGTGGCGGTGGTTTTGCTGCAAAGGCCAATGGCACGTTCGGGAGCTTTCAAAATTTAGGCATTGCCGCTTTAGTGCTTTGCTCCATCATTGCGTTTAACCGCAGCTCCAACCGTTACCTTCGCATGAGTTCCATCGTGTTGGGCCTTGCCATCGGTTATGCTGTGGCATGGTTTATGGGCATGGTGGACTTCTCTTCTGTGAAGAGCTACGGCGGCTTTAATATCCCGATGCCTTTTAAGTATGGGATTACGTTTGATTGGGGTGCCATCATTGGTTTGGGTTTGGTTTATATGATCACGGCTATTGAAGCTTACGGTGACGTGACGGCCAATTCCATGATTTCCGGTCAACCCGTGCGCGGTGAAGTGTTCATGAAGCGCGCTCAAGGCGGTATTTTGGCTGACGGCTTTAATTCCATGATCGCCGGTATGCTCAACTCTTTCCCGAACTCCATTTTTGCTCAAAATAACGGGATGATTCAATTAACGGGTGTCGCCAGTCGCTACGTCGGTTACTTCATTGCTGGTTTCTTGGTGCTCTTAGGATTGTTCCCTGCCATCGGTTTGGTGTTTTCTTTAATGCCCGATCCGGTCTTGGGTGGTGCCACGCTTTTGATGTTTGGTACGGTGGCCGCTGCCGGTCTTCGTATTATCGCTAGCCAACGCATTGACCGTAAGGCCATCTTGGTGATTGCCTTGAGTTTCTCTTTGGGCTTGAGCGTGGAAATGGTGCCTGAAATCTTGTCGCAATTCCCGGAAACGCTTCGCAGCATTTTCTCTTCCGGTATTACGACGGGTGGTTTAACGGCCATTATTGCCAATATTCTCATTCACATTGAAGAATATGAAGACAATAAAGACGAACAATAGTTTCTTAAAAATTTAAACACTCGTCCTCAACAGAGGGCGAGAGAATCTGAGGGGTTTCAAGAAAGTTTTCTTGGAGCCTCTTTTTTTTCGGGCTTTAATCACATAATTTCGTATAAAAGTGTGATTGGAATCACACAAATCTATAAAGAAGTGTGATTTTTCTCACACTTTTATAGATTGAGAGCTTTTGTAAATGACATTTTTAGGCACAAATTTGGAATTTATTTGCTCCAATCTTTTTCCTACTTTTTCTAAAATTGAACTGTTCACTGTTGGAGAATGACCATGCAAAAGAATCATTTTGTTCCTGTTGATGCTGAAGACGTCTATCGTCTGTTAAACATTGGTGCCACAACGTTGGTATCGGCTGCACACGATGGTGTGTCTGATGTAATGGCCGCTGCTTGGGCCTGCGCTTTGGATTTGACGCCATGCAAGGCAACGGTTGTGATTGATAAGACGCACTTCACTCGCCCTTTGATTGAAAAGTCTGGCTACTTTGCCCTTTTGTTACCGACCCGCGCCATTGCTAAAGAAACCTTGTATTTGGGTTCGGTGAGCAAAAACGATGAGGCGGATAAATTGGAAAAAAGCGGTGCCAAGCTTTTTAACATTGATGGCTTTAATATGCCGATGGTTGAAGGTTGCGCCGCATGGATGATTTTTAAGGTGTTACCTGAACCTCATAACGAAAAAACGTACGATCTTTTCATTGGGGAGTGTGTTGGCGCTTGGGCTGATGACCGAGTGTTTAAGAACGGCCACTGGGAGTTTGAAAAGGCCGATAAGAGCATGAGTACGCTTCACTATGTGGCAGGTGGCCACTTCTACACGATGGGCGAAGCCATTGACGTTGAATAACCATTGATGGATATCTCATTAACATCTGCGTTGTGGGGACTGGCGACTTCGGCCTTTGTCTCCTCAACGCTTTTCCCCGGGGGCAGTGAAGCCGTCTTTTTGTGGGTGATCCATGAATATGACGCCTTTTATTCAGCCCTCATTGTTGCCACGCTTGCGAATACCGCAGGCTCCATGACGGGGTACTGCATCGGGCGGTTTTTACCTAAAAAAGTGGAGTCTCGTGCAATTGATCAATGCGAAAAGTACGGGGCGTGGGTGCTGCTATTGGCGTGGTTGCCGATTGTGGGGGATGCGTTGCCGGTGGCTGCCGGTTGGTTGCGCATTCATTGGGTCAAAAGCCTTCTTTTCATTTTGATCGGGAAAGCCTTTCGGTACGCCGCCATCGGTTACGGTTTTTCTCAAATTTTTTAACAAATTCAGAGTCCGATGACGCCTTTTCCTAATGTTTTCGGGCGGTTAATCCTTTATTATTCATAAATTAGGTGAAGTCTCTGACTTCAAAACAAGTTTTTAAGAATCATCATGCGAATTTTAGTTTCTAACGACGACGGTTACTCCGCTCCCGGTATTAAAGCGTTGGCACAAGCTATGAAGCGTTTTGGTGAAGTGACGGTGGTGGCACCGGAATTTAATCAAAGTGCAGCGAGTAACTCTTTGACGTTAACGCGTCCTTTAATGGTGCAAGAAGTGGAGTCGGGGGTGTTTGCCGTGAACGGAACGCCGAGCGACTGTGTGCACATGGCTTTGACAGGGCTTTTGACGGAAAAACCGGATTTGATTGTCTCCGGTATCAACTGCGGTCAAAACATGGGTGAAGATACGATGTATTCCGGTACCGTTGCCGCTGCTATTGAAGGGTATCTCTTTGGTATTGACGCCATTGCCTTTTCTCAAATCCATCGCGGTTGGGCCCATTTGGATAGTGCTGCTCAAGTAGCGCAAGAATTGGTGGAGCGGTTCTTAGAAGCACGAGACCCTGCCACGAATGGTGCACAACTTTTAAACGTCAATATTCCGAATTTGCCCTATGGTGAATTGCAAGGTTGTGTGGCAACGCGCTTGGGGCGCCGTCATCATCCCGAACCCGTGATTCGCGAAATGAGTCCGAGAGGTTTTCCGATTTATTGGGTGGGAGCAGCCGGTGAACCCAAGGATCGTGGTGAAGGAACAGACTTTTGGGCAACGCAAATGAATGCGGTGTCCGTGACCCCTTTGCAAGTGGATTTGACGAATTACGCTCAAGTCGCTGGCGTTGAAGAGTGGCTCACGAAGGCTTAAACTAGATAATTGAGAGTCGCTTTTTTGACTAAGCGACAATGAGGAATGAACAATGAAATTACGTCTTTTGGTATGTGCCGCTGCGGTGGCTTCAGTGTTATCCGGTTGTGCGCTTCAAAACATTGGCGCACCTGTCTATGACCGTACGGGTTCAAGTGGCATTGGTACTACGGGGGCCGTGGCGATGACGGGTGAAACCTATGTGGTTCAAGCCGGTGATACACTTTATTCCATCGCTGTTCGTCACGGTTGTAATCCGACGGAATTGGCGCGTGCCAATAACATTACCGATCCCACTCAAGTTTCGATCGGTACCGTTTTAAATATCACGGCCGCTCGTACGGGTGCCGTTCAAACGTTGGCGCCACAAGGTACGGCCCCTGTCACGGATGTGACGGTCTCAGGCCAAGAAGACAATGCGCTAACGCCCACTGACGCTCAAAGCGTGACGATTGGTGGTGATGTCACGACGGGGCAGCCCGCAACGACGGTGGCGGGCGCTCCGATGCTTTTAGGCAACACGAAGTTGTCATGGCCGGTTGCTAAAAATACCATTTTGACGAACTTTAGCGACGAAGGCAGTAAGGGCATTGAAATCGCTGGTAACATGGGTGACGATGTGAAGGCCGCCGCTGCCGGTCGTGTGATTTATGTTGACGATAAGGTGGTGGGCTACGGCAAACTCATTATCATCAAGCACGGTGAAAGTGAAATGACGGTATACGGTCACAATAGTGAAATTTTGGTTCAACGCGGTCAAGACGTGAAGGCCGGTGACGTGATTGCCAAGATGGGCGACAGCGACAGCAAGACCGTGAACTTACTCTTTGAAGTTCGTGTGAAGGATAAGCCCGTGGATCCGTTGCAATATCTGCCGAAATAATTAAACTGTCGGTTTGATTTTTGTGGGCCCGTTAGCCGAGGGTATGGCACGGGCTCTTTTACTAACAAATGATGAATTTAAGGGGCAATGGTATGGCTCGAACGCCTAAGGTTTATGAAAAGTTTACGGTCGATATTGAATCGCTCGATCAAGACGGGCGTGGTGTCGCTCACCGTGAAGGCAAAGTCGTTTTCGTTGAAGGCGCTTTACCGAAAGAACGTGTCGTTTACGAACGTATCCGCAATAAGCCGAGCTACGAAACGGGTCGTGTGGTGCAAATCGTTAAAGAATCTTCTTTGCGTGTGGAGCCCGGCTGCCCCAATTTCGGTTTAGAGCCCGGTTCCTGCGGCGGTTGTGCCATGCAACACTTAGAGCCCAACGCTCAAGTGGCGATGAAGCAACGCGTGATGTTGGATGCTTTGTGGCACATTGGTAAGGTGAAACCTGAAACCATCCTTGCACCGATCTTTGGCCCCTTCTGGCACTATCGTCACCGCGCTCGCTTGACGGTGAGAGACGTTGCGAAAAAGGGTGGCGTCTTAGTGGGTTTCCATGAAAAGGCCTCAAGCTACGTCGCTGACATGACCGAATGCAAGATTTTGCCCCGTGACGTGAGTGACCTTTTGGTGCCGTTGCGCACCTTGGTTGAAGGTTTGTCCATCCGCCAACGTTTGCCGCAAATTGAAGTGGCGATGGGCGGCAATGGAGCGATTGCTTTGGTGATGCGCGTGTTGGAAACGCCCTCGGATGACGACATGCGTGCTTTTGAAGCTTTCTCTTTAGAGCACGGTGTGAGCATTTGGTTGCAACCCAAGGGCCCAGACTCTTGCTACCCGATGCAACCGAGCGACTTGACGGCATTAAAGCTTGAATTGCCTGAATTTGGTGTCCACATTACGTTTAAACCGACGGACTTCACGCAAGTTAATCACCGCTTAAACGAAACGATGGTTTCTCGCGCTATCAATTTGTTGGATGTGCATGATGATCACCAAGTGGCAGACTTCTTCTGTGGTTTGGGTAACTTCACGTTGCCGTTGGCTGTGCGTGCCAAGCGCGTCATCGGTATCGAGGGGAGCGATCAATTGGTCGAACGCGCTAAGGCCGGTGCGATTGATAACGGTTTGGGCGATAAGACGGAATTTGTGGCCCGTAACCTCTTTACGTGGAGCGTAGAAGACTGGGATCGCCTTTGGGAAAAGATGGGTCAAATCGACCGCGTTTTGATTGACCCTCCGCGTGAAGGGGCTTTGGAATTAGCCCGCACGTTGGCTGCTACCGATAAGCGCCCGCCTCGCATTGTTTACGTATCTTGCAACCCCGCAACGCTTGCTCGAGACTGCGCCATTTTGCATCACGAAGGCGGTTGGCATATCCGTGCCGCAGGCGTGATGAACATGTTCCCGCACACGGGCCACGTGGAATCCATGGCGGTGTTAGAACCCGGTCCCAAGCCTGAAAAGCCTGTGACGTTAGAAGAGTTAAACGCTAAGGACGCGCCTGAAACGACGGAGAATGTCGCCGAGGGCGAAGCAACGGAAGCTTAAATTTTCTTCTAATTGCCTCTTGAGGTGATTAAACAAACAATAAAAAGCGTGCACATTGTTTTTGATTTGTGCGCGCTTTTTAATGGATCAAATTTGAATTGACTAGGGTTTGGGAAGAATTTTGTTGAAATTCTTAATGAACAAAATGGTCACGTACGTGATGACGCAGGTCGCAATAACGAGTTCAATGTTAGCCAATGTGCGAAGTTCCCATGCGTAAAATTCTCCGCCCTTAAAGTGACTCACTAAATCACTCATTTTATAAAGCGCCGTGGCACTGATGGCCAAGGGGAAAGTGAAAGCGGCAAAGCCTGGAGAAAATGGCAGGCGCAAGAGTTTAAAAAGCGACAGATAAATGACTAACGTCATGAAAACCGCAATCCCCAATAAGACCGCACAAAGTAAAGGGGAAGGGTGCTCAACAACGGTCAAAAGCCCTGCTAAGGAAAGACTAGCAGGAGCTGCCAAAATCGCAATGGTGGGTTTGGCACCATCAGGCACTTCTGCGTAAAACATCAAGCGATAGATCATCAACGGCAGCATGATGGCAAAGGCCATAAAGCCGATAATCAGCAACACTTGGGCAAGGTCATACCATTGAGGAGACGGGCAAGCCACAGCCGCCACAATGATGCCAATGGGTGGAATAAACCAACTTGGGATCATGTGTTGCATTAAGTTTTCTTTTAAACGGAAATAGATAAAGGCCGCCAAAAAGACAAGATGAACCACCACGGCAATGAGCCAAAGGGTTTCGCCGACAAGAGGCAAGTAATTACCGATGGCCTTGGAAACCACCATGGTGGACATCGCAAAGGTCGGAACGATGGAGCCCGCAATGGGGTGGCGCAGGTCAGTGAGTAATGTGTCCCAATGAAAGACAAAGCGGGTTAACAAAAGTGTTAATAAAACAACCGCAATGGCGGCACCAATCAACTGTCCCCAGCCATGAAGGGGAAGGGCATTTTCCATAGACCAGCCCAGACTAGAAATACCGAGGGCGAGGCCCGCAACGGGTGTCGGTAAGGCACGTACACGTTTGATCATTTGTTTTTCTTTTAAAGGGTGGAGGGGATTTTTGATTATAGAGAGGGAAGGGCAGAAACTTTTGAGTTTCGAGTAGAAAATTTTGTTAATGACGGTTACTTTTTGGATCGAATTTTATAGACAAAAATGTGGTGATTTTTAATGATTTTTGTGAATAGCTTAAATTATTGAAAAGTAACGATTAAGTGAAGTCTAATGTATAAAATTGAGGAGCTCTAATGCTATTTTTTGAGCTCCCCTAATGTATATTTTTGAGGATCGAAAAGCTAGAAATCGATGCCTTTTTGCCTCTCGGAAATTCATTAAATTTTCGGTAAAAGTTTTCCCGGATTTAAACGATTATCAGGATCAAATGCTTTTTTGATCGCTTGCATCATTTCAAGTGCCACGGGGTCTTTTGCCATGGTCATGGCGTCACGCTTAAGTTGGCCGATGCCGTGCTCGGCACTGATGGTGCCACCCATGGCAATGACTTTTTCATAGACAAATGCATGAATGTCTTTTTCAACCGTAAATACAATCTTAGGATCGTGCGGAGCTTCAACGCCCATATTAAAGTGAAGGTTGCCGTCACCGTAGTGGCCAAAGACGGAGGGTTCTAACCAGTCGTATTTTTCTTTAAGTGCTGCGCAAACGGATTCAATAAATTCCACCAAACGATGGCGAGGCAGTGCAATGTCATGCTTGACGTTACCACCGGCTTTTTTGTGAGCGGGCGGAATGCTTTCACGCACTCTCCAAAAGTCTTTGGCATCGTCTTCGGTTTCACTGATGGCACCATCAACCACGACACCTTTTTCCATAAGATTCTCAAGAACCGCTTCAAGCGTGGAAGTATCGGGATTGGCTTCAAAATAAGAGCACTCAATGAAAACGTGCCAGTCGGTTTTCTCAACTTCGGGTTGACGGACTTCGGGCATCATGAGCGCCAGTTTATTTAAGGTAGGACGACCCATTAATTCAAAGGCGGTCATCTGTGCGTGCATCTTGGCATTAAAGGCATTGAAAACGACTTCAACGCTTTTGAGGTCTTTGAGCGAAAGAAAGAGCACTTTGCGATCAAGGGGACGGGGGTGAAGCTTTAAGATGGCTTCGGTAATCACTGCGAGTGTGCCTTCACTCCCAATTATGAGGTCACGCAAGTCGTAGCCGGAATTGTTTTTGCGAAGACTTGTGAGTTCATTGATTTCACGACCGTCGGCTAAAACCGCTCGGTAACCCAACACCAAGTCTCGTGTCATCCCGTAGCGCAAAACTTCAGTGCCACCGGCGTTACTTGCTAATAATCCGCCCACCGTTGCCGTGCCTTCGCTTGCCAGTCGCAAGGGAAAGAGGCGGTTAATGGATTCGGCTGCTTCGTGAACTACCGTTAACGTAACACCTGCTTGTGCATGAATGGTGTCACTGACCGGATCAATGCTAAGAATGCTGCGCATGCGCTTTAAGGATAAAAGAAGCGCATTGGAGTCGGGGAGCGGAACAGAGCCTCCCACGGTGGAGGTGTTTCCCCCTTGGGTAACCACTGGGATTTGGTAGCGTGCAGCAAGCGCCATGACTTTCATGACTTCTTCGTGCGTGGCTGGCAAGGCAACGGCAACGGCGTCGCCACGATAGCGTCCGCGCTCATCGGTTAAGAAAGGCGCTTTGTCTGCCTCTTCCACTAAAGCGTATCGACCGAGTAAAGATTGAAGTTCATTGATGAAAGTCATAGGGATAAATCTTTTAATTGGCGTTATAGTTGAATAATATATCGCATTTTACGTTCGGAGTTTGCATGGAATGGGATTGGGACTGGGACGCCTATAAGCGCAAGCCCTTTAAAGATCTCGTGTTTGACCTCTATGAGTTTGTCATGGAGCGTATGAAGGACACTCAACTTAATCAGGTGGCGTCATCTTTAACGTTGACGACCGTGTTATCGCTTGTCCCGTTATTGGCGGTGGTGTTGGTGGTGTTTGCGGTCTTTCCGGAATTCGCTGAGCGCCGTGCGGAATTGGAATCCTTGGTCTTTACCTACCTGTTGCCAGAAACCTACGGAACGTTATTGCTTAAATACGTTCGAGATTTCACGGGGCACGCTCAGGGCTTAACGATTTTCGGTTTGGCCGGTTTAGGTGTCACTTCACTGCTTTTGATTAACACGATTGACGAGACGCTCAATCGCATTTTCCACGTTCGACAAATGCGTCACGTTATGCAACGTGTGTTGATCTATTGGGCGCTTTTAACGATTGGGCCGGCAGTGCTCTTGATGAGTCTTTCGATCACGAACTTCTTATCGCAAATTGACGTGGCGGTTCAAGGGTCGTTTCCGAGTTGGGTGGCCATGGGTATTCAATTACTCATGCAAACGCTTTTCTACGCTGCCATTTATGTTTATGTGCCTAATTGCAAAGTGAAGTGGTCACATGCCTTTATCGGTGCGGTGTTGGTGACGTTATTGTCCATTGTCGTCAAATGGGGCTTTAGTTTCTATTTAAGTTCAGGGTCACTTACCACGATCTACGGTGCTTTTGCTGTGATTCCCGTGGTGCTCCTTTGGATTTATATCTCTTGGCTTTTTGTTTTGGCGGGCGCTGCCATTGCCGCAACGATTCCGATGTTAACGAGCGGTCGCTTTGCCGATCAACATAAAGCAGGTAACGACTTTATTACCGGGATTGCTTTACTTCAAGTGTTAATGCTCGCGCAAGAGCAAGGCGTGAGTTCCGTTTCTATTCATAAGCTCTGCAAGGCTGTTGACTCGTATCCGGAAGCGGCAGGCAGCGTTTTAGAGCGCTTAGCAGAAGTGGGTTACGTCGGGAAATTGGATGGCGATCGCAAAAACGATGAGCATTGGAGCTTGTTGGTTTCGCCTCGAACGACAAGTTTAAGTGCGGCGTTTGATGCACTCTTGGTTGATCAATCGATTAGTTTAATTGCAAGAGAAAATTCACCGATGTATGACTGGTATTGCTTAATCAGTCAGGCCGAGTGGAAGCATCGCCCGATGTTTGAAAGCTTGAGGTTGATTCATCCGATTAACTAGAGTTTGAAAGTGAGTGGTGTGATAAGATGATCGAAGGTGGCTAAAAATGCAGTGAACATCTTTGACTCCACCTATATAGGTGACAAAAGCTCGGTGACGACCGAGCCTTTGTCATTTTGAAAACGTTAGTTTCTTCATAGAGGATTGCTTAAATCGATTGTACAGTTTGTACTTTTTCGTTATGTTGAAGAATTTTTTCGATTAGGTCTTGAGTTAATTCAACAACATATTCATCTTCTTTGGCTTCTGATGCTTCGGGGATGATCTCTCCGTCTCTCATGCGAAATTCGATGCAGTCTTCAACGGCATAGCGAGCCCATTCTTCGCAGGTTTCGTTCTCAATTGGCCACGAAAGGAGCTCAGGAAGATCACGGCATTTGATGAGGGGAGAGCCGTCTTCAAGGGCTAGAAATTGGCAGGCAAAATTAAATTTAGACATGGTAAAACCTCAATAGTTCTTACTTTCATTGACTTGCTGTTCGTATCAATCAAGACAATAGCGGAAGGCGGAGTTAAGATGAAAATTGTTTAACGGTTGGATTCTCAGTCAAGTTCAAAGACAACTGTTCAAAAGAAAGCTCTGCAATTTTTGCCGACAAGTCTATTTTTTCTTCAGCTCTATGCCTTGCGCTAGAGGACATTAAAGAAATCAAAGCGTTGAGATTTTCAATCGTCGAGATCGTTAAAAATTCTTCTTTTTTGTCAATGAAAACAACAGATTTCTTCTTTTGCTTAAGAAGTTCAATAATGTTGGAGAGGGTTCCTGTGCTCTCGCAATCCCAAATCATCAAACCAAAATCGCAACAATGAGCCATTGCAATATCTTTGGCTGTGAAATAGGCCCTAGAACCCACTTTAGCCGATGGTTGAACGGCATGAACGGGCCAGCAGCCAAGATTGTTCCTCGGAGACTCACCAGAGCAGTAAACGGTGACTGGTTTTGTTTGGTAAGCCAGTAAACATTCCTGAATCGCTGTGTCAGCCCCGCTGGCATCACCCACGACAACCTCAAAATTTGAGGAAACGATGTTCTGAATTCGTTTTTGTACTTTTGGATGTAAGCGAGTAATTGAGATCGAACCCGCAATAAATATTGTTGTCAAAGCAATTTTCCAATAAGAGTTGTCTGAAAACACGATTAATTGTACCGTGCAGGCGGATGGGTGTCGTTGTGAGCTTGTAAGTGCGGTGAGAATGTAAGTCTTACCCAATCAATTAGCGCTTGCGATAAAATAACGTCCACACTGAAATTCTTTAAATTCTCCGTACTTATGACCCTCCCTAAACTTTCGGCTAAAAACATCTACGTGATCTTCATGTTGTTGGTCATGGTGGCTTTATTAAGTTACCGTGCGTCTTTTCATGCGGTCTTGGGCGCAGTTGGGGTATTAAGTGTTATTTTCGGGTTCTTCCAACTCTCGGGTCGCTTTTTCGGTGCTTTTAATGCGACCTTCATTGTGACGGTTGTTCTCATTATTTTGAATGAGTTTAAGCGCTTCTTTTGGAAGGATCGTCTGCAGTTTTCTGACTTTGAAGTTTTCTTAGATCCCAATAACTTTGAAACGGTTTTCCACTATCCGGCAGCGGCGATTTTGGCGTTCATTTTTGCGTTAATTTTGGCCGCGGGTTTTGTTTGGGGTTTTATCCGTCAACAAAAAGTGGTTAGTTGGAAAGTCCGAGGCATTATCTTTATCAATACGTTGGTCTTAGGGAGTGCCTGCGCCTATTACGCTATGATCTTTGGGCAAGCCGCTTGGTTAAAGACGTTACCTAAGGGCAATAACGTTATTTCAAACGTTTTATTTTCTTCTCACATCCAATTTGAAAATCCGGGAGATAAATTGGATTTGGCAGGTGCTGTGCCATTTGAAGTTGATGCCGTGAAGCCCGTGGCAAAGAACGCAGATAAGCCCGATGTGGTGCTTTTGCTTCAAGAGTCAACGGTCAATCCTCAATTGTTTGGCGATATTGCCCAAAACTCACTTCCGACAATGGAAATGTTTGATTCGCGTTTCGCGGATGCCAAGGGACTTTTGCGTGTCTACACCTATGGGGGTGCGACGTGGAAGTCGGAGTTTGCAACGTTAACGGGTTTGTCGTCAGCTGACTTCAAACCGTTAGACGGTGCCGTTTTCTACCAAGCGGTTTTCCATGTTCAGGATTCGCTTTTTAAGCGTGCAAAAGCTGCGGGCTATAAAGTGGTGGTGATCACGCCTTTTACGGAAGGGGCTTATAACTCCGGTAAAGCGTATCGCGCATTGGGCGCGGATGAAATCATTCACTTAACGGAATTGGGCTATCCCGGTGAAGGGCGTCGCAATATTTGGACGGTGAAGTCTGCTGAACTCATGCCCATGATTCGTAAGTATTTAGAAGCTCAAACGCAACCGACCTTTGTCTATTCCTTGACGATGAATGAGCACGGTCCCTATCCGGCAGAAGATGAAAAGGGGATGACGTTAAAAGCAGCAGACAAAGTGAAAGTGTCTCAAGATGCGCTCTATTCGTACGAAAACTACATTGCGCGTTTAGTGGAAGCTTCAAACGCCATTACAGAATTTGAAGCTTGGGTGGATCAACGCGAAAAGGCCACGATCTTTATGCGCTTCGGTGACCATCAACCGAGCATTAAGAAACATGCGCCTTACCGAACGGATGTTTCATCGGGAGAGTATTTGACGTTCTTCTCTCTTCAAAATAACAAGAAAGACAAGATCTCAGAGACTCACAAGGTCACGGACATTGTTTTCTTGGGCGGTATGTTGCTCGAAGAGATGAATCTTCCCTTAACGCCTTTTTATGCGGCAAACGTGACGATGCGCAAAAAGGCCGATGGGCTTTATATGGACGCTGAAGATAAGACGTTATTAAAGAGCTATCAAAATCACATCTTCAATAGCATTAAAAATGTGAAGTAAACACTTTTTAATAAACCAATGAAAATCCCTAATGCTTTAAAAATCAACGCATTAGGGATTGTTTTTAATGGCGGTTGGTTAGCGAACCACAAAGTGTTTAAGCGTCGTGTGTTTAAACCAATACGTTTTAATATCTTCAAAAATTCGATCGGTATTGATGTCTTGATCGGCGTATCCTTCGCAAAACGCTTTCATGATGTCCGTGATGGCAATATCGGTTTGTGTTAAAGCGGGATTATTGTCAATTGATTGGGCAAAACTTGAAATGGCACGACCTAAATCACGCTCAATGTACTTGCGAGAGGGGCGATTTTTAAAGAGTCGAATGCCGTCCAAGTCCCAAACCCCCAGTTCATCGTCTTTAAAGTAAAGGTTATTGAGTTTAAGGTCGCCGTGATAGAGACCGGCATCATGAATTTGCTTCGTAAAGGCACCCAAACGATGCAAAAGAGAACGCATCTGGGAGGGAGCACCTAAATTCTGACTTAAAAAATCAGCAACTTCGATAGCGTTGGCAATGGGTTCCGCAAAAATGAAACTGTGAACCAAAATCCCCTTTTCATGACGCTCTGCAGCGCCGAAAATGCGAGGCGTGGGAATGCCGTGTTGGGCTAAACGAAGGGCTGCGACTTCATTGGTGTAGCCACGAGAGGGGAGCAACACATAGCGAAGCAAGTGATGAGGTTTCTTCGTTCGGTGGTTGACACGTTTCATGAAAATCGTGTGACCGGATAACTCCACGATAGAGGCTAAAGTACCGGGATCTTTTTTGGTGATCCTACCATTAGCAATGATGGCATCAATCTCAGATAGTGACTCGATCAATGTGTTTTGAATGTCAGAGACAGGAAAGTGGCCGGAGATATCTGAAACGGTAACGGCTTTGACGCCATCAGAATTTTTCCAATCCGCGACAGCTTGACGCAAAAGTAATGAACTTAACATAGGTATTTTGTGTGAAGATGGACTTCGGTCTTATTGTGAGTCTTAATCAATTCAGTTTAAATCAGGATAGAAAAAAGGGCAAAGATAGAATTGATTATTGTCGATGAGAGCTATTCAATAAACTATAATTAAATGAAGATTAATTCAAATAACACTTATTTAATAATGTCTAAACAAACAATGTCAACGCACCTTCCTCGAGCGATTGCAAAGAAACTCCAAATCACGGGTGAACAAATTAAAGCGGCACGCTTGAGAAGAAATTTAACGATTGAGCAAATCGCTGATCGCGCTCAGTGCTCTGTCTTGACAGTCTCTAAAGTGGAAAAGGGGATGCCTACCGTGGCAATGGGTACCTATTTGCGAGTCTTGTATGCGTTACAGTTGGCCGATGATATTGAATTGTTGGCGAAAAACGATCCGTTGGGACGTGATCTTCAAGACATTGCATTAAGAAAACGTGCTTCCGGAAGCAGAAGGCATTAAGCATTTCTGAGTAGATCGAAAATCTTCTGTAAAATCTTACCTGTATTCGTCCTTTGTGGACGTTTTATTCATTTCCTTTAAGAGTTTTCCTATGAAAAAAGTTTTGACTGCGCTTTGTTCGGGCGCAATTGCGGTTTGCTCCTTTGCAACATCCTCTTTTGCAGATACGACTTTGCGTTTAGCGCATACGGCGGCCACTTCCCACGCTCACCATCAAGCAGCATTACTTTTTGCTGAAAATGTACAAAAGCGCACCAAGGGGCAAGTTAAGGTTGAAGTCTATCCTTCCGGTGAATTGGGCGATCAACCGGCATTGGCTGAACAAATTACGTTAGGCGCATTGGATATGGCCGTGGTGTCGTTGGGCAACATGGCCATGTATTCGAAAAAGCTCAATGCGATGACGGCCCCCTTCTTATTTGAAAACTACGCTCACGCTCATAAGACGATTGACAGTTTCGTGATGGGTTGGATGAATGACGCTTTAAAAGAGCACGACGCTTTAGGCTTATCCATGTTTGACTACGGTTTCCGTCAAACGACCACGAAGGGTGTCGTGGTTAATAAAGCAGACGATTTGAAGGGTTTAAAGATCCGTGTTCCGCCTTCCACGGGCTTATTGGCTGCCTTTGACGCAGTGGGTGCTAATACCCAACGCATTGCTTACTCTGAGCTCTACACGTCTTTAAAGCAAGGCGTGGTCGTTGGTGAAGAAAATCCGGTCTTTACGATTTTGGCGGACTCTTTATTTGAAACGCAAGATCAATTGGCGATGACCAATCACTACTTTGACTGCCAAGTGTTGTTAGTGAATAAAACGACCTTTGACGGCATGAGCGCCGAGCATCAAAAGATCGTGAAGGAAGAAGCCATTAACGCTCAAAACTTAACGCGTGATTTAATTTCTAATGGCGAAGCCAAGGTTGTGAAGCAACTCCAAGCCAAGGGCATGAATGTGACCTATCCTGACCGCGCGTCTTTCGTTGAAAAGATGAAACCGGCTTATAAGAAGGTGGGGGAATTGGCGGGCGCTGACGCCATGCAAGAATTGTTAGACGCTGTGAATAAAGCACGTTAATTTAAATTTTTAAAAGGATTGAGGCACTTCTCATGATTATGTTCATGATCTTTGCGGCGGTATTGGTATTGCTCCTTTTGGGGGTAACGACCGCTGTCACGATGGGATTTGCCTCAATTGCTACCTTTTTATTTGCCGGGGGCGATCCCGCACGACTTTTCCTTGTCGCGCAACGGATGTTCTCCCAAGTCTCGGGCATCACCTTGATGTCCATTCCTTTTTTCTTACTCATGGGCAACTTAATGTCCGTGGGGGGAATCTCAAAAAGTCTTTTTGGTTTTGGTCGCGTTTGTTTGGGGCATCGTTGGGGTGGTTTATCTAATGCCGCGATTGTGGCCTGTATCGTGATGGCGGCGATGTCTGGGTCTGCTGCGGCATGCGCAGCTGGCATTGGCATGATTGCAATCGCAGAAATGACCAAGTCCGGTTACAGCCGCTCTTTTAGCTGTGCGACGATTGCGGCGGGTGGCGCCTTAGGGCCGATTATTCCCCCGAGTATTACCTTGATTTTGTACGCAGGGCTCACGCAAACGAGTGTCAATGCGTTATTTGCTGCGGGAGCGGTGCCTGGTGTTTTGTTAGGCGTCATGTTCATGATGTGGTCCTCTTACATCTGCTATCGCAGAGGGTACGCTAAGACCGAGCGCTCCGTGTGGGGAGAACGTTGGCAAGCTTTTAAAGATGCGATTTGGGCGCTTTTGACACCCGTGATTGTGATTGGCGGGATGTTTGCGGGGTTATTTACGGCAACGGAAGCCGCCGCAGTTGCGTCTTTTTACGTGTTCATTTTGGGGATTTTTGTCTTTAGGACAATTCGCTGGAAAGACATTCCTCAAATTTTGTGGGATACGGTTGAGCAGACTTCAAAAGTGATGTTTGTGATTGCCACTGCTGGCTTTTTCCAATATGTTCTTTTGTACACGCGCATTCCGCAACAAGCCATTGCGTTTATGACGACGAACTTTAGTTCCATGGCCCTTGTTTTAATGCTCATTATCGGCATTTTGGTGATCATGGGGTGCTTTATGGAAGGCACGGCAATTTTATTGATCACGGTGCCGATTTTTGTACCCATTGCAAAGAGTTTTGGTTATGACATTGTGCAGTTAGGCGTGGTGATGTGCATTGCGTTGGCAGTAGGCGTCTTAACACCGCCTGTGGGACTGAATCTTTATGTGATGGCGAGCATTACAGGTGAAAAGGTGATGAACATCGCCAAAGACAGTCTAGGCTACGTGTTACTCATGATTGTGATGGCATTGGCCGTGGCATTCATTCCGGAATTGTCGTTGAGTTTGGCAGGTATTGTGGGGTAAGCAGAGATGAACGTATTACTCAAATTGGATGCATTGGTGAGTAAAGTCGCTCGTGCCTTATGCGTTTTTTCGCTTGCTGCCATTGTGGTGATGTTTTTACTCAACGTCTTTGTGCGTTTTGTTCCCGTTTATAACTTTACGCAAACGGACGATTGGATTCAGCTCTTTTTGGTTTGGATGATTTTCTTAGGGGCGCAAGAACTCGTTCGCACACGCAATCACTTTGTGGTGGAAGTCTTAACCGAACGCATGACGGGGATGACGGGTCACGTCGCACGCATCATCGTGTGCGTGATTGAACTCATTACGTATGCTGTCATTTGCTACTACGGCTGGATTTGGGTCTTTAAGTCACAAGCGTATATGCAATCCATTCCTTGGATGCAAGTGAAGGTTTGTTATGCGGCAATTCCTGTGAGTGCGTTTTTCATGACGTGCTATGGGGTGAGAGACTTGGTGATTGCGGTTAAAAACATTCATCAGCATTACAACACGGTGAGAATTGACTGATTTTTGTGGATTATGTGAAGGAAAATCCTGCAAAAAATTGGGTGTTTTGGGGAAATTGATACTTTTTTTGGGTGGGTGCGTACTTTTTTTCGTGATTTTTGAAGAATTGATAGAAAAATTTGTAAATTTTGAAAAACTGCATAAAATTTTTCAGTTTTTCTTAAAAATGACATAAAATACTAGTGATTTTTCAAAATTGATAGTTTTTTATGGTGCTCCATGACTTTTTTTTCAGATTCTCAATCAAATGATAAAAAAATTGGGTATGGCTTTTTGAAGTCTGAGCTCCAATTGCCGGTTTTTGAGCCTAAAATCACTTCTGAACTCAGCACTGCGGTGAGTCGTTTAATTCATAAAGACACGCTGTTATTGGTGCCAATTCGATATCGTTTATCTCCCGATGATCTTGTTGGTCATGTTCTTTTTGCTTTAAAGCACGAAGGGATTAACCTTCAAATTTTGTCTGAAGCGTTACGTCATATTAGTGAAGAGTCTTTGTTGAACTCTATTTCAACTAAGTTGTCTGGTGTCTATCATCGAAAGTTAGGTTTTTTATGGGAGTTTTTCAATCAAAAAGAGCTTTCCGTTGAGGTTCCTTTGAATACTCGTTACGTCAAGTTGTTTGACGAAGATCGCTATGTAACCGGGCAAGAAATCAAAAATACAAAATGGCGTGTTATTTTCAACGGATTGGGGAATTTGAACTACTGTCCGATTGTTGAAAAGACTGAAAAAATTAAAGAGGGTCTTGCAGATAATGTGCTGGATCGAGTACGAGACTATTTATCCAAAATCGGGGACGTGAATGCAGATCGTGCTCTGCAGTGGGCTTATTTAAGTGAAACAGAGAGCAGTTATGCAATAGAAGGAGAGAAAGCGGATATGAGCAAATCAGAGCGTTTTGTTAAGCTTTTGCAACACGCTCACGAAAACGTTGAACTATCAGAAGAATATCTGTGCGAACTTCAAAATCAAGTCATTTCCAGTTCGTATGATATGGCTTTTTCTTATCGTACGGAACAAAACTGGTTATCCAATGGTGGTCGAGGTGCTATTGGTGTTTCTTATGTTCCTCCGAGTCCGGATGATTTGGAAGATTTGATGGAGGCGTTCTTACGAATGGCAAATACACTTCCAAAACAAATTCACCCGGTAATTGCTGCATCGGTGACGTCTTTTGGCTTTGTGTTCTTGCATCCCTTCATGGACGGCAACGGTCGACTTTCACGTTTTCTTTTCCACCAACAACTTTGCCTATCAGGACAAATGCAAAAAGGACAACTTTTGCCGGTTTCTGTGGCGATGAAAGCATCTGAAGCAAAGTATTTGGCAGCATTGCAAGCGTTTTCTAAACCTGCTCGAGCTTTATGGTCTGTGCAGTGGATTGCTGGACATGACTATGATTTCCGATTTAACGGCAGCGACGCAATCTATCGCTATTGGGATGCAACACAATGCGCAGAGTTTGGTCTTGAGATGGCGGAAGAAGCATTAAATACTCACTTGCGTCATGAAGTGAATTATTTGATGTGTTTCGATGCAGTTCGTCGAGCCGTGAACGATCGTTATGATGTGAGAGAAACTATTTTGCACCACTTAATCAACGGTTGTTTGGACTTAAATGGTGTTGTTTCGAAAAATCTTCGTAAGCGTTATGTAGACCGAGTCGATGACGTTGTGTTTGACTTTATTGAAACTGAAGCAAAAAAGGCGCTCGAGCAGTATTCCGCTTAAAGCGCCTGTAAAGGAAATTGTTTAGAGCTCAATGAGATAAGGCGTATGATCACTCGGTTTTTCCCATTTGCGGGGCGCTTTATCGATTTGAGCACTTTTCACTTTCGTCTTTAAAGCGTCGCTCACCAAAATATGGTCGATACGCATGCCGTGATTCTTTTGAAAACCTAACATTCGATAGTCCCACCAAGAGTAAAGCCCTTCGGGTTGATCAAAAAGTCGGAATGAGTCACTTAAACCTAATTGAAGCAAACCTTGAAAGGCGGCGCGTTCGGCAGGAGAGACTAAGATGTTGCCTTCCCAAGCTTTGGGGTTCCAGACGTCTCGATCGTCAGGGGCGATGTTGTAGTCACCTAAAAGAGCAAGTTGAGCGTGTTTGCCAAGTTCCTCTTTAACAAACGATTGAAGTTTGGCGAGCCACGCAAGTTTATAAGCATATTTGTCGCAACCGACTTCAGCGCCGTTGGGGAAATAACCGCAAATCGTACGAATGACTCCCGCTTCGGTTTCAAAGGTGCCGGCAACAAGACGCTTTTGTTCGTCGGTGAAGTCAGGAAGGTTGATTTGGATGTCAGTGGGTGCTTCAACAGTATCTTGACGATAGAGAATCGCAACACCGTTATACGTTTTTTGGCCGGCAAAGATGGCGCCGTAACCCATCATGACAAGTTCATTAACGGGGAAAACATCATCGGTGATTTTGAGTTCTTGCAAACACAAAATGTCCGTTTGCGAGGTTTCTAACCATTGCATGACGTGCGGGAGACGCACTTTCAATGAGTTCACGTTCCAAGTGGCAAGCTTCATGATGTTTTCCCTTTTTTTCATTTTTACTTTCGAACTACTTTGCTTCTTTAATGCCGGAATGACGCAACAAAGCATCAATTTGCGGAGCACGACCGCGGAAGGCAACAAAGGAATCGAGGGCCGGACGGGAACTACCGACCGAGAGCACTTCATCGAGCCACTTTTTACCCGTTTGCGGATTAAGAACTCCGGTTTCTTCAAATAAAGAGAACGCATCGGCGCTCATCACTTCTGCCCATTTGTAGCTGTAGTAGCCGGCAGCATAGCCACCAGCAAAGATGTGACTAAAGGAATTGGGGAAGCGATTGTATTCCGGTTGCTTGGTGACAGCGACATTATCACGAACGTGTTTGAGTAACGCTTGAATACTGTCTTTTTGAGCATCAAACTCGGTATGCAAAAGCATGTCAAAGAGGCCAAACTCCAATTGACGTACCATGGCCATGGCACTTTGGAAATTCTTTGCAGCAATCATCTTGTCGTAGAGTTCACGAGGCAAGGGACGACCGGTTTGGACATGAGCTGTTAAGTTTTGAAGCACCGTCCAATCCCAAGCAAAGTTTTCCATGAATTGACTCGGACACTCAACGGCATCCCATTCAACACCGTTAATACCGCTTGCGGCAGAATCTTCTACTCGCGTGAGCATGTGATGTAAGCCGTGACCAAACTCATGGAAAAGCGTTAAAACGTCATCGTGTGTTAAAAGCGCAGGTTTGTCGGCAACAGGCTTGGCGAAATTGCAAACAAGGTAGGCGATAGGCGTTTGAAGAACCCCATTTTCACGATGGCGCGTACGGTCATTGTCCATCCATGCGCCACCACGTTTGCTCGGGCGAGCATAAAGATCCATGTAGAACTGAGCAATCTTTTCGCCTTGAGCATTTACGATTTTGAAAAACTTCACATCGGAGTGCCAAACGCTTGCCGTGTCTTCTTCGATGCGGATGCCAAAAAGCGTATGCACTAAACCAAAAAGACCTTTAAAGACAGCGGGGAGCGTGAAGTATTGCTTTACTTCTTGGTCAGAGAAGGCGTAACGTTCTTCGCGAAGTTTTTCACTGGCGTAGGGCAAATCCCAACTTTGCGGATCGTCAATGCCAAGTTTTTCTTTAGCAAAGGCTTTCACTTCATCCATATCCGCATGCGCTTGCGCTAAAGAGCGACGGGCAAGGTCGGATAAGAAATCCACGACTTCTTTAGGCGACTTCGCCATCTTGGTGGCAAGCGAGACTTCACCGTAGTTTTGATAACCCAAGAGACGACTTTCTTCACTACGAAGTTGAAGAATCTTCGTCATCACGTCGTTATTGTTAAATTTGCCATCAAAGTCGAGTTCAGAGGCGCGTGTGACATAAGCGTGATAAAGCGTTTCTCGAAGTTGACGATTTTGGGCGTATTGCAAGACTGCTAAGTAATGAGGGACTTGAAGAGTAATTTTGTAGCCTTCGCGGTTTTCGCTTTGAGCGGTTTCTTTAAAAGAGGCAATGTCGTCTTCAGGGATGCCTTCCAAGTCTTTTTTGTCTTCCACTAATAAGCCGTAGGCATTGGTGGCGTCTAAAAGATTTTCAGAGAACTTTTGACTCGTTTGCGCCAAGGTTTCTTTGACAGTTTTAAGTTCTGCTTTTTCTTTTTCTGGTAAGAAAGCGCCCGCTAACTTAAAGTCAATCAATTCTTCATTGATGATGCGTTGGCGAGTGGGCGTAAGTTTCGCAAAATTAGGAGAAGCTTTAATCGCTTTGTATTTTTCAGACAACGAGCTTTGCGACAGACCAATCCAAAATTGTGTGACAACGGGCAATGTTTCGTTATAAGCTTCGCGAAGCTCTGGCGTATCCACAACACTCATTAAGTGAGCGACAACGCCCCAAGCGCGAGAAAGGGCCAAGGTCTTTTCTTCCAAGGGTTCGATCACGTCTTCCCATGTGGCGGGTGTCTCCGAAAGCGTGACTTTATCAAGTGCGGCTTGAGCTTCAGCAATGAGTGTTTTCATGCCGGGCATGACGTGCTCGGGGCGAACAGAAGCGAAATCCACAAGATCGGTAATATTTAATAACGGATTGGTCATAACAATTTCCTCAAATAATCCCTCAATGATAATCAAAGACCGCTAAAATTAAAGCTTTAAAACGTTAAATTCTATTATCGAATTCAGGCTTTTCAATGCAACCTCAGTTTGTTCACCTCAGAATGCACTCGGAGTTCTCCGTCACGGACAGTACCGTGCGATTGGACTCCGCCATTAAAGCCGTTAAGGAACAAGGCGTGGGCGCCTTGGGCTTAACGGACTTCAACAATATTTTCGGCGGTTTGATTTTCTATACGCACGCACGTAAAGCGGGCTTAAAGCCGATTTTGGGTTGTGATCTTGTCATTGAAAACGAAGCCGATCGTGATAAGCCGTTTCGTTTGGCAGTTTTGTGTCAAAACAAAACAGGGTATTTAACGCTTTGTGAACTTTTATCCCGTGCATGGTTAAAAAACCAATACATGGGGCGAGGCGAAACGAAACTTCAATGGTTGCTTGAAAGTAACGAAGGTTTAATCATTACTTCGGGTGGCCCAGAAGGGCAACTTGCAACGCTTTTATTGTCAGAAAAGCAAGATGAGGCCTATGCGTTAGCCAAGCAGATGAAGGCCGCTTGGGGGGATCGCTTTTATTTGGAACTTCAACGTGCAGGACGCCCTCACGATGAAGCGACGGTCCGCCACTTTGTGACGATAGCGGAAAAGTTTGACATTCCTGTTATCGCTACGCATCCCGTTCAGTTTTTAAAGCCTGAAGACTTTAATGCGCATGAAATTCGTGTGTGCATTGCGCGCGGTGAAGTGTTAGCCGATAAAAACCGTACGAAAGACTACACGAAAGAGCAGTACTTAAAGAGCCCAGAGGAGATGATTGATCTCTTTTCGGACATTCCTGCGGCCATTGCCAATACTGTGGAAGTCGCTAAGCGCTGTAACTTAGAAAATGTTTTAAGTAAACCGCAATTACCGCTCTTTCCGACGCCTGACGGCATGTCGTTAGACGACTACATTGATCAGTTGTCGCACGAAGGGTTAGAGGCGCGTTTAGCGTTTTTGTATCCCGATGAAGCCGAGCGTGATAAAGAGCGTCCTCGCTACTTAGAGCGTTTGCACTTTGAATTGGACATCATCAAACGCATGGGGTTCCCCGGTTACTTCTTGATCGTGCAGGACTTTATTAACTGGTCCAAGCAAAACGGAGTGGCAGTGGGGCCGGGCCGTGGTTCGGGTGCCGGTAGTTTAGTGGCTTACTCACTTCGTATTACGGACATGGATCCGTTGAAGTACGACTTACTTTTCGAACGTTTCTTAAATCCGGAACGTGTCTCCATGCCTGACTTCGATATTGACTTCTGTCAGTACAACCGTCAGCGCACGATTAACTACGTGAAAGAGCGCTATGGCGACGATGCTGTAAGCCAAATTGCCACTTTCGGTACGATGGGGGCCAAGGGCGTTGTGCGTGATGTGGGGCGTGTTTTGGGCATGGGTTATGGTTTGTGTGACCAAGTCTCTCGCTTGATTCCTGCGATTCCCGGAAAGAACGTTTCTTTGGCGGACGCTGTTGAAACGGTGCCCGATTTAAAGGAACTCATTGAGCGCGATGAAAGCGTGAAGATGCTTGTTAACCAAGCGCTTCCCTTAGAAGGTTTGGTGAGAAACTTAGGCATGCACGCGGGTGGCGTTTTGATTGCTCCTGGGAAGTTAACAGACTTCTGTCCTTTGTATTCTGCCGACGAAAACCCCGATAACGTTATTAGTCAGTTTGATAAAAAAGACGTTGAAAATGTGGGTTTGGTGAAGTTCGACTTTTTGGGATTGACGACTTTAACGATTTTGGAATTTGCCATGCGTTTTATCCGTATGTTGGATCCGAAAAATACGTTAAAGCTCGAAGAAATCCCGATTGACGACAAACCGACGTACGAGCTTTTCCAAAAGGGTAATACCGCAGCAGTTTTTCAGTTTGAATCCGATGGGATGAGAACGCTATTGAAAAATGCGCGTCCTGACCGCTTGGAAGACTTGATTGCTTTGAACGCCTTGTATCGTCCGGGTCCGATGGACTTGATTCCGGAATACATTGCCTGTAAGCACGGTGAAAAAGAAGTGCATTACCCGGATCCGCGTTTGGAACCCGTGCTTTCTGAAACCTACGGCATCATGGTGTACCAAGAACAGGTGATGCGTGTGGCGCAGATCATTGGTGGTTACTCACTCGGTGGCGCAGACCTTTTGCGTCGTGCCATGGGTAAAAAGCAAGTCGATGAGATGAAACGTCAACGTGTCATCTTTGTTAAAGGTGCCGTTGAACGGGGAATGGAAGAGGATAAGGCCGGTGACCTTTTTGACTTGATGGAAAAGTTTGCGGGTTACGGCTTTAATAAGTCTCACGCCTGTGCTTATGCTTATGTGGCTTATCAAACGGCTTATTTGAAGTGCCACTATCCGGCACCTTTCTATGCAGCCAACATGTGCTTGGTGATGGATTCGGGTGAAAAGTTAAAGCACTTGATTGAAGACTGTTTTGCGAACAACATTTCAGTCTTGTCACCTGACATCAATAAGAGCGAATGGGAATTCGTGCCGACTGCGTTTGATGAGATTCGTTATGGTCTTGGGGGCATTAAGGGAGTTCCTAAAGATACGGCAGAAGCAATTGTCAAAGAACGTAAAGCCAACGGCCCCTTTAAAGACCTCTATGACTTTGTTAAGCGCGTGGATCGCTCTTTCTTCTCCAAGCGCACGTTACATAGCTTCATTTGTGCCGGTGTCTTTGATTCGATTGAACCCAATCGCGCAAAGCTGGCTGCGAACGTCGATAACGCCTTGGCATTGGGGGAAAGTGAATCGTCTAACGAAGGCCAATCGAGTTTATTCGGTGACGTGATTGAAGACGTGTTGCCAGATTACATTGAAGCCCAACCTTGGAGTCCTTTTAAGGTCCTCAAAGGCGAACGTGATGTGATGGGGTGCGTTTTCCGTGGTCACTTCTATGGAGCCTTTGAAGAAGAAGCGTCGAAAGAAAAACCTACGCCTTTAGTCAATTTGCGTCCTCAACAGCGAGATGTGAAGCGTCGGGGGCCGAGTGTGTTAGCCGCAGGTGTTGCGTCCAATATTAAGTCAACCTTTAATAAAGAAGGGCGATTGATGGGGAGCTTTTGGCTCGATGACGGAACAAAGACGATTTCTGTCAATTGCTTTGGGGACGATTGGAAGATTTTCCGCAATTACGTGAAAACGGATGAGTTGGTGTACGTGAAGGGTCAGGTGAGAGATGATAAGTTCTCGCCCTCTGGCGTCTCGATTACGGCACGCTTGATCACGGCACCAGCGAATTTAAATGCCAAGTCGCATGTGACAGTAGCTATTGACGTTGAAGATATGAACTTTGACTTTGAGGTCTTAAAGACGTTCTTAGGAGAGTTTGCTGCAACGTCATCCGATTGCGCTTGTCGGGTGGCCATTCGCGTGAAGAAGGGTGATCAGATGGGATCCTTCTTGTTACCGCACGAAATGGACGTTGAGGTGAACCAAGCGTTTATGGATGCTGCTCGGGAAATTGAAGGAATTTCTGTGAGTTTGGTGGAAAAGAAGAAGTAAGAGGTAGTTTAAGTGGTGAGTCAATTTAAACAAGGTATTCAGATTGCTAATCGCTATAAATGGAATGCGGTTTTTACGATTTTGTCAGCAGCCATTTTCCAAATGGTTCTGTTTGGACGAATGAATGCAATTGATTCATTGTTATTGATTGGGGTATTTGGGTATTTTTCTTCCCAAAAGATAGACTCTCGTTGGGTATATGGATTTTCGGCATTCTTTGCTATTTTTCTGCCAGTGACTTTAGTGACCAAGGGGGGCTTACTGACACCAGTTATTTTGGATGTCTTGGTTTCGACCAACACAACTGAGACCTTGGACTTCATCTCAGTATTACCTATTCGTTTTGTTTTCATTTCTATTGCAGTTTTGGTGATTTTGACATTTGTTTTTTGGAAATCTTTTAAGACAAATGCGTCATTAAATAGGATGAAAAAGTGGATTTGTTTAGTAGTTTTAGTGTTGGGATTAGGGCTTAATCATTGGAATTCATTTGTTGAAATAAAAACGGAATATAAGCTTCTATCTGCCAATACTTTCCCTGAACCCGATTGGGAAATTTTAGGTAAAACGGATAAGCAATATGACACTTATGTTTTGGTCATTGGTGAGTCAATGCGATCTGATTTTATGTCACTGCATGGCTATAAACATCCAACAACTCCGTTTTTAGATAGCATTCCAAAAATTTACTTTAAGAATTATGTAGCCTCAGGGGTCAATACGGCTCTTGCTGTACCGCCTTCTATAGCTAAAAAGGGTGATGATGGAAAATTTGAGGTTCAAAACAATATTATTTCTTTGGCAAAAAAGGCAGGTTTGAAAACATTTTGGATATCTTGTCAGGGATTTACTGGTAATGGAATTATCAGTCAAGTTGCAAATTTTGCAGATGAAAAGTTCTTTACTAAAAAGGATGATTTTGACTTATTACCGATGATCGAGCGTGCAGTGAAAGAACCTGGACGCAAATTAATTGTCATCCATCTGTATGGTAGTCATGAAAATGCATGCAACCGAGTTAAAAACTGGGGCTTAACGATTGAAACTGGAGCGGGTAAGACAATTGACTGCTATGCATCGTCGGTTCATAAGACTGATAATTTCTTGAAAACTGTTTATAGCTACTTGTCTAATCAAACGTTTTCAATGATTTATTTTTCAGACCATGGTATGAATTTTATCGGTAAGGCACCAAAGTATGAAGTATTACGAGATGAAGACGTTCAAACGTCTTACAGGGTACCTTTTGTACTGACATCGTCAGATATGAAAACAATTCAATCAGTAAATGCCTTAAGATCTGCTAATAATTTTTTTGACTACTATCCATCATGGTTAGGAATAAAAACCAATTTAACACCACTGTCAAATCATTTTTTGACTGAAAAACCAGATGATGTTCAAGTACTGGGTTATAAGGAAGTGCTGAATTTCAAAATGTTAAAACCAGGGCTCTCCTCGGACGCTCATTAACGGTGATATTGTTGATGTTGAACAGGTGATGTTATGTTGAATTTGTTATAGTTTGACGGTTGAAAAGGTTATTGTATGACATTCGGACTTCTTCATTATGACTATGAGCATTATGCTGATTATGCGCCTAACGAAGTAAATATTGGGGATTACATTCAATCGTTAGCTGCAAAACAGTATTTGACTGTGATTGATAAAACTTTTGATCGAGACAGTCTTGCTAAGATAGCTGATGACTACAAACTCATCGTCAATGGTTGGTATTACTTAGATGATAGTAGACATATTTTTAATTCAAGCTGTCTTCCAGTAAGCGTTCATATTTCTAATGCGAAAGAACTGAGTGACGGTCCCTGTTTAAAATCTCTTAAGAACATTGAGCCAATTGGTTGTAGAGATTTATCAACATTAGAATTTCTTGAGTCACGAGGAATCAGAGCTTACTTTTCTTCATGTTTGACCACGACTTTGGATAAAGAATATAAATATGATGGGGAGCGGTCTGGAGTAATTTATAGTGATGTTGATTGGTTAGTTAAACCAGATCAAGATTATTTCCCATTAAAGCGTTGGTTCAAGAGACTTCGTGTTCGTAAAGAATTATTGAAGATTTTAGAACAATACCGTCAAGAGCCTACCGAGTGTGTGACTCATTTGTTTCCGCTAAGTCTTACTCATCAACAGCGATTTGATGAGGCAGAAAAGTTACTCAGACGTTATGCGAAGGCAAAACTCGTTATTACGTCCAGAATTCATGCTGCACTTCCCTGTATAGCTTTAGGAACACCAGTTATTTTGGTGGTTAAAAACTATGATTCTTTAAGATATCAAGGACTTGATGTTTTCCTAAATCATGTGTGGATTAGGAATGGCGAGTTAGATATTAACGTAACGTTGGATGACAGGGGGATGGTTGTTAACAATAATAAACACATCCCCTTTGCTGAAAAACTTAAAATGCAGTGCGAGCAATGGGTCTATCAACAAGTTGGTAAAAAAGATGAAAATTAAAAAGAGCCCCTTAGAGTCCATCTTGAAAAGGGATTGTGAACTGGGAGAAGTTGTATGGGCTTAAAAAGTTTATTGGCAAAGTCAATGGACAAAAACGTCCTGCGATTTATTGGCTACATGAAAAAAGAAAAGTGGAAGATGGTTTTCGCGCTTCTCTTTATGGTGTTGTCCGGTGCAACATCATCCATGTTGGCTTCGCTTTTGGGTAATTTAACTGATATCGGTTTTTACCAAAAAGAAAGTTGGGTCATTTATGCTGCTCCTTTAGGTTTAATTGGTGTAGCAATTTTGCACGGTGGAAGCATGTTCGGAAGTGGCTACTTGTTAGCCATTGTTAGCCAGAGAACATTGGCCACCATTCGCTCTGAGATGTTTGCCAAAATCATGCGTTGGCCAGCATTTGGCTACATTCAAAATAGTTGTGGTCTTCTGTCAACGAGGTTTGTGATGGAAGCCAACGCGATGATGACCAATGCAGCTCGCTACGCTATCCGTCTTTTCCGAGACATTATTCAAGTGATGGCTTTGGTTTTAACCTTGATCTATCACAGTTGGCAATTGTCCTTGATTATTTTGGTATTAGGACCTGCGATTTATTGGGTTTTAAAGAAAATTGCACAATTGATGAAAGAAGTGATGGCAAGTAGTCAGCGCTCCATTGCTCACTTGATGGTGGAGGCCCAAGAAGGCTATCACGCCCAAAACTTAATTAAGCTCTACAACAACTACGATGGCGCCAATAAGAAGTTCAATCAATTAAATCGCATCATTAAAAAATTAGCATTAAAGATGATCGCAATTGGATCTTTAGGCGACCCATTAACGCAAGTGGTGGCCATGATTGCCGTGGCGGGGGTGATGACCGTTGCGATGATTCAGGTGCAAGCGGGTTTGATGACGTTGGGTGGTTTCATTACCTTTTTGACGGCGCTTTTGCTGTTGGTTCCTCCTTTGAGAAACATCGCCAATATGAATACGACGTTAGTCATGATGTCGGTGGCAACGAATGGTATTTTTGAAATCATTGATGCGGTTGAAGAAAAGGACGATGGTGAGATTGTTCTTGAAAAGATTAAAGGCAACATTGAATTTAAAGACGTCTCTTTAACCTATCCGGGACGAGATGTTCCCGCAGTTCAACATTTCAATTTGAACGTTACGGCAGGCGAACATATCGCTTTGGTGGGTGCATCGGGTTCAGGGAAAACAACGCTGATTAATATGATCCCGCGATTCTGGCTTCCCACGGATGGTCAGATTACGGTGGACGGTCACGATTACACGCAATTAAAACTGGATTCATTGCGACATGGTATTGCGATTGTTTCTCAAAATGTCTTTTTGTTTAACGATACGATTCGTTATAACTTAACTTACGGCTTGGGAGAGGTCTCAGAAGAACGTATTACACAAGCTCTTGAAATGGCAGCCTTGTCAGATTTTGTAGCTAGTTTGCCTGAAGGGTTAGAAACGGTTGTGGGTGAAGCAGGAAGTAAGTTGTCTGGAGGCCAAAAGCAACGCTTGAGCATTGCTAGAGCGTTGTTGAAGGATGCTCCCATTTTGATTTTGGACGAAGCAACCAGTGCCTTGGATAGTGAAAGTGAACATCATATCCAAGTAGCTATTGAAAAATTGATGGTGGGGCGTACCTGCTTTACAGTGGCGCACCGCTTGTCCACCATTAAAAACGCCGATCGAATTGTTGTCATGAATGCAGGTGTCATCAAAGAAATTGGCACACATACTGAATTGATGGCAAAGGATGGCGACTATGCCAACCTTGTGAAACTTCAAACTTTAGCCAAGATTGAGGAGTGATGATGAGTAAGAAGCCTTTAATCAGTCCTCAATTGGTGAGGCTCTTTAAGTATGTAACGCCTTACGTATTCCTGCTGATTTTAGCGGGCATCTTCTTGGTGATCTCAGCCGGGGTTTCCTCTGTTATTGCTACGCTTTTGGGGAAATTAACGGACCTTGGTTTTTACCAAAAAGAAGGTTGGGTAGTTTTGGCTGCTCCTGCCGCTTTGATCGGTGTTTCCTTGGTTTTTGGTTTGAGTAACTACCTAAGTAGTTATTTATTGGGGATTGCCACTCAAAAAGCATTGATTCAAATCCGAACAGAGATGTTCGACAAGTTGATTCGTTGGCCAGCCTATCAGTATCAAGCATATACCAGTGCTCAAATTGGAACAAAGTTCATGAACGAAGCTAATTTTGCATTGGCAGGAGTGACAAGTTCTTGTGTGATGATTGTTAAAGACAGTCTCCAGATTATTGGCTTGATCGGAGTTCTGATTTATCACAACTGGCAATTATCTTTGGTCATGGTTGTCATCGCTCCATTATTTGTTGCGATTTTAAAGTACATTTCCAAGCGCTCTAGACGCGTTGTTTCGACCAATCAAAAAACCTTGGCGGAGTTGGTTGGTGAAGTGCAGGATGCATTCAATGCTCAATCACTCATTAAAACGAATGCAACCTATGCATTGGAGCAAAGTAACTTTGATGCCGTCAATGACAAGCTTCATAAAGAGCAATTGCATCTGGTGCGATTGAAAGCCTCGGCAACGCCACTGACACAAGCGGTTTCGATGATTGGTGTTGCGATTGTAGTAGGCTTTGCACTTTTCCAAGCGCAACAAGGCATTATCACGATTGGCGAATTTATTACCTTCTTGTCCGCAATGCTTTTGATGAGAGCCCCTTTAAATCACCTCTCAGGTCTTAATGCCACGTTTGCGACAATGGACGCAGCAGCTGAAAGCATCTTCCAAATGATGGATAAGGATGTTGAAGAAGAAACAGGAACAAAGATGATCGACAACTGTCAAGGCGCTGTGACCTTTGATCATGTGACGTTGCGTTATCCAGAAACGACAAATGATGCAGTGTCAGATTTCTGTCTTGATGTGAAGCCTGGGCAACACATTGCCTTGGTGGGAGCGTCTGGTTCGGGTAAGACCTCAATTATCAATATGATTCCGAGATTTTGGGAACCAACTTCTGGGAAAATTTTGGTTGATGGTGTTGACTATACCAAGTACACAAGAGCTTCATTGCGTGAACAGATTGCCGTTGTGACACAAAGCGTCTATTTGTTTGATGATACGATTCGAGCCAATTTAACCTATGGTTTAGAAAATGTATCAGAAGAGCAAATTCAAGAGGCTCTCGAAGCTGCTGCTTTAAAGGAAGTAATTGCCTCTTTACCTCAAGGGTTAGATACACCGGTCGGAGAAGGTGGAAATCAGCTTTCTGGCGGTCAAAAACAACGCATTTCAATTGCACAAGCGATTTTAAAAAATGCCAAGATTTTGATTTTGGATGAAGCAACAAGTGCGCTTGATAGTGAAAGTGAAAATCACATCAAGATTGCTTTGGAAAAGCTTTGTGAGGGCAAGACAACATTTACAGTGGCGCACCGACTGTCAACGATTGAGTCTGCCGATAAGATTGTTGTGATGGAAGACGGATATGTTTTGGAAACCGGAACTCATAAGGAGCTGTTAGAGATTGGTGGAAAGTATGCACAATTAGTGAGTCTCCAAACTCTTAGCGAGAACTAATTTCAAATTGCGCTAGTTTTCTTCTTAGCCTGAGTTTTTATGACAAACTCAGGCTAAGAAATGGTCAAGTCATACAGTGTTATTGGTTTTCCCAAATCTGGTGGATTTTTCTAAGTTGATGGCGTCGTATAGAAATTCGAATTTTTTGAAGAAGCCTTAGCGGATGGAAAGCGATTAGAGAGGAATGTTTACTGGCAGACTTCTCTCGTACTCGGCCTGTGATTACAGTTGTAACATCTGCGCGTCTAATAGCACAAACCTTTGTTCTCCAGCATGGAACCTCTTTGGCGAAATCTGAAAACATTCCAAATAAAAAATTATCCACAGGTTCTGAAATCGTTTGGGATAGCTCTAGTGCTCGTTGGGCAGCATTTCGAGAAATTGCGTACGCAGATGTACCCATAGGGGAAGAGCATTCTGTTCTAATAAGAGAGTTGTTATCCTGCAGTTTTATTTCATCTTGATAAAACAATTTATTCACTGTATATGAAAGATGGATTAATTCACAGTTACTAGGAATCCAATCTAACGAATTCAGATACTCTTTTGAAGCTTTTGCAAATTCACAATTATCTTCAAGAATAATCGCCCAATCATCATTTGAATTAACGAGTTTTTGCCAACAAATTTGGTGACTTTTAAAGCACGCAATTTCACCTTTGGTCAAAACTCTAGGGTAATTGAGACTAGGAGTGTGAACACATGAGTACAACTCTTCAGGGGAAATCAGGTTAGCATCAACAGCCGATACTCGATCAAATGAAATTGATAAATGATTAAGCGATTCTGTAATGGATATCAATCGATCATTAGATCTATCCAAGTTAATGAGAAATACTGTCATTGTTTTTGTCATGTAAAAGGTTATGGAAAGAATTTTTTATCAACCGAGAAAATTTGTCAGCGATTCTTGTTTTGGATTTGTTATGTAATGACTCAAAAAAGTATGAGTGATTATCTAATTCAGGCAAAGGAACTGATGCAATGATGTTGGTTAACACCTCTGCTTGTTGCTTGGTCAAACGCTCTTTAACTGTCGATAATATTTCATCCTGAAAACCATAAGATAATAGATGTTGAGTTGCAGTTACTCGGTTTTTTGTAGGTAATGACCACCACTTAGAGATTAAATCTCGAATTAGTCGAGATTTTAAATCATTGAGATAAATGAAATAGTCATCAGAAAATTGACCTTGAATTAAAAAACTATTCAACCATTGAATAATTTGCAATTCTTTTGTAAGGGCGATAAATTTTTCAAGAGTAATTTGACCTGTGGTAACGCCTGAGTTTAATCGATAAGTGTACATAGGTTCAGTATTAACAAACTTAAAACTCGTGCAATGGCAGGCTATAAGAAAGGAGAGGAATGCGTCTTCTGCACAGACTAAGTGGGTATCGGGAATAAAAGTCAACAGTTTTTTAACGATATTTGTTTTATAGCATCTCATCACAAAATTCCAACTCATATCGGGTTGTCTGGAAAATTGCTTTCGAAGTATGTCAAGAGATGTCTGCATTTCATGCCCCCCCCGTATTTGAAGCCATTTTCCCATATTTCGTCTGTCGCGAGAAGAACCACCTACTAGTTCATGACTGAATCGCACAATGTCAACATTTTCGTTCTCCATAACATCTATGAGCGTAGCAGCTACGTTTGGAGTAGAAAGATAATCATCGCCATCAAGAAATGTACAGATATAAGAGGAAGCTTCTAAAATTCCAGTTTTCCGAGCAGCTAAAAGACCTCGATTTTCTTTATGGTGAAACACTTTAAAACGATTATCCTGACTAGCATATTTATCACAAAGATCACTAGAACCATCAGTGCTACCATCGTTGACAATAATGAATTCTGCAGATAACTCTGTTTGAGTTTTCAAACTTTTTAAACAGCGTTCAAGGTAAGGAAGAGAGTTATAAACAGCAACGATGATGGAAATTTTGGGAGTTGAGGACTGAGTAGGTGATAAAAGCATTTTAGTTCTCGATAATTAATGGTTAAGTGAGCTTAATCGAATCGGTTAAAAAGAATTTTATAAACCAGTTGACATTATTAAGCCTACAACCAGAGCGTTATAATGAAAAATATTATCAGTTTTTTATCTGATTTATCGATTTAAACAACAATATTGAGTCGAGAAACGCATGAAAGTTGCACTTATTAATTTATGGCGCGTTAATAATGCTAGAGGCGGAACAGAAAAAGTTTTTTTTGATTTGGCAAATGCTCTAGTTAGTCGGGGACATAGTGTCAAAGCGATAACCCATGATGTTAAATCAGGAACTCCCTTGTTCTATATGGATCCGTTGGTTGGATATTGTAATTGCGGACAGTCTTTCTCTGAAAGAGTTTTGCATAATAGTGCCGTTTTTAAATTGTGCACAACCTATATTAGCTCAAAAAAAGATCGAAAAATTGCCCGAGCAAAATTGGCAATGAGAGGGAAGAGTGCATCCATATCAAAGGAAATAGAAGTTTTTAAGCCTGATGTCATAGTTTCTTTCCAACAAGAAACGACGTATATGTTGTTAGACGTTATAGGAGTTTCGGTTCCTGTTGTAACAATGCTTCATGGGGATCCCGAGGGATATTTTACGAGTGCTGAATTTGATTTATACAAATCATCACTTGAAAAAAGTGTCATACAAGTACTAATGCCAGAATATGTCCAACAAGTGTTCGCGAGATTATCTCCTATGGATGTTGTGTGCATTCCCAATGTTGTTCCTCAGTATTCATATAACGCTCCCTTAGATAGGCCTCTAATTATTAATGTGGGGAGGTTGGACAGGGTTCAAAAACGTCAACATTTATTGATAGAAGCTTTCAATCAATTAAAAAATCTCTTCCCAGAATGGAAACTAGAGATTTGGGGAGAGACGCATTTTGATTCAACGTATACGAGAGAAATAGAGGATTTAATTGAAAAGAATCACTTGCATAGTCGGGTAGTGCTTTGTCAAACTACAAACAATATTGCGAAAGAGTTAAAACGAGCCTCTATTTTTGGCTTTCCATCATCCACAGAAGGATTTTCTCTTGCACTGGGAGAGGCGATGTCAATGGGCTTGCCAGTAGTAGGGTGTAAGTCATGCCCTAGTGTTAATACACTTATTCAAGATCATGTTAATGGTTTTTTATGTCAAGACACACCAGATGATATTGCAAATAAATTAGCAGAGTTGATGAAAGATGAAGATTTGAGAAAACAAATGGGGATGAATGCAACAAAATCTATGAAAGGCTATACTGCCGATGTAGTGTGGGAAAAGTGGGAAAGACTATTAAGACGTTTGTGCGTTGATAGTAATTAAAGAATCTCCCTTTCTTTGCGTCTAAAGTTTAAATATTAAAATTTCTATATTTAATAAGGTTTCGTAATAATGGAAGCGACTTATTCTCTGACTTTAGTAATTATTACCAAAAACGCAGAGAGGTCTTTAGAAAAATGCCTAAAGACAGGAAATTGGATTCCAAATATTGTGGTTGTTGACTCAGGTAGTGAAGATCGAACTGTAGAAATTGCTCAATATTATGGAGCTGCGGTAATTCATCAAGATTGGTTGGGTTTTGGTCCTCAGAAGCAATTTGCAGTAATGCAAGCACCAACTGATTGGGTACTGTGTTTAGATGCAGATGAGTTCTTATCTGAGGAACTTTCAAAATCGATACAAGACATTTTTAAGAACCCTATTGAGTTTGATGCCTATAAGTTTCCAAGAAGCAATAAATTTTTAGGACGATTTTTGAAGCATGGAGAAGGATATCCTGATTGGAGTTTACGTTTATTCGATAAGAGAAAAGCTAGATGGACACCGGATATGGTTCATGAAAAAGTTATTGGAATTGAGGAGGATTTGAGAGTAGGTACGCTTTCAGGGGATTTAATGCATGAGTCCGGAGAAAGTATTTTTCACTATATTGAAAAGCAAAATAATTACACAGAGATTCAATCCCAAGAAATAATAAAAAGTGGTCGACAGGTAACTTATTTTCAAATATTGTTGAGTCCTACAATAAGATTTATTAAATTTTATATTTTTAAATTGGGATTTCTGGATGGTTTCTCTGGTTTTGTTCACATATCTATAGGATGCTTTACTGCATTTTTAAAGTATTTAAAGGTGCTATCGTCTCAGAAATAAAATGACAATTTCAGTACCTTTTAAAAATATAAGGTAGTTAGTGAACCAATATCTTATTTTTAAAGAAATGTACAAATCGAACGTATTTGCTATATCTTATTGGGGAAACGCAGATAGGATGGCATCAACTACTGAATTGTCGATTTGAGAATCTTTAATTTCGATTTCAGAAAGGGTTTGTATGTCTATATTTTTTAGGTCGATAAAAAGTGGAGTCTGTGGTGGCAGTCCAACGCCTAAAAAATAATCGATAAATTTATGTGTTTCATCAGAATGAATTGCAGTTCCCTTTGCTCTCACCCATTGAGCAGGGATTCCATATGTTTGGGCAATTATGAGACCATGAAGAGAAGTCGAAAAGATTCTTTCACAAGAGCATACTTCATCAATAAAAGATTCAAGCTGTTCGTTACCTTGCCTTTTAATAGATATTAATCTAAAAAGCCCCCCCCCCGATTTCATTGAGTGCTCTTTGCTCAAATAAATGTTCTTGAGAATAATGCAAAATCAGCCCTACTTTGGATTTTGTTCTAGGCTTGGGGTGATATATGCGGGGCATAACAATCGCAGGATCACCATAAATTTCTGGGCACGGGATCCCGGCATCTATTAACGCCTTGCGAGTTAAAGGTCCTCTCACTGCACGAATACTAGCAACATTTTTATTAGATTCTTTTAAACGACGGGCTAAGGCAGGAAGTGAGCGAGTCAATGGGAATACTTTAGGGAAAAGTTTGACTGCGTTTTTTGTAAGGGTGCCAGTTCCCCAAATGACACTATCAGAGTGAATTACATCGTACGTCAGTAAGGATCCAATAGCAACTAATTTCCCATCATCTGTCGAATTTGCGAAGACAGTTGATTTTTGAGAAAGTTTTTCCACAATATAAACTGATAGCTCATCACCAAAATTATCTAAACCTTTGCAATAGTACAAGGAAATAGGCTTTGTCATATTTTCTCCAAATATTAAGTTAAAAATGACTGACTTTCTCAAATATTGTGTACAACTTGTAACCAGTTACATGTTACATTTTATTGGTGGTTAGTAACAAATACAATATCACATTCAAACTGAGTCTCTTGCACCTCTTTTTTTGAGGGGCATAGTATCCTTGAAATAAGGTCGTAGATTCGGAATTTTGATTCTCATTTTTTAAAATCTGATT
>DYCH01000011.1:0-707 GCA_019418235.1 Sutterella sp.
GTGCCAACGCTTTAAGTTCATGATGTTGCCCGACAAGTTCACGACGGGCTCCTCCATCATGCCGCAAAAGAAGAACCCTGACGTGGCTGAAACCGCTCGCGGTAAAGCCGGTCGTGTGGCAGGTGACTTGATGAGCTTAACCCTTTTGATGAAGGGTTTGCCCTTGGCCTACGCTAAGGACACGCAAGAAGACAAGGAACCGGTTTTTGACGCTTTGGATACGGTGAAGGACACGTTGCGTGCCTTTATCGAAATGATGCCGGGCGTTGAACCCAATCGTGAAGAAATGCTTCGTGCTGCTCAAGCCGGCTACCCCGCTGCTACAGACTTGGCCGACTATCTCACGAAGAAGGGTTTGCCCTTCCGTGAAGCTCACGATGTCGTCGGTAGCGTTGTTCGTTTGGCACAAGACCGCAACTGCGACTTGGCTGACCTCTCGTTGGCTGACTTGCAAGGCTTCTCCACCTTGATCGAAGAAGACGTCTACGAAAAGGCTTTGAAGCTCGAAGCCTGTGTCGCTGCTCGTGATCACGTAGGCGGTACGGCTCCGAACCAAGTGCGCTATCAAGTCGCTCGTTGGGAAGAAACGTTTGCCCAACGTCACCAAGAAGTGCCGCACAAGACTTTGCTTGAGATGACGAAGTAATTTCGAGTAGGTGTTTCGATGAACGGGACTGAAATTTCAGTCCCGTTCATCGAAACACCTA
>DYCH01000011.1:717-24059 GCA_019418235.1 Sutterella sp.
CTCTTTTTCTATCCTCGCGAGTTCACCTTAAAAGCTCCACTTCACGCCGACAGACATTTGATAATCTTTTTCATATTGATCGCCCTTTTCGCGTTCAACCTGCATAAAACCATTCAAATCTTTTGCAAGGTTCCAATCCAACCCCATCCCGTAGTACCAGCGAGTACCGTCAAGGGTGTGAGAGAACCTAACGTCATTGACACGAATGCGTTGATCGCCCAAGAATTCATGCTTGAGGCCACCTGTGGCATAGAGTTGGAAGAAACGGTTATCTGTCAGATCGTTAGCTGTGCTGTAGGACCACTTCTTGCCCATCACGACACCCAAACGCCCCACTAGGCTATCCATATCCTTTTGAGAAACACGCATGCCATTATCCAAGTGATAGGACTTGCCGTTTAACCAGTAATAGCTCAATTGGGCTTGAGGCTCTACGAACCATTGATCTTGAACGGGATTGCCGTTGAGATTGGTGTGGTAAGAAGCAAAACGTTGACCGACTTCAATGGAAGCTCCTAACCCCATGGACTTAAAGTTTCCCTTCGTTAAAGTGCCGTCTAACATTCTCGTCTTTAAGTCTTCATCAAATCGGTCTAACCCTAAAACAAAGTCAGCGTATTGCCCGGCCTCATCTGTGTAGGTCGCATAAAGACTTGCACCGTAAGTGTTTAAGTCACCTTGCCCCTGAACACTTGTTTTAGTTTTTTGATCAGATTCAACGTACTTAATGTTGCCACCCACGATCCACGTTTCGTTCGTGCTCTGACTCACAATGCGGTCAACCCCGAGGTTAAAGCCATGCAGCTTTTGTGAAACGGCATTACGCCCCACACCCGATACACGGTCTTTTTGACTCAAGGCACGAATCCACAAACCGTCTTTTGCGCCGTAACGCACTTCTCCTAAACGCTTTCTAAGGTCTGTGAGTTGCGTCTCCCAAATCGCAGTTTGAGCGCCTAAACCTGAAAGGCTTGTGACGAGTTCGGCTGAAGGGCTCAAAATCGGTTCGGGTTGCGGTGTCGGAGCGGGGCCGGGAGCAGGTTCCGGACTCGGTGTAGGCGTAGGCTCCGGTGCCGGCTCCGGACTTGGTGTCGGCGTCGGAGTGGGCTGCGGGCTTGGTGCAGGATCGGGCGTCGGTGTCGGTTGCGGTTCGGGCTCGGGTTCCGGAGCAGGAGCTGCCTTTGGGTTTAAATACCACTCCACCCCTTTCGTTCCTTGGCGAGAAGCCAATTCATAGAGATAGAGCCCTTCATCAATAACACGCCCCTTAGAGGTTTCAGCCAATTCAAAAAGCGTTGTTCCTTGTGCCGTTTGAATTAAGGTGCCACTCTCTTCACCATTACCACTGCCTGAGGATTTCACATAAACCGTATGCTTACCATTGCCATCTTTGACCAACAAACGATCATTTTTCTTCGCACCAACGTCCGTTCGGAACACAAACTGACCGTTGTCACCCGAAAGATAGTTAACCGCTAATGTTTGGTAGTCTTTCGTGTCTTTACCGCCACTTAAGTCCACCAAAGCTTCTCTAATCGTCAAATAGGTAACAGAGGAATCTTTGGTCATTGTCCATGCGCTGCCTTTGCCAAAGATTAAATCAACGGCTCCTACAGAATCATTGTTTCTTAATTCATTAGATATAGCGTGGGCGTGGCCCTTGAATCCACCATTCGCACCGAAATTGATCTCGACTTTGGAGTCAGCTTGGTTATCACCGTAAATATTGCCATCCACAACAACACTGCCTTCATCACCGGTTCCAATCGAAACATTGCCTCGTTGAGCGTGAATTTGTCCTTGGATATGGACAAAGTCATCACCATAGACACTGAGTTTCTCGGTCGTTGTTTGAGAAAGCACCACGTTTTTACCTTCAAGGTAAACTTCCTTTCCCTTCAAATCCACGACACCCGTAGCACTATTGGTGTTAATCATCGGTACGTTGCTTTGGGTTGATTTCGTGCCAATATAGAGCACGTTATCTGATTTGATTTTCAACACACCACCACCGTTATTATTGATAACGTTAGGATGGCTTGCGGATTCAATAAAGATGTCACCACCGGCAGAAAGACTTAAATTACCGACATTTTGAATGGCATTCATCTTGTCTGAAAGCAATAACATACTGCCATTGGTAGCTTCAAGCGTCATTGTGCCCTTACCCAACACGGCATGCTGTGCACTTTCCACTATGAGGTTATTGTCGGTGGTGATCGCCGTCTTAGAAGAGTTGGAATTTTGACTAATTCCATGACCGTCAGGAGAAGTATTTTGAATTTGAAGCTCTTTGACGTTGACCGTCAAACTGCCCTTCTTTGCTGTCCTGACTAAGGCATTATCAATATTCTCTTGCACACGGATGGCAAAAGGACCGGAAAGCTCAACTTGAGCGGCGCTATCGGCCTTCACAAAGTCACGGTTCTTTTGTAGTTTGTACCAATGATTTTTATCCAAAGTCACCTTGCCGTTAAGAACCCCAACGGGCTCTTCCGGCATGTCAAACATCGCTGTCGGTTGGTCAAAGTTCACCTTTTGAGTTGCGAAAGACTCATTTACTTTCGATAACTTCTTTTGGGCTAACTCAAACCCTTTGTCAGCATTAATTGTTGGCTGTGGATTAGAGGGAGTTTGTGCGGCCAAGGTAGCACAAGGGATGACGGCCCAAAGGGCCATCATGAGCGGCGAGGGGGACATTGTTTCTCCTGTATGTAGGGATTTATAAAATTTATTATTTATGTCCCTTCATTCTCGCAACACCCCCCGTATTTGGGTATGAGATTAAGTGCTTATTTTCTCATTTACAGTTGTTAGAACTCTTGTCAATTGTTTCTTGTTACACACAATTAGAAACAAAGGACATTAGATATCCAATGTCGTGAATGCAAAACAATCCACATCAAAAAGGCCACGGTCGGTTACCCGCAAATGCGGAATAACCGGCAAAGACATGAATGCTAAAGTCATCACAGGCTCCACACCGTCGGCAAAGTCAAAAGCTTGATGCGCCGTTTCGTAAAGCGCACTTTGTCCGATAATAACGTCCTGACTTTCCCCGTCACTCATTAAGCCACCAATGGGAAGCGCAAAAGTCGCCAATACCTTGTGGTCTTTGACAACCACCATACCGCCACCCATGGCTTTTAATGTATCGTGCGCGAGCACCATGTCAGCATCCGATCCACCGGCAATCACCACATTGTGACTGTCATGAGCGATGGTCGTAGCGATTGCCCCTTTCATCAAAGAGTTTGCTTTAATGTAACCTCGCAAAACGCCTAAACCGATGGAAGCTTTTTCGTGGTGTCGTTCAATCACCGCGATTTTCACCAGCCCCGGATTTAAAGACGCTTCGAAGTGGTTGTCACCCTTGATGGTTTGTGTACCGCTTTCGGTCAGAATTTGATTAGGTAATACGTCAATCACACGAATCGAGGATGTTTTAAGTTCCATACGAAGCGATTCTTCAGTAACGGAAGCCGTTTTCACCGACGACAAAACCGTTGTCGGTTGATGAAGCACTTCAACAGAACGCAAACAACTTCCACTGTGTGCAACGTGTTCACCCTTTAGATAAACATCACAAACCTTAAAGTCTTTGAGGTTATTCACAATGGCAAAGTCGGCACGATAACCCGGTGCAATGGCTCCGATTTTTCGTAAACCGTAGTGACGTGCCGCATAGACAGTTGCCATACGCAAAGCGGTCATGGGCTTTAGTCCGGCGGCCACTGCCATCCTCAAGTGCTTTTCCATGTGACCACGCGTTTGAATATCGCTCGGATTCGCATCATCGGTACAGAAAAAGCACATCGAAGCATTTTCGTCCGTTACACCTTGAATTAAAGCTTCAAAATTCTTGGCTGCCGACCCTTCTCGAATATTGACGGCCATTCCTCGACGAATTCGCTCTTGAAGTTCTTCTACCGTTGAGCATTCATGGTCACTTCCGATACCGGCCAATGCACAAGCGGACAACTGACTTCCTAAGAACATCGGAGCGTGTCCGTCAATAGCTACTCCACGCTTCTTAGCGTCGATCAGCTTTTGCATAAGATCAGCGTCTCCCATGAGAACACCAGGAATATTCATCACTTCAGCTAGTCCCAACACTTTGGGATGAAGAATTCACGGAGGTCTTCAGCTTTTAGAATGGCACCGGAATTCTCAAATGGTGTTGCCGGTACACAAGAAGGCAACATAAAGCGAATGTCTAAAGGTGTATGCTCGGCCGCTTTGAGCATGTACTCAATCCCCGCTTTGCCGGCGACATTGGCAATTTCATGAGGATCGGCAATCACCACACTTGTACCATGAGGCACCACTAAGTCACTGAAGCGTTCAGGACTTAACATGGAGGATTCGATATGAACGTGCGTATCAATAAAGCCCGGTAGCAAATACCCACCTTTAAGATCAATCGTCTCTTTTGCCTCACGACTGCCCGTCTTTACGCAATCAACAACCACTCCGTTATCGACCAACACATCCACATCGGTTAAGAATTCACCGCTAAAAACGTCTGCAACGATGCCGTTCGTAAAACACAACTGTGCAGGGGTCTTGCCTTGAGAAACATTGATTGCTTCAACGAATGCTTTTAAGTCCATCATCAACCTCAATATTGGTTTGATTGAGCTGAATTCGCTCACTGATTGCAGTTTAATTCAGAAAGATAGGGAATTCATTAATACTAAGCAAAACTATTTAGATTATTTACGTCTAAAATAGGTCTGGTTTAGTCCTAAGATCCTTTGGAGGCAAAATGCAATCTCAATGTGAACACAAGGTTTGGCGCGATACGGCCAGTGACGCTGCCAATCGTTTGACGACGGCTACCGTGAATGAATTCCTTGAATTCTGCAAGGTTCCCCGTCCGGGTTTCCACACAGAACAAGCTTTGGCTTATTTCCAAGCTTATGCTGATAAGCACGGCTTTAAACACTTCCGTGACAACTACGGCAATTTCTGGATGGACATCCCCGCCACCGAAGGTTACGAGAACTATCCCAAAGTGATTCTCCAAGCCCACATGGACATGGTCTGCGTGAGCACGTCTGATAAGGACATTGACTTTAAAACGACCGGTATTACGGCCATCATCAATGGCGATCGTATGACCGCCGACGGTACGTCTTTAGGTGCCGACAACGGCATCGGTGTGGCAGCCGGTTTGGCAGTGGCCACGAGTGACGTTCCGCACGGCCCGTTGCGCTGCTTATTTACGGCTGACGAAGATGTGGGTTTACACGGTGCTGCCGCACTAGATCCTGCCGCTCTTGATTCTGAATTCTTGATCAATATCGACCTTGAAGAAGAAAACGAAGTTTGCTACTCCTGCGCAGGTAACTTGCGCGCTTCCATGAAGCAAAAATTCGCTACGAAGCCCGTTTGCGAATGCCGTCGCGTGTTCCGCTTGACGGTTGACAAACTCTTGGGCGGTCACTCCGGTATGGACATTCATCGCAATCGTTTAAACGCTTCTGTGGCTTTGATGACGATGCTCGACCGTGTTCAAACGGCCTGCGGCAAGATTCGCTTCGTTGAAGTGAAGTCCGGCGCTGCCTTTAACGCCATCACACACAATGGCTCTGCTACGTTCGCCGTGAAGGCTGAGATGGAAGCTCAAATGCGTGAAGCCATCGCTACTGTTCAAGCAGAACTCGCTGAGAAGTTCCCGCTTGAAAAGATGACGGTTGAATTGACGCAAGTTGATGCTGACGGTTTAGAAGCCATTTCCGGTGAAGATTCCGCCAATTTGATTGCTCTTGTTAACTACTTGCCGCAAGGTGTGTTGGCCATGAGCCCGAAGATTGAAGGTTTGGTTCAAACCTCTTCCAACACGGGTATTTTGCAATTGGTTAACGGTAACTGTGAAGTCGGTACGAGTAGTCGCTCTTGCGTCACCGCTGACGTTGACAAGTTAGAAGACGACTTCCGTAAGGAATCCGGTAAGTACGGTTACGAATTGACCGTGATGAGTAAGTACCCGGGCTGGGACGGCGATCCGGACACGCCCCTTTTGAAGCTCGCTGCCCAAGGCTATAAGAGCATCGGTGTTGACGCTCGTTTGGTTGCCATTCACGCTGGTCTTGAACCCTCTTGGTTCTCCTCCAAGCGCGAAGGCATGCAAATGATCTGCTTAGGCCCGACGATCAAGGGTGCTCACACGACGGAAGAAACGTTGTACATCGACACGCTCGCTCCGACGATGGACGTCGTGCTCTACTGCTTGCATCACGTCAACGAACTTTAATCGAAAGTTCTAGGAAGAAAACACTTTCTTCCTAACATTTAAAGTGACGGTATTTGGATTTGCTCCTGATACCGTCATTTTTTTGCTCTCTATTTTGTGATCTCTATTAATTGATCCCAAAAGAGTTGTACTGGTTTCGATGATGGTTGAGATTTTTTTCGAATCAAATAAGCCGAAACTTCAAGCTTTGGGGTTAAAGGAATAAAGACTAAATCATCGTGCCCTTGAAGCAACCCTTCAAACGTCATCAAGGCCCCCATACCTTCTGAGGCCATCTGCAAAGCAGTGTTAATGAGGTTATAGCTGGCAGCAATATGGAGATGTTCTGTCTCTTTACCAAACCAACTTTGCAGGGCATTAAATTTGAAAAACTGAGCGCTCACAATCAAAGGGTACGTTGATAAATCATCAGGAGACACTGATGTTTTCTTCGCTAAAGGATGATCGCCCCTGACTGCAATCCCCCAATATTCGCTCCAAGGCAGACGACGACTGAGATAGGGCGTCAAATCAAACGGTTCAAATACGAGACCGATATCGGCTAACCCCAAATCCACGCGTCTAGCAACTTCTTCTCCATTGGCGCTATGGATACGAAATTCAATTCCAGGATAATCGTTTTGGAACTGATGCATGCATTGCACTATGTGACTCATATTGACGGTTTCGCCCGCAGCAATCGAAATGGGACCGCTTATGTCATCATCGGTTTTATTAATGAGTTCAACCTCAGTTCTTTCAACCAACTCAGTGATTTCATGTGCACGTTTGTAGAGCAGTTCACCTTTAGGAGTTAAGGTCACACCTTTTGAGGAACGGACAAAGAGTGCTCCCCCTAACTCTTCTTCTAGCTCACGAATGGTTCTCGTGAGATTGGGTTGCGTGTGATGAAGCGATTCGGCCGCACGAACAAAACTCTTTTCCCTAGCAATCGCCAAGAAAAATTTCATATCTCTCAAATCCATCACTTTCTCCATACTTTTTTATTATTTTATCACGATAAAAATAAGTATTTGAAATAGCAAAAATCTCTTCATAAAATGATTTCAACTCAATTAACAAGAGGAGAAAATCATGAATCGTCGACAAGTACTTCAAGGCTCCGCATTGACCATGTTAAGTGTGATGACTCCGGCTTTTGCCAAAGGAAAGGAAGAAATGAATGCTCTGACAATGACCACTGTTTGGGACAAAATTTTTCCGCTAAGCCCCAATATCGAACATCGCAAGGTTAGCTTTAACACGCGTTTTGGCGTGACATTGGCAGCTGACCTTTACCGTCCGAAAAATCGTAAAGGTAAGCTCCCCGCTATTGCTGTTAGCGGTCCCTTTGGCGCAGTCAAAGAACAGTCCTCGGGTCTTTACGCCCATACGTTAGCTGAAGCGGGCTTTTTGACAATTGCCTTTGACCCGAGCTTTACGGGGGAAAGCGGAGGTTTTCCTCGCAATGTTGCCTCTCCCGACATTTCTACGGAAGACTTCAGCGCCGCCGTTGACTATCTCTCCAATCTTGATGGCGTAGATGCTAACCGCATCGGTATCTTAGGTATCTGTGGTTGGGGTGGTTTTGCATTAAATGCTGCTGCCGGCGACCCACGTATTAAGGGTGTAGTGACTTCAACAATGTATAACATGAGTCGTGTTAATACGTTGGGCTATTTTGACAAAATGACCGATGAAGATCGCTGGAATGCCAAAGTTGAATTAACGCGTCAACGTACCGCTGATTTTGCCAATCAATCGTATGCAGAAGCGCCAACGCTTCCGACAAAGCTTTCCGGTAACGAACCGTTATTTGTTCAACAATACTGGCAATTTTATCGAACGCCCCGTGGTTTCCATCCTCGCTCCATTAATTCCAACGGTGCATGGAATGCCACTTCTGCGCTTTCATTCATGAATACACCGCTGTTGACCTATACCGGTGATATTCGTTGCCCAGCTTTATTGATTCATGGCGAAAAGGCCCACTCTCGTTACTTCAGCGAAGATGCCTTCAAACAGCTCAAGGGCAATAACAAAGAACTTTTAATTATTCCGGGGGCTACGCACACGGATCTCTACGACAATACAACGAACAAGATCCCGTTTAAACGTATTGTTGCGTTCTATCAAAAAGCTTTAGCCTAATCTGCACCGTCTAGGGGGTGGAGAGGTCAATTTGATCCTTCCTCTCCCTCGTTTGCCTTCGGAGCATCGAGCTGAGAATCTATACCTTTTTGTTATAAATAAACCAAACAAATAAGCATTGGAAATGGGCTTTTCTTCTTCATAAAATTATTTCATCTATAAAAGCACAAGGAGATCGATATGAAAAGAAGACATCTTCTCCAAGGTTCTGCTCTGACGATTTTGAGTCTCTTGACTCCTCATTACGCAATAGGACAAAGTCAAATGACAGCTACGGAAAAATTAATGAAAGTGAGAGTTTCCTCTGGTTCAACCTCTGTTGTCTTTGCTTTAAATGACACCCAAGCAGCGCAAGAGCTTTATGCTCAGCTTCCCTTAACTGTTGATGTTGAAAACTTCAGTACCAACGAAAAAATCTTTTATCCAAAAAAGAATTTGGACATCACGGGAGCCTCTGAAGCCTATGCCAAAAAGGGAAGTCTTTGCTACTACGCCCCGTGGGGCAACGTTGTGATGTTCTACGCCCACTTTGGTCAAGGCAATCGTCTGTACTCTTTGGGAGAAGTCATCGAAGGAGTTGACAACATCGAAAAGCTCAGAGGGAAAATCACAATCGCGGTTGAAAACTAAGAATTAGGAAAACTCAAAAATGAAACTCATTGAAAAACAAACTTATGATGCCGAACGTGCTTTTTATGGTCAAACGGGCGTGCACTTTAAAGACGGTGCCCTTGATGGCCCAGCAGACGGCGAAAGCGCATTCAAGGAATGTAGCGACATTGTGATTGAAAACGTCTTTTGCAATCTCCGTTACCCGTTTTGGCACAACCATGGTCTCAAAATCGTTGATTCTGAATTGACCAACCTTTGCCGTGCAGCACTTTGGTATACGGATCATGTTGAAATTACCAACACAAAACTCCATGGCATTAAGGCTTTACGTGAATGTGCTGACATTGTGATTGATCACTGCTCGATTGACTCTCCTGAATTTGGATGGTTTTCGAACAACATTGTGATCAGTAACAGTACGGCCAAGAGCGAATACTTCATGATGCAGGCAAAGAACTTAACGCTTAAAAACGTGAAGTTTGACGGTAAATACTCTTTCCAATACAACGAAAATCTTACGATTGAAGATTCTGAAGTCACCACCAAGGATGCGTTCTGGCACGCAAAAAATGTGACTGTCAAAAACAGCACGCTTCGCGGTGAATACCTTGCCTGGTTCTCCGAAGGCTTGACGCTCATTAATTGCAAAATTATTGGCACGCAACCCCTTTGCTATTGCAAAGACCTCACGCTCATTGACTGCGAAATGATTGATACCGATTTGTCATTTGAAAAGTCGGACGTTGATGCAACGATTTTGACAGCGGTTGACAGCATCAAAAATCCACTCTCCGGTACCATTCGAGTCACTGAAGTCGGCGAGATCATCCGTGATGAAGAGTGGGCACTTGGCGAAATTGTAATCACAAAAGAGTCAAGCAAATTGCTTTAAAGGAATGATTTAAATGTCGAAAAAAGTACTCATTTTGACCTCAAGCGCTCGCATTGAAAGCAACTCTGAAAAGTTAGCTCAAAGCTTTGCCAAAGGTGCTCGAGATGCCGGCCATGAAGTCGAACTCATTCGATTGGCTAACCGTACGGTTCAGTTCTGTCGTGGTTGTTTGTCTTGCCAAAAAACGCTACGTTGTCTCATCAAAGATGATGTGGCTAACATTCTTGAACAAATGCGCCATGCAGATGTCGTCGTGTTTGCTACTCCTATCTACTACTACGAGATGTCGGGGCTCATGAAGACATTCATAGACCGCACCAATCCCCTCTTTCCTCAAGAGTATCAATTCCGTGATGTCTATTTGTTAGCCACAGCGGCCGATGAGTCTGATCACGCTTTTGATCGAGCGATTGCAGGGCTTGAAGGTTGGATTGAATGCTTTGAAAAAACGCGATTGGTTGAAGCGATTGTCGCAGGCGGCGTCACTAGCCCCGGTGACATTGCTAAGCACCCTTCGCTTGACCTAGCGTATCAAGTCGGTCTGAATATTCGATAATGTTTTATCAACAAAAATGGGATTGCCATCGAGGTAATCCCATTTTTGTTTAATTGTTCGCGAGAGATTATTTACTCACAAACTTTTCCAAAATCATAATCGTCACCAACAACGCCAAAATCGGAATCACATAGTAAATGCCCGGCACCAAGAGGGCGTAGTACCACAAGTGACTATATTCCGGCGTCATGAACGTGGCCACCATTTCAAACGCAATGTGACCTAACCCAATGTAGATGATGCATTGCAATGCTTGGCGCATCAAACGAATGGAACCTTCAGAAACTCTCATTAGTTAACCCTTTATCGGACACCAGATATCAATCCAGTGTCCATTTTTAATTAAACACGTCGTGCATTATAAACGCCCGGCACGTCTTGAATTGCCGTTAGCGTCTTCGTTAACGCCTGAGCGCTGCTCACTTCCACATTAAAGCGCATATGCACGTCACCGCGAATGTTTTGAGTATTCATGCCGACAATCGCAATCTTTTCTTTTAAGAAAATTTCGCTTAAGTCTTTGAGTAACCCCGGACGGTTATTCGTAATGACCAAAACATCAACCGGGAACACAGCCCCTTGAGCATTCCCCCAACTCACTTCAATCAGACGCTCTTGGCCCTTGTCATCAAGGTTTCGGATATTGGGGCAATCAGCACGGTGAATCGTCACACCACGACCTCGCGTCACAAAACCGATAATCTTGTCAGGCGGCGCCGGATGGCAACAACGTGCCAATTGCGTCAAGAGAGAATCCACGCCCACCACAAGCACCTGACTCTTGGCTTGTTCTGCCTTGGACTTGGTCGTGATGAGTTCTTCCTTCTTTTCCTCTTCTTGAGGTTTTAAGACCTTTTCAATGGTCTTGGGACCCACTTCGTCCTTTGCGGCACCCACAAACAAATCATCTAAGGTGTCATAACCCAAGCGTTTAGCGAGTTCTTCGAGCTTAAAGGCCGTCTTACCCAAACGGGCCATTTCCTTTTCAATACGCTCGCGCCCTTGCGTGACTTGCTCTTGAAGTTGTTGAGCGTGAAGCCACTGACGGATCTTGCTCTTAGCGCGAGACGTAGCCACAAAGCCCAATTCACTATTGAGCCAATCGCGACTGGGGCCGCCCGTCTTGGCGGTCACAATCTCAACCGTTTCGCCGGTCTTGAGTTTGTAATTCAAAGGCACCAAAGCGCCATTAACGCGGGCACCGCGACAACGGTGACCGAGCTCACTGTGCAAGTGATACGCAAAGTCAATGGGCGTTGCGCCCGTTACCATTTCGATAACTCGGCCTTGAGGCGTTAAGACGTAAACGTGATCGTCCTCAACAACACCTGACTCACCCGAAGGCTTCACGTCGCTACTCCAAGCCAAAAGTTGACGCAACCATGCAACCTTTTGGTCTTCAGAGGAGCTGTCACCAGTTTTGTTGGAATTGCCCGACTCTTTGTAGCGCCAGTGAGCCGCCACACCGAGTTCGTTATATTCGTGCATGGCTTGCGTACGAATTTGAATCTCGATGGGACGCTCTTTCTTATCCAGAATCACCGTATGCAAAGAGCGATAACCGTTGGGCTTCGGGTTGGAAATATAGTCATCGTATTCGCTTGCCAACCCCGGAAAATTCTCATGCACAATCGAGAGCACTTCATAGCATTGTTCAACCGTTTGCACAATGATGCGCAAGGCGCGCACGTCATAGAGTTGGTTGAACTTTAAGTGCTTGCGTTCCATCTTTTTGTAGATGGAATAGATATGTTTCGGACGGCCAGAGACTTCGGCTTCAATCCCCTTTTCAGCCAACATATCACGAATTTTTTGTACCGTATCACGCATAAAGGCAATACGAGCTTCACGACTTTCATCTAAAAGTTGAGCGATTTCGTTATATTCTTTGGGCTTGGTAAAGCGAAGGGACAAGTCTTCCAACTCCCACTTCACTTGCCAAATCCCCAAACGGTTCGCTAGCGGTGCATAAAGCGCCAAGGTATCGGCACCGTATTGTTTTGCGTCTTCAGCACGATCCTTTTGAGAGGCAAAGTAACGCAATGTTTGCAGACGACTGGCTAAACGCAAAATCACGACACGAAGGTCTTTACACATGGCTAAGACCATCTTTCTCAAAAGAGCGTCTTGGGCTTTAAGTAACAGTTTATCTTCGGCCGCTTCTTCACCCGTTTTCACCAAACGAGTTTTGCCGTTAATTTCAATGAGTCGATGAAGTTCAAAGACCAACTCGGCCACCGTTGCACCAAAGTTTTTCTTTAACCATTCATCTGTATTGGGGACGGTCTCATGAACTGCGAAAAGGTAGGCCGCTGCAATCAAATCTTCATCATCACGAATACTACGTACGATATTGGCCATACCGTCGGCGTGCGCCATTCGCGCTTCACCGGTAAATAAAGTCTTGCCTTCATATAAAGGCAAAGCCATCTCGCGAGCAAGACGGCTACTAACAATTTTTGTCTCTGGCATGACAGACTCCTAGCCTGAAGTCACCCAGAATAACTCCCTGATACAGAAGAGCCATTCAACGGGCTAAGAATGTTTAGTCGGATATAAATATTGTATAAAGAATTACTCAAAAAAAGAGGCATAAGTGTGTCGATTCTTAACCGACATCACAAATGCCTAACATTTTTAACCTAGCCCGAATTACTTACGGATGAGGCCTCCTAAAAGGGCTGAAACTTTAGCCTTAGGCTTGGTGTTTTTGGCACTCATTTGCTCACGGGGCTTAGCCTCTGTTTCAGCAATCGGTTGAGAGGGCACGTACGGTTGATCAAAGAACGGATCCGTGGAGACGGGCGAGGTGGGCGGTGCCACATAGGTCTTACGCAACCCCGGTTGCGGACGACGGCGAGGTTGAATATCCAAGCGCTCACGCGGTAACTTTTCATGAATCAAATGCTCAATGGCTTGGACATTGCGTTCATCAGCCCCCGGGCACGTGATCATCAAAGCCAAGCCTTTACTACCGGCACGGCCCGTACGACCGATACGGTGTACATAGTCTTCAGCGTTAAAAGGGACATCAAAGTTAATGACAACGGGAAGCTCGGCAATGTCTAAGCCACGGGCGGCCACATCGGTAGCCACCAACACTTTCACATCACCCGATTTAAAGGCTTCAAGCGTTTTAATACGCTCATCTTGCGTCTTGTCCCCGTGGATGGAATCGGCCTTAAAACCATTGCGTTCAAGCATTCGGGCCAAACGACGGCAGGTGATCTTCGAATTCACAAAAACCAAAATGTTTTTAGCGTCTTCGCAACGTTCATCGTCGAGCAACTCCATCAATGCATCAAACTTTTCAGAGTCATGCACTTCGTAGAGGCGCTGTGTGATGGTCTTAGCAGTGGAATTTTCTCGAGCAACTTCCACCAACTTAGGGCTTCGCAAGAAGTTGGCTGCCAAAGACTTAATTTCGGGCGAGAACGTGGCCGAGAACATTAAGCTCTGACGGTTTGCCGGCAACATCTTCAAGATGCGAGAAATATCAGGCAAAAATCCCATATCCAACATACGGTCGGCTTCATCCAAAACAACGATTTCCACTTGAGACAATTGCGTGTTGCGTTGCTCAATATGATCGAGCAAGCGCCCGGGCGTTGCCACCAATACTTCTGCGCCTCGACGCAGGGCATCGGCTTGCGTACGAATGTCCACGCCCCCGAATACACAAGCGGTTCTTAAACCGGAGTACTTCGCATAAGCGTGCAAATTGTCATGCACTTGGTCTGCCAATTCACGCGTCGGTGTCAAAATCAATGCACGCACCGGATGGCGAGCAGGCGACATACTGGTGTTGGCTTGCGGCACCAAGCGATTTAAAAGAGGTAAACCGAAACTTGCCGTTTTCCCTGTCCCCGTTTGAGCAGCCCCCATTACATCGTTGCCGGCTAAAACGAGCGGAATGGCCGAGACCTGAATTGGTGTCGGTTTCACATAGCCCATTTCGTCAATGGCACGCATAATGCAATCGTTAAGACCGAAGGCAGCAAAAGTATGTTCTTGAGGCATGCAATTTGTCCCTATCGACAGGGATTCCGTAAAAATTGAATCAATTTTTTGATTTTAGCTCTATCGAGAGAAAAGTTCTCTTTTGAAAACCTCGTCAGACTGCTAAAATCCCGGCCTTATTCGATTTTTTACTTATTTATGACGACCACCAACCCCCTCCTCGTTGTCGCTCCCATGGAAGGCCTCACAGGTGCACCTTTTAGAAAAGTGCATGCCAAACTCTTTGGCCCTGCTGATGCCTACTACCTGCCCTTCGTGTCTCCTACGACGACACCAGCCTTTACCGAACGGCAACTCAGAGAATTGGCGCCGGAAGTCAACACGGGCATTCATGCCGTCCCGCAACTTTTGACGCGCAACACTGAAGACTTTATTTGGGCAGCGAAGGCATTGGCTGACTTGGGCTACGATGAGGTCAATCTCAATTTCGGTTGCCCAGCGGGCACCGTTGTTGCTAAAGGCAAAGGGAGCGGTTTTTTACGCACTCCCCACGAATTAGAACGCTTTTTGGAAGTCATTTTTGAAGCCGACCTTCCGATTGATATTTCGGTGAAAACGCGTCTGGGGTGGTCCGATGAAGATGAGTTTGATGCGATTGCCGAGGTCTATAACCGCTTCCCCATGAAGCATCTGACAATCCATCCGCGTTTACGCACCGATCATTACAAGGGTGATGTTCGTCGTTATATCTTTGATGATTACTATCGTCGCATGACAATGCCCTTGGGCTACAACGGCGACATTGTCACCAATACCGACTTGGATAACATCCAAAACAGCTACCCTGACTTGGCACTTATTATGGTGGGGCGAGCCTTGATGTCCGACCCCGCATTATTTAGAAAAGCTAAAGGTGGTGCAGCGGCTTCACGTGAAGAAATTATTGAGTTTAGCCGTGCATTATTTGAGAGCTACGCTCGTGCGTTTGATAGTCAGAAAAACGCCATGATGCGCATGAAAGAGTATTGGTTTTTCCAACACAATCTCTTTGACGGAGCAGAGAAAATTGTCAAGTCAATCTATAAAGCCAAAACGATTGAAGATTACGAAAAGACAGTTCGTATTATCACCGAAGAGCTTCCGATTCGCACCGAAAGTCTCTTCGGTTGGCATAAACCGCTTTAGTAAAAAACAACGGGCGAAGCCAAATTTTTCAAAAGCGCCAACACGCTCCAAGCCGTTGAGATACTCGACTTCGGATTTTGCGGATCGGGCTTGGAGGCAATTTGAATCGTTGCTGTCATCAGTTCATTTTTTAGCGTGATAGTGTGCGTGTTGGTTGACACACCGGGAGTACTCACAAGCTTAACAGTGGTTGCTGGATTATCACTGGCAGCGCTCGCCGTTACCGCAACGTTCACATTTTTTGGAAAGCCTGCAATCGCGTCTTTAACGCCTCCTTCAAAAACCGTCTCAATGGCCGTATCGGACAACGTACGACCTGCCAAGTAAGGAGCGCCGTTTAAACTCTTGGGAGCTTTCGTACTTTCAATCGTTGTGTCACACTTACCCATCAACGCAAAGGTTTGCATTAAGTCAAGGCCTCCGATGGCGCCTCCGGCCACATAGAGCTTGACATTGTTGGACTTCGCCATCGTTTGAAGCTCTACCCTAAATGCGTCATCGGCCAAGGCACCTGCCGAGGCTATCACTAAATTCATCGGGCAACTTAATACCGCTTTAGCATAGGCTTTAACGGCACCGATACCGGCAAATTCCACCACAAAGTCCGAGGGATTTTCTAGAAGATCTTCGAATCGATCGGTCGCCTTTGCTCCCACCACATCAGCTAACGCTTGAGCGTGAGAAAGCGTTTTTGAAAAGACGTAACGAATTTCATAATCGTCACTTAATAAATGCTTTAATTCTTTAGCAAAAATACTTGCCAAAGCCCCCGAACCAATGACAGAAATCGTTCTCATCTTGTTGGCCTTTTCTACACTCAAAGAGATAAATCTTCAGTAATTTTCGAAAATCGTCAAAAAAGTAAGTAGTTTTGACTAATTACTTTCAATTGAAAAACTAAATGTAGCGCCTGAATCGCTGATATTCAAGTAAAAAGAGAAGAATCCCATTTAATTTATAGAAAGAAAATAATATGGAACTGCTTAATCACTGGGTCAGTGAAGTCAATAGTGTGCTTTGGGGCGTCTTTTTTCTTATTCCCCTTTTGTGCGGTACGGGCATTTTCTTCACCTTCAAGTTGCGCTTTGTTCAGATTCGTCTCTTCCCCTTAGCGCTTCGCCTACTCTTCGGTAAGGCCTCTTTGTTTGGTCAAAAGGCCGATAAGTCCGGCATGAGTTCTTTCCAAGCCTTGGCAACGGCCATCGCCGCTCAGGTCGGTACCGGTAACGTTGCAGGTGCTGCCACCGCCTTGGTCTCAGGTGGCCCCGGTGCGCTTTTTTGGCTTTGGGTCGCCGCCTTTTTTGGCATGGCCACGATTTTTGCAGAAGCTGTATTAGCTCAAACATACAAGGGTCTTGATGATAAAGGACACGTTGTTGGCGGACCTTCTTACTACATCATCAAGGGTATGGGTGAAAAGTGGCGTCCGTTAGCCCTCTTTTTCTCCTCAGTTGCCATCATCACGATGGGCTGTATGGGGAGTCTCGTGCAATCCAATACCGTCAGTAACGCCATGCTCGAAGCCTTTGACATTCCCCTTTTGGGTTCTGGCATCGGTGTTGCCGTTTTAACCGGTTTGGTTATCTTCGGCGGTATTGCTCGCTTGGCAAGCGTCACAGAAAAGATTGTTCCCTTTATGGCCGGTACCTATTTGATCGGTGGCGCCTACGTTTTAGGGATGCACTATGAGCAAATTCTTCCGGCTTTCGAAATGGTCTTTGTCGGTGCCTTTAATCCGGAAGCCGTGGGCGGTGGTGCTTTAGGTTTAACGGTTGCTAAGGCCATGCAATTCGGTGTCGCTCGCGGGCTTTTCTCTAACGAAGCCGGTATGGGTACAACCCCTCACGCTCACGCTGTGGCCAAGCCCGAACACCCTGCTGAACAAGGTTTATTTGCCATCTTTGGTATTTTTGCCACACTCATCATTGTGACCTTCACGGTCTTGGTGATTATGGTCACGGGCGTTTTGGACTACAAGACTACCGGTATTGAACTCACGCAACAAGCCTATAACGTCGGTTTAGGTAACTTCGGCGTGAAGTTTGTGGCAGTGTGCTTATTCTTCTTCGCCTACTCCACCATCATCAGCTGGTACTTCTTTAGTGAACAAAACGTACGCTTCCTCTTTAAGGGCCGCGGTATCCTTCCCTATCGCTTGTTGGTTTGCACCTTCCTTGTCATGGGGGCTTGCTTACACGTTAATCTCGTTTGGGCACTTTCTGACCTCTTTAATGCATTGATGGTCATCCCCAACTTGATTGCCTTAGTAGCTCTCCATAAAGTGGTAGGCAACTGCCTTGATGACTTTGAAGGAAAATTGAAGCTTCAAAACCTCAAGTAACATTTCTAACTTTTATTGAGCCCCTACAAAGAACGTAGGGGCTTTTTCTTATAACTCTAAGACAAACTCCCCACACGGCAATACATTTAAATTAGGGTTTTTACCTAGGGATACGTTTTTTTGCTTATAAATCAGCTTTTACAAAAACTCACAGTCACGTATGGTTGATAGAACATAAAAATAAGGAGTCCCCTCATGGATTTAATTAACCACTGGGCCAGTAGCATTAACAGCGTTCTTTGGGGTGTCTTTTTCTTGATTCCCTTGCTGTGTGGTACAGGCATTTTCTATACGATTAAATTGCGCTTTCCCCAAGTCCGTCTTTTTGGTTTTGCGCTTCGTTACCTCTTTGGTACAGCCTCCTTGTTTGGTAAGAAAGCTGACCAGTCCGGGATGAGTTCTTTCCAAGCCTTGGCCACGGCTGTTGCCGCTCAAGTGGGGACAGGTAACGTTGCCGGTGCCGCTACTGCCATTGTCTCAGGGGGCCCCGGTGCGCTTTTCTGGCTTTGGGTCGCCGCCTTTTTCGGCATGGGCACCATCTTCGCCGAAGCCGTTTTGGCACAAACCTACAAAACGTACGATGAGCACGGCCATGTGGTTGGTGGCCCTGCTTACTACATTACGCGCGGTTTGGGTCCGAAATTTAAACCCTTAGCAATTTTCTTCTCTATTACCATCATCGTTGCCATGGGCTGCATGGGTAACATGGTGCAATCCAACACCGTGAGTACCGCCATGCAAACGGCCTTCGGTGTTCCTCACTTTGTCACGGGTCTTGTTGTTGCCGTTTTGGGAGCAATGGTCTTTTTCGGTGGCGTTGCTCGTCTGGCGAGTGTGACGGAGAAAATCGTCCCCTTTATGGCGTTGATCTACATCGTAGGCGGCTCCTACGTTTTAGGCATGCACTACGACCAAATCATCCCCGCTTTTGAAATGATTTTGATAGCCGCTTTTGATCCTCAAGCGGTTGCCGGTGGTGCACTTGGTTTAACGGTGGCAAAGGCCATGCAATTCGGTGTGGCTCGCGGCCTTTTCTCTAACGAAGCCGGTATGGGTACGACACCTCACGCTCACGCCGTTGCCAAGGTTGAACACCCGGCCGAACAAGGTTTGGTTGCCATCTTCGGTGTGGCTGCAACGTTAATCATTGTGACCTTTACCGTTTTGGTGATTATGGTGACGGGCGTCTTAGATTACACAACGACCGGTATTGAATTGACGCAACAAGCCTATAACGTAGGCTTAGGTGCCTTAGGTTCGAGCTTTGTGGCCGTCTGTTTATTCTTCTTTGCTTTCTCTACCATCATCGGTTGGTACTTCTTTAGTGAACAAAACGTGCGCTACCTCTTTAAAGGTCGCGGTTTAAACCTTTATCGTTGTATCGTTTGCTGCTGCTTGGTGATCGGCGCCATGTTGAAGGTGGACTTGGTATGGACGTTGGCTGACCTCTTTAACGGTCTCTTGGCCATCCCCAACTTGATTGCATTGATTGCCTTACACAAGATTGTCGGAGCATCTTTGAAGGATTTTGAAGAAAAACTGGCGCTCTCAAAAAACAAATAATCATCAATGTTTTTCGGTTTGGCCTCGCCTTGGCGAGGCCTTTTCGTCAGATCTACTCCATGTCTGGAAAGGTGGCAACGTCATTATTGATGAACGTTAGTTCCTCAAATTCACACACCGGCATCGGCTTATAGAAGATATAACCCTGAATGAGTTCGCAGGTGGTCGTACGAAGAAACTTTAACTGTTCTAAAGTTTCAACACCTTCGGCTACCACTTGTACGTTCATCTTGGTTAAAAGAGTCGTCATTGCTTCTAAAACGAGCTGTGCTTTTTCACCAGTTCCCGTAAAGAAGTTTCGATCCAACTTAATAACATCAACAGTCAGTTCTTTAAGACAACTCAGAGACGAGTACCCGTCACCAAAATCGTCGACTACGCACTTAAAACCAATACTTCTGAGTTTTCCTAAAATGCACTTGGTTAACTCAAAGTCTTTAATAACGTCTGTTTCGGTAATTTCTAATTCGATGTCCTGAGGGTTTACACCATATTGATCACAAAGATCCTTTAAATGGCTAAAGATCCCAGGAATAACGATGGTTTGTCTTGATAAGTTAACCGAAACCGGACATGTTCGGTAATCCGTTTGGTGCCACTTTTTCAAGAGTTGACATACGAACTCAAAAACTTGCAAGTCCAACTGATGGATAAGATGGTATTTTTCCAATAGCCCAATAAACTGCCCTGGCGGCAACAACCCACGCTCAGGATGATTCCAACGAGAAAGAGCCTCTGCGCCAACAATGCGACCGTCTTTGAGTGAAACCTTCGGTTGTAAATAGACCTCAAACTCATCTTTGCTCAACGCATCGATCAAAGACGAAATCATAATGCGATCATCAAGTACTTTCGTCGCTCGATGATGATCAGAGAAACAAGAGTCATTGAGCCCTGTGGAGTATTTGCGAGCGACATTGGCATACTCAAACATGTGATCAACAGGTGTTGTTTCGTCTTCAGGTAAATACACCCCAAAACGCAAAATCAAATGAGGAACAACCTTTTTATTTTTAATAATCCGAGCATCGACTTTTTTACTGATATGACCGAGACGCTTTAATATTTCCCCTCGATCCCGCGCTTTAAGAAGCAAATAGAACAGGTCACCCGATTCTCGAGTTAAGAGTTCATCTTCTGACAAAGTCTCTTGGATAGTGCGGTAAATAAACTTTAAAAAGCGATTACCTTCGGTACGCCCAAAATACAAATTGACGAGAGCGAACTCTCGAATATCAAAAGCAACTACTGCGAATGATTGGCGATCGGATTTCAACAACGCTTTAACGCGTTTGAAAAATTGACAGCGCCCCATACCCCCAGTCATCGGGTCGGTTAAGGCTTGTTTATCACTTGATTCCACGTCACCCTCCTTGAAATGCTTTCGTCACATACCGGCAGCATGATCGAAAAGAGGTTCAAAAGACGTTGGAGGGATCGTACCCTCCAATTACATTCTCCTCTTAATCTTCTTTTTTCGCAAATATCAATGAGTTAGCGTGACTGATTGATTTTCAATCTCATTCGCAATTTTAGAATGTTGGAAAGAAGACGATATTAGAACCCACAATCCATATTAAGGTATGGTAAGATTTTGGGTTCTCGCGTGGGCCGTTAGCTCAGTTGGTTAGAGCAGGGGACTCATAATCCCTTGGTCATTGGTTCAAGTCCAATACGGCCTACCACCACTCCACTATCGTTATCACCATCCAACAGCCAGAAAGCCTTGAGCTTTCACCCAAGGCTTCCCAAATCTATTGCAAGCTTTTTCGGTATTAGATGGACTCGTGCAAGTCTTTAGCTGCGTTCCATCCCCATTGGGAATCAGAAAGAATCGCCCGACCGATATCGATGACATCACAAGCATCCAGTTGCAAGGCCGTTTCGGCTTGAAATGCGTTGGTAATCAATCCCACACCAAAAACCTTCATTGAGCAATTTTTCCGAATTGCTGCAGCAAATGGCAGTTGGTAGCCAGCTGTCACAGGAATCGCACAAGGCAAAAGCCCTCCCGTTGAAACATCGACAAACACAAGGCCTAATTGCTCAGCAATTTTCATGAGCTTGATGCTGTCATCTAACGTCCAGCCGCCCTCAATCCAATCGGTTGCAGAAATACGAATCCCCACGGGGAAATCATGCGGAACAGCAAGCTTGACGGCTTGCATGATTTCGCTAGCAAAACGCATGCGGTTTTCTAAACTGCCACCGTATTCATCCGTACGAACGTTTGAGAGCGGTGATAAGAATTGGTGGATTAAATAACCGTGAGCCGCGTGAATCTCTACCGCATCAAAACCCACCTCTACAGCACGTTTAGCAGCATCGGCAAAGGCTTTCACATAGGACTTAACTTCCGCGTTTTCTAAGGCTCTTGGCATGGCCAATGTCGCTTTAGCGGTCAATGCGCTGGGAGCCACAGTTTGCCCCCCGCCATTTTCTTCTGGCACTGTCGTGTCATTTGAGGGATTGCAACTGCCCTTTCGTCCCGCGTGAGCCAGTTGCAAAATAACCTTTATATCGGGTGCCGTCTCTTTAATGATCTTAACAATGCTACGAAGACTTTCTGCGTGAGCATCATCCCAAATACCGAGGCAGTTTGGGGAAATGCGCCCATCAGGCAAAACACCTGTTGCCTCAATCGTAATCGCTCCCACACCGGAAGCCGCAAGTTTTGCATAGTGGCGAAGATTTGAATCGGTCACAAAACCGTCTCTGGCATACCACATACACATCGGCGGTACATTGATGCGATTTTTCATCGTCATGCTACCGATTTCTACCGGTGAAAATAATTTGCTCTTCATTAACTATCCCCTGTTACTTAGATAAAACAAAGCAAAGATTATCGAATTAGATCTAAGAATGAAATAGCAAAAAATCCTGTCTATCCCTTAGATTATTTACGTTCTTTATCAATTCAATAGACAAAAACTATTTAGAAGATCGCTTGAAGCAATCATAGCCTCTGAAATGAACGGATACACATTGCCTCAGGGCTTTCGTTTGTTAGCTTCAATAGCAGGTACAATTTAAAGATCTCTTTAAAGACTTATCCCAATGAGGCCCCCATGTACTCATTAAACGAATTTATCGTTCGTACTTCCGTTGCTTTGACCGGTGTCGCCCTTTCTTTTTCGGTCATTGCAGCTCCCCAAGAATACAAAGTTCTCCACAACGCCAAACCCATTCCCAATGTAAAAACGCTCGATGTTTTCAAAGACGGTGTTTATCACTTTTATGAAAAAAACGAGAGTTACTTCAAAGCTGGGAAACGCCAAGGCAGTACTTACAGATTAGGGACGTCGTTTACCCAAGGGATGCCCAAGCAATTTAGCTACGGGGGTAACCGTGATTGGGTGGTTGTTAACGGCCATATGCAAAAGCCATCAGCGGTTCAAAGACTTCGTGTATTGAACCAAAATCGTGTCTCTGTTGAAGGCAACGCTCGCGATGCCTTAGTGGTATCACTTAAAGCCTATGATGTCTCCGGCAAACCCATTCAAAGTTTTTTAACGGGACACAATAGTCGTCCTACTAAAACAGCCGAAAACATCTCCTCCGGCTACCGCTTCAGTAAAGGCTCCGTTGCCTATGTCCCGACTTTTCAAGTTGTCACGGATAAAGTCGTCATTCCTAATAAAGACGTCTTGACGGGTCAAAAGAACATCGAAAGCTTTCTCAAGACGTTCTCAGGCAAGATTCCTAACTGCTTAAGCTACGAAAAACGCTCCGGGTATCAACCCTATGCCATCCGATTTATCAATCGAAAAGGCAATAATGGTGAGATTGAAATTTTCCACGCTAAACGCTCGAGTGTCTTCTGTGAAGCCGTTGGTAAGCG
>DYCH01000012.1 GCA_019418235.1 Sutterella sp.
AAGGAGTGTCACTAAAATTCAGTTTAAAACTGACTTTTGCAACACCCCCTTTTTTGATGCCTATTAATCGAAGGCGTAGTTCAACGAAATTCCCGTTTCATAGCGTGGTTTAATGGTTTTTGCGTAACCGGCAGAACCACGGAATTGCACTTGTCCGTGTTTGCTGAACATCCACGTACCCCCGAGTGTTAACTCACCCCAAGATTCTTGCAAATCTTCTGTTTTAAAGGATTGTGTTTGGGTATTTTCTCGACCGATCACTTCAATGGACTTACCAAAACGGTGTGCCCATGCCAATTGTGAGAAAAGCGTATTTCCAGGCGTCGTTTGACTTTGATAGGCAAAGGTCGTGCCGAGTTTAACGACGGATTGGTGGTTTTTCTCAGCAGTAAACTCAATGCCTTCTTTTTGGTTGGTTTTGCGATCATCCATCCAATAGGTGTAGCCCGAGATGAAGGGTTCGATAAACCAAGCAGAGGGTTCTTCTTGCGGTTGAACAAAACCCATATAAAGGCCCGCACCATAGCTTTGCGTCTTCGTGTTAAACCCAAGATGCTTTTGAGCTACGCCGTTAACAAAGAAGGCTTGACTGGTTAGGTCGGTATTAGCTTCTCCCCAATGGGCCTGAAGAATGAGTCGGTATTTTCGCTCCGTACTTAAACCTCCGGCATAAAGGCCAAAACCGTACTGATCAACGTCTGCATTGCCTGTATCAAACTTCACATCACCTTGACTATAGTAGGCAAGAAAGCCTGCGTAGGTGTCATGCATTAAGGGGAGAGTTACGTCTTTGTCGTAACCCATTGTAAGGGCATTGATTTTAAGTTCTTGCTCACGGGTATCGTTTTCAAAAGAAAGATCCGTTTGACTGTAGGCGTGATCAACCCAAAGACCTCGCTTGTGACCAGGAAGAGCACGCTCCATCAACTGAGACTGAATGCGAGTGGCGACTTTTTCAACCGCAACCAATTCGGTGGAAATCGTATCGAGTTGGTTATTGGCAAGACTTGACGGCGCAATCAAATCGGTACGAATATCGCTGATGACAAAGCCACCCGAAAAGCCACTGCCAAATTCTGACAAAGACTGGAATTTACCTAGAGCAGTTTCGTATTCAGTGACATCAGATTTGAGTGTCACGCCACCTGTGTTTTTGTCATAGTGAAGCAACGGGATGGCCAAAGGCGCCCTAGTTTCTTTATCACTTCGCTCGTCAATGACTTGCACAATGATTTGGACGTTGTCATCTTGTTTAGCATGAGCATTTTCGATATTAACGAGATAGACCTCTTTGCCATCAACAATCGTGGGACTACTGTTTTCATCGGTGATTCGAACTCGTAACACGGCACCGTCTTCGATATAGGTGGTTGATGGTTGATGGTTGTCCTCGCGAATCGGCAATCCCAATCGAACAATGTGATCGGTGAGTGTGATATCCAGTACTCCCCCTTTATTCCAATGGAAGCTTTCAAAACCATTGTCTTTTGTTGGGTGCCACGTTGCACCATTTCCGATGGTTATATCAATGTGTCCGTTTTGAAGACCACTGTAGTTATTTCCATCCATTGCGTAGGCATTGCCGGTAAAGCGGTCAGAGGCGTTAGAAAGATTCAAATGAACTTCGCCGTTCCCTTCCACACCGATGTCACCAAGGATAAACGTGTCGCCAGTGCTATGAATGGATAATGAGCTGTTTCTTTCGACGATAGCTGCGTGACCTAAAGAGGTTCCAAGATCGCTTTTGTTGATAGCGGAAAGGTGCAATGAGCCTTGATAGTTAAAGGAGCTATTTTCTTCAAGATGTAGTGCAGTTGTCTGCATTTCAATATCCAAACCCGGTACGGTTTGGGCTACAGCTGACAAATGCATATTGGCGGGTAATTGTGAAGCGGTGAGTTCGGTGCCATTTAATGCCATTGCCACCGTTGTCATCGTGCCGCTCAAGGCAGTATCGGGGTTAGAGAGTTGGTTTTCAACACTTAACGAAAAAGTCTTCCCAAAAGAAACGTTATTGTTCTCAATGAATTCAATACCGAAAACGTCAGCAACATTGTGGGTTGAAAAATTTAAATTGAAGTCAGTCAAAAACTTTACTTCAGCGTTTTCAGTGTTAATGAAACTCAGACCATCAACGGTTTTATCTTTCGCATCAAAATGCACATTGGCAATATCAATGGTAGAAAAGATGTGTTTATCTCCCGTTAACTCAACAAAGATATTGCCGGGAGGCGGATGCTCGGTTGCTGTTGTCGAAACCAGTTCATGGTGAAATTCTTCAGCGAGGATGGCAGGGGAACACCCCATGAGGGCCATCGCCACTAAAGCGCTTAAAGGAGAAGAGGATTTATGCATAAAGCTTTCCTTATTTTTGTTGGGAAAGCGAAAAATCATAAGAATGCGAGCGAGCGTTTTTACTGAGAAATATCAAAGAAAATTTCGGTGGTTTTTGATAAGGGCAAACCCATATTTTGGATAAAGTTGAGATGTTTTGATATAGCGCAATGCGTGTTAACGCAACACGGTAGAATTAAGGCACGTTTTTGAGGAATTTTTATGGGTAAGCACATCCACGTTACCGACCCTTGCGGTGAGATTTTTTATTCGGAAGAAGACGGTTTTCGCTATCTTCATTTTGGCAGTCCTTGGATTCAGGGGGCAATGAAAGTTCACCGTCCCTACGAGCTGGTTTTGGAGTACCCGAGACAGATGATGGCGGTTGGTTTGTTTTACCCGCACCCCAAACACATTTTGCAATTGGGGCTAGGGGCAGCATCGCTCACCAAATTCTGTTATCGCTACACCGATGCTCAGGTTGACGTTGTTGAAGTCTCGCAACGCGTGGTAGCCGCTGCCTCACAATGGTTTAAGTTACCTGAAGAAGACGATCGCCTCACGGTGCATTTGGCTGACGCTAAAGAGTTTATAGGTCATCGTCGTGGCTATGACAGCCCTGATTGGTTGCAAGTGGACCTTTATGATGCGGATGCCGAAGGCCCCGTCTACGACGATGTTGAGTTTTATACGATGTGTCGCCGTGCCATGAATAAAGCGGGGAGTGTGGCAAGTTTTAACCTTTTCGGTAGCTGTTTTGAACCGAGCTTTGAAGCGATTTCAGAAGCGTTTGGTGGTCGAGTCTTGGTAATGCCTGAAATTGATGAGGGTAACCGCATTGTTTTGGCGTTTGCCGGTGAGCGTTGTCCCTTGGATTGGACTGAAATGTATGACCGAGCCAAGCAATTGAAAGAGACCTGGAAGTTGCCTGCCAAAAAGTGGGTCGATGGAATTAAATCGGCGAATGCTCTTGATGGGCTAGAAAGTTTGTAGGCAGGTCGTCAAAAAAAGCGAATTGACCGACGAAAAGTTGGTCAATTTTTGCGAATAACCCTTGAGAAACAAAGTATAATTAATCTTTTTCCACTTAACTTCATAGTAGAGATATGGAAGCGGAACGTATAAATCAAATTGAGGCGAAGATTTCCGACCTCACAGCTCGATTGATTGAGCTGAGGGGGTATCTTTGACATCGACCGTCAAGAGCGTCGATTAGAGGAAGTCAATCGCGAAATGGAAAATCCCGCCCTTTGGGATGATCCTGAAAACGCACAAAAAGTCAGTCGTGAGAAAAAACGTTTAGACGGCACGGTTGGCCTATTCAAACAATTAACGAGCGGCGTCAATGACGCGGCCGAACTCTTTGAACTCTCCATGGCAGAAGAAGACTATCCCAGCGTAGAAGTGGTTGGGGATGAAGTCTTTACGTTGGAAAAAAGCGTTGAAAAATTAGAGTTTCAACGTATGTTTAACCAACCCATGGATCCCGCCAATTGCTTCATCGAAATTCAAGCCGGTGCCGGTGGTACGGAAGCCCAAGACTGGGCAAGCATGCTCGAACGCATGTACCTTCGCTACGGTGAACGCCAAGGCTTCACGGTGGAGTTGCAAGAAGAAACAGATGGCGATGTGGCCGGTATTAAGGGCTGCACCATCTATTTGCAAGGCGACTATGCCTATGGTTTGTTGCGCACGGAAACCGGTGTGCATCGTTTAGTACGAAAGAGTCCTTTTGACTCCAATGCCCGTCGCCACACTTCCTTTGCGAGTGTGTATGTTTATCCGGAAATTGATGATTCCTTTGAAGTGGAAATCAATCCGGCTGACTTGCGAGTTGACGTGTTCCGTGCTTCGGGTGCCGGTGGTCAGCACATCCAAAAGACTGAATCGGCTGTGCGTATTACCCACATTCCGACGGGGATTGTGACGGTTTGCCAAAATGACCGTAGCCAACACCGTAACAAAGAACAAGCTATGGCCCAATTAAAGGCCAAGCTCTACGAAGCTGAAATGCGAAAGCGCCGTGAAGTTCAACAACAAACGGAAGATGCCAAGAGCGATATCGCTTGGGGTCATCAAATCCGCTCCTATGTGTTGGACCAATCTCGCATTAAGGATTTAAGAACAAACGTTGAAACCGGCAACACGCAAGCCGTGTTGGATGGTGACTTGGAAGATTTCATTGAGGCTAGCCTCAAGCAAGGCGTGTAATAACGTCTAAAGACTACAAAAAAGGATGCTAAAAATGGCAGAAGAAAATATCGTTAACGCTGCTGCGGCAGACGACGAAAACCACATTATTGCAGAGCGTCGTGCAAAGCTCGCTAAGTGGCGCGAAGAAGGTCATGCTTACCCTAATGACTTCGTTCGCAAAGACTTTTTCGGTGATATCCGTGAACGTTTTGCTGATGTAACGGCAGAAGACTTGGAAGCTCAAGCCAATCACGTGGCTGTTTCCGGCCGTATGATGCTCAAACGCATTATGGGTAAAGCCTCCTTTGCCACGTTGCGTGACGGCACCGGCACGATGCAATACTTCTTGTCCCCGGCAGAGATGGGCGACGAAGCTTATGAAAGCTTCAAGAGCTTGGATATCGGTGACATCGTGGCCGCCGAAGGTATTGTCTTCCGCACCAAGCGTGGTGAGTTGTCTGTTCGTGTTCAAAAGCTTCGTTTAATGAGTAAGGCTTTGCGTCCTTTGGCTGAAAAGTTCAAGGGCTTGAGCGACCAAGAAATTTGCTATCGCCAACGCTACCTCGACTTGATCATGAATGATGAAAGTCGTGATCGTTTCATGAAGCGCAGTCAAGCGATTTCTGAAATCCGTAACTACATGGTTGAAAATCGTTTCATGGAAGTGGAAACGCCGATGTTGCACCCGATTCCGGGTGGCGCTAACGCTAAGCCCTTCATTACGCACCACAATGCGTTGGACATAGATATGTACTTGCGTATCGCTCCGGAACTTTATTTGAAGCGTTTGGTTGTGGGCGGTTTTGAACGTGTTTTCGAAATTAACCGTAACTTCCGTAACGAAGGTGTCTCCGTTCGTCACAATCCTGAATTCACGATGATGGAATTCTATGCTACGTATTGGACGTACAAGGATCAAATGGACTTCACCGAAGGTTTGTTGCGTACGGTGGCCGAGCGCGTGACGGGCTCCAGCATGATTCATTATCAAGGTCATGACATTGACTTCAGCAAGCCCTTTGATCGTTTGACGCCGCGTCAAGCCATTTTGAAGTACGCTCCGCAATACACCGAAGAACAATTAAATGACGAAGCCTTCTTGCGCAATGAATTAAAGCGCTTGGGCGAACCGCAACCGGACTACGTCGGTATGGGTGCTTTGGAAATGGCTTTGTTTGAAGAAGTTGCAGAATCCAAGTTGATTCAACCGACCTTCATCATTGACTATCCGGTGGAAATCTCTCCGTTGGCTCGTGCTTCTGACGTCAATCCGGAATTGACCGAACGCTTTGAATTGTTCATGGCCGGTCGTGAAACCGCTAACGGTTTCTCTGAATTGAACGATCCGGAAGACCAAGCTGCTCGTTTCCGTGCTCAAGTTGAAGCCAAGGATCATGGTGACGATGAAGCCATGTACTATGACGCTGACTACATCCGTGCTCTCGAATTCGGTTTGCCGCCCACCGGTGGCTGCGGTATCGGTATCGACCGCTTCGTGATGTTGTTAACTGACGCTCCTAGTATTCGCGACGTATTATTATTCCCGCACATGCGCCCAGAAGCGTAAACTAGAGGTATGAACGGTTCTCCTCGATGCTTTCATCGAGGAGGAATCTACCTATCCAGTACTCAGAAGGAGCCCATTATGGTCGATACGGCAAAAGTAATGTCTGTCTATTCATCGATTAAGGAAAAAGTGGTTCAAACGGCGCCTGAAGGTTTCATTCGTTTCGCAGATAAAAAGGAAACGATTGGTTATGTCCGTAAAGACATTGCTATGAAACTTGCGGGGACGACGAGCGACTTTCGTCTTACAGATGTTTTAAGTTTCAGCGACGCAACGGTGGGCTCCGAAGCTTCTCGTACGTTGGCTTTGAGAAAAGCCGCTGACATTTTGGGTAAGCTCAATTTGTTACCCGAAGGCGTTTCCAACGAATTGGTGGATATTCGCTTGTCGGTCTACGACGGTACGTATTGCCAAGCCCCTCGTAACTTAGCTCGCGTTCTCGGTTTATTGACGACGTCGGTTCGCTTAAATGCCTACGATGCACAAGGCGCTTTCTTATTAGCCAAGCGCATGCCTGAAAAGGCAATCGGCGCCGGCAAATGGGACAGTTTGGCTGGTGGCTTAGTTAAGGCTAGTGAACAACCCATGCAAGCCCTTTATCGTGAACTCTATGAAGAAGCCGGTTTAACGACTTCAGAAGTGGAAATCACCGAAGGTGCTCGCTTTGTTCAAGAATTTGCAGTGGCCGAAGGTATGGTTCGCGAAGTGGTGTTGAGTTTCGACGGTCGTTTGAAGGCCGGTGTTAAGCCTGTCAATCAAGACGGTTCTGTTTCGGAATTTAAGTCCATGAGTACCGAAGAAGCTTTAACGGTTGCTACGAATGGCGACATGATGTACGCAGCAGCGATTAGTATCTGCGAGAGCGCAATGCGTCAATGCGGTCAACGTATTGAAGAAAAGTGGTTGCACTATCGCGGTCAATTGAATATCTAATTGTTGACTAACAAAGAAGCCGGGCAGTTGTCCGGCTTTTTTGCTCCCTTTTTTAAGGTAAAAAATAAACCCGAATTTCGTAATGAAACTCGGGTTTAATTGTTTTTGGTTAGGCAATCAAAAGGCGATTGCCTAATGGCGTCTTAAAGACTATACCATCACCAATGCCAACGTAATGACAGAGATGAAGCAGGGGATAGCCGTACGCTTAGCCACTTCAATCGGGTTAGCCATAGCAATACCGCAAACCACCACCATAGCACCAGCGATCGGGGAGGACGTACGACCCAAGGCACCGGTCAAGAAGGCCAAGCCGCCCAAGTGAGGAATGTCCATACCGAAGTCAGCAGCGTGCGGGGTCACAGCTTCATTGAAAGCGAACGTAGCAGCGTCACCGGAACCCGTGATCACACCGAGGATCCACGGACCGAGAGAACCACCCCAACGGGCGATTTCATTGGATTCACGCAACAAGGCAACGAACGTATCGATCAAACCAGCAGAACGCAAGCCGGCAGCGAAAACGCCAGCAGCAATGATGATACCCATGATGTTGCCGTAGCCCTTACCGAGACCGTTAAAGAAGCTCTTAGAGAAGTCTTGCGGGTTAACGCGGGTAATGAGCAAGCAGAGGATAGCACCGGAGACCATGGCTTGAGCCACGCCCATCTTGATTTGCGGAACAACCGTGTTACCCAAAACCAAGATCACGATCGGGAGCAACGGAACCATAGCGTAGATGAAGTTCGGCTTTTCAACCGTTTCGACCTTGTCGGAAACGTGAACGTTGATGTTGTCCGTAGCTTGGCCCTTGTCACCAAACATGATGCAAACGAGGAGCAAACCGATGATACCGATTGCGTAGATGATGCAGCTATACGGCGTATGCAAAGCGATGAAGTCCATGATTTCCATGTTGGAGATCTTGGCGATGTACACGTTGTGTGCAGAGCCCGGGGACACCACACCACCGTACGTACCCATCATCACGGCAGCAGCAGCGGCAGCCGGCTTAATACCAGCGCGCAACATCACCGGGATCAACGTAGAACCCACAGCAGCAGCCACACCGGAGGCAGACGGAATAGCAACGTTAATCACCATCGTCACAGCCGTACAAACCGGGATCAAGAAGATGCCCAAGCCACGAATCGGCGTAGCAAGAAGTTGAACCAAGTGTTGGTCGCACTTCGTGAAGGAAGAAACATAAGCAAAACCCATGGAAGCACAAATAGCCATAATGAGGCCACCGTTGGTCATGGACTTAGCAAAGGAGTTAAAGGCATTCATCGGGTCGAGTGAAATACAGCACAAGACCAAACCAGCCGTGAAAAGGACCAAACGCGTTTCGTAGCGCTTAACCAAAGCGACGATGGTTAAAACTACCACGACGATCGCGATCCAGTTCAGAATCGTCATAATAATATCTCCGAGAGAGTAGTTTGAGATGAGGCAATTTTACAGGAATGTGTCACATTCCGTTTCAATGTAAACCCTTAATTCTTTAGGTTTCCTTGCTGTAAAACAGAAGTTCAGCCCACCTTTGCCAAATGCTCAAGTCGAGTTAAGGTCATATTGGTGATAACCGAGACTGCCAACGGCAAAACCTCATCGTTGAAATCAAACTGTTGGTTGTGAAGCGAAACGTTATGATTTTCGTCACGGACACCCACACGAATGATCGAGCCAGGGATCTTTGCCAAGTATTCTGAGAAGTCTTCGGAACTCATAAAAGGTTTTATGATTTTGACGTGATCGTCACCAATTAATTTGCGAGTTGCCTCAATCGCAGCTTCCGTTTGTTCTTCACTATTAATAACGGAGGCCACGTAGCGCGTGTACTTATAGTCCACTTCGCAATCATTGGCCAAAGCAATTCCCTTAACAATCTTTTCAATCTTGGCTTCCACCATATCGCGGATTTCCGGCAAGAACGTACGAACGGTACCGCTCAACGTGCATTGGTGAGGCACGACATTAAAGGCTTCAAAACGACCGGAGTTGATGGAACAAATCGAAACAACGGCGCATTCAATCGGATCAACCTTACGAGAAACGATGGTTTGCAAAGCCATAACAATTTGAGAGGCAACGGGAATCGTATCGATGCCTTGATGCGGACGGCCACCGTGAGTGCCTTTGCCCTTAATGATGATTTGAACGCTGTCAGCTGCGGCTTGTAAGGGGCCTGCTTTCATGCCGATATCGCCCTTATCGAGGTTGGGCTCTGTGTGACCGCCGTAGATTTCATCAATACCGTACTTTTCAATTAAACCGGCATCCACCAAGGTCTTGGCACCGATACCGGTTTCTTCTGCTGCTTGGAAAACAAACACGACTTTACCGGGGAATTCTCGGTGAGAGCTGATATAACGAGCTGCGCCCAAAACCCAAGTCATGTGACCGTCATGGCCGCAAGAGTGAGATTTTCCTTCGATTTGACTGGCCCAAGGCTTGCAAGAGCCGTCATTCATCGGTAAAGCGTCAATGTCAGTACGAACAGCGATAGTTTTGCCGGGGCGGTTGCCTTCAACGGTAGCAATAACACTACCCTTGACTAGTTCGGTATCAATGTCCGTAATCCCCCAAGCTTTTAGGTATTCGCAGATTTTGGAGACGGTACGTTCCGTGTCAAATCCAAGGTCAGGGTGTTGGTGGAAATCATGACGAATTGCCGTCAATTCATCGGCCCATTGAGCCACACCAGGTAAGAGTTTTTCTTCGCATAAAACGGTCATAAGGACACCTCATAAAAAGAAAAATTATTCGATTCTAAGCTTAGTGCAATTTTGCACGAATCGATATAGAGCAGTTTTAACATCAAATGGCCCAAATGCTATGTACTAAAACATTTTTGGCCACATAGTAGGGAACATCCGTTTGACAAATGATGACAGATTGACCGACAGGTAGATTTTGTTTTTCGAATGTCGTCAACCATTTTGCATCATGACTGTCCGCCACGGATTTGGATTTAATTTCAACTGGGTAGTATTTGCCGTTGGTATGAATAAGCAAATCAATTTCCATGCCTTTGTTGTCTCGGTAGAAATAGAAGTCAGGTTTTTTACCGTTGTGAGCCCAGCTTTTAATAATTTCCATAACAACAAACGTTTCAAAGAAATTACCTTGATTTGCGTGAGTTTGCATTTCTTCCGGCGTTTGAATGCCTAATAAGTGAGCAATCAACCCAGTATCAGTCATGTAAACCTTTGGACTTTTAACTAGTTGCTTATCAATGTTTGAAAAGAAGGGGGGTAACAAAATGATTAGTCCAGAAGCTTCAGCAATACTTAACCAACGTTTAATCGTCGTTGTCTGCACGCCAGCGGCTTCGGCTAGTGGTTGGAGACGAAGTTCTTGACCGCTTCGAATGGCCAGAGCCTTTAAAAACTTTCTAAATTGTATGGTTTTATCAACTTGGGCTAAGGCTGCAACGTCTTTAGACAGGTAGAGGCTCACAAGGGACTCAAAGAACCAGTCTCGAACTTGAGCGTCTTTATCGACAACGCCAGGCCACGCTCCTTGGAAGATTAGATCCCAGCATTCTTTGCTACTACGAATTGGTAAATTGGTTTGAAGATTTCCGGGAATAAAGGGAGTTTGCAATAGCCCCTTCCCTTCTCGTTCATAAATTGAAAAGGGGAAGAGATCAAAACTGATTAGGCGCCCAGGTAACGCTTCCGTGACTTTTGCCATCAATGAAAGTCGTTGTGAGCCACTTATCCAATACTGACCAAATAGATCCGATTGATCAACAGTTTCCTTGAGACTTCTAAACAGTTGAGGAGCTAATTGAATTTCATCAATCGTGCTTGGTGCTGGATTGAGTCGGAAAAAGGTTTCTGGGGATTCCGTTGCCGAGAGCAATTGTCGCGAATTGTCTAAAGTGACATATTGTCTTTGTTTAGAAGCTAAGTGCTCCAATAACGTACTTTTCCCAACTTGACGCATACCAGAAACCATAACCACTTTAAATGCATCGGAAGCTTTATTGATGATGGGTTCAAGTGTTCGGGGGGTGTATCGTTTTGTCATGAGAAAGTCCGCCACTCAGTTAGGATAAAATCTATGGTCTATAGTGGATAAAATCCATGGTGCACCATAGATTTTATACTAAAAAAGGATTTTTTGACGAACGAAAAAACGCTCCAAGTTTTCACTCAGAGCGTTTTGGAATTTGGTGCGGCCGATGAGAGTCGAACTCATATGGATTGCTCCGCCACCCCCTCAAGATGGTGCGTCTACCAATTTCGCCACGGCCGCAGATTGTTTTTCTGACCTGCCTGAATCACAGCAAATCAGAGAAACGCATTTTAGCGCGGAATTTGGCTCGTTTGGGAATTTTCTGCCGGATTCTTTTGATCTGCGTCAATGTTTTGCGTGGTTTCCGTGCTCAAAACACCGCTAGCAGGAGCTTGCTTGGTGAAGGCACCGGAACCCAACGTCAAAGCGATGGTAGAAACAAAGAATAACGTTGCAGCAATAGCCGTAGAACGAGACAAGAAGTTAGCAGAACCAGAAGCACCGAAAATGGAGCCAGAAGCACCGCTACCGAAAGCAGCACCGAGGTCGGCACCCTTACCATGTTGCAACAAAACCAAAATGATCACGGCAATCGCGGAGACGATTTGAACCACGATAGCGATAGAGATCAATAACGACATTTTATTTGCTTTCCTTTAGTTAACAACTTAAGCAGCTTGCACACATTGGCAAATTGCTAAAAAATCTTCCGCTTTCAACGATGCACCACCAACGAGCGCGCCGTCAATATCTTTTTGTGCGAAAAGCTCTGCGGCATTTTTGGCTTTAACACTGCCACCGTAGAGGATTCGAACGCGTTGGCTGGCATCTTCATCGACTTGAGCCAAAGCAGCACGCAAAGCTTCGTGAACTTGTTGAGCATCTTCAGCTGAAGCGCTCTTACCGGTACCAATGGCCCAAACGGGTTCGTAGGCTAAGGCACCTGCAACCAACGGCATAATGCCGACGGTATCTAACACGGCTTTTAATTGTGCGGTCACCACTTCAATGGTTTGACCGGCTTCTCTTTGTTCGAGTGTTTCGCCAACACAGACAATGGGCATCACACCATGCATAAAAGCGAGGCGAGTCTTGTTGGCAACCGTTTCATCCGTTTCGCCAAAAAGCGTACGACGTTCAGAGTGACCCAAAATGACGAGATCACAACCGATGTCCGCTAACATTTCTGCCGAGACTTCACCGGTGTAAGCACCACTTTCATACTCAGCGCAGTTTTCTGCCCCAACCATAACGGCACTTTTTGCAAAGCCATCAACAAGTTGCGGTAAATAAACGCTAGGAGCACAAACGGCGACATCACAAGCCAAGCGAGTGCCTCCCATGGACGGTAATGCTTCTTCAATCCATTGATTATTGGTTCGAAGATTCCCGTTCATTTTCCAGTTTGCCACGACAAAAGGCTTACGATTCACGGTACGATTCCTCAAAAATACAGAGAAAGTGCATCATTTTATCGGAAAACCTCCCATAAAACAATGCCTTAATTTCTCTGTGCCTATCAATCTCGACTTACGACTGCGTTTCAATTTGTTCAATGACCAATTGAATGCTTTTGCGCCCCATCCATTCATTGATTTCCGGTCGGTAAGCAAGTCGAGCCCGAGAGGGAATTTCCGCCGCTCTTCGGAAGAAAATCCCTGTATAGCGAACACCATCCATTTCCAAGAGAAGTTTCAGATGTCCGCCCTTTAATAGTGTCTGATTAATAACTTTAAACTCATTGGCAAAAAGAGGAGGTAAAAAACCTTGTCCCCAGATTTGCTCATTGATATTTTCAATCAAGTCCAAATTAATTTCGTGAGGTGCAAGTGGTCCATCAACATAAACGACCCGTTCGAATGCCTCTTGATCGGTCATCTCCGTGACGACTTGTTCAAATACATCGTTAAATTCTTCTAAACGAGTAGCATCAATGGTAAGACCCGCCGCCATGGCGTGTCCGCCGAACTTTTTGATAAGACCCGGGGATCGTTTGGTTACGATATCAAGCATGTCTCGTAAATGGACACCTTCAATCGAACGGCCAGAACCTTTGAGTTCACCATCACCGGCATCGGCAAATGCAATCGTTGGTCGATGCTTACTGTCTTTAATGCGGCTAGCGACAAGCCCAACAATTCCTTGATGCCACGTGGGTTCAAAAAGCGTTAACGTATGGCGCTTAGAAACATCAATTTGATTAAGAAGCAATGCGGCATCCCATTGCATGTCTTGCTCTAATTCACGACGCTCGCGATTAAAACTTTCGAGTTTCTGAGCATAATCGTGCGCCACTTTGTCGTCGTCACTAATTAAGCATTCAATACCCGCTGTCATCAAATCAAGTCGACCTGCAGCATTGATGCGTGGCGCAATCACAAAGCCAAAATCTTTGACTTTGGCACAAACACTCGAGCGCCCCGCCACTTCAAATAAGGCCTTAATCCCTGGATGGGTTCTGCCTGTGCGAATTTTGGCCAAACCTTGTTGTACGAAAATGCGATTGTTGTGGTCTAACTTGACAACGTCTGCGACTGTTCCTAAGGCAACTAAGTCCACTAATCTATCGAGGCGCGGTTGCGTCTGAGCATCAAAGTGTCCACGGTTTCTCATTTCGGCCCGAAGCGCCAATAAGACGTAGAACATGACGCCGACACCAGCCAAATTTTTACTCGGGAAATCGCAATGAGGTGCATTGGGATTGACGATGCAGTCCGCATCAGGCAATTCTTTGCCCGGTAAGTGGTGATCGGTGATGATGACACCAATGCCCAGTTCACGAGCGTGTTTTACACCTTCAATACTGGCAATGCCATTATCAACCGTAACGATGAGTTTGGGATTCTTCTCGTTAGCCAAGTCCACAATAGCAGGTGTCAGACCGTACCCATAAACGAATCGATCAGGTACTAAATAATCCACATCAGCGCCCATTGACCTTAGACCACGAACGGCTACGGCACAGGCCGTTGCACCGTCACAGTCAAAGTCAGCGACCACCATAATTTTCTTCTTGGCTTCAATGGCATCAGCCAATATGGTGGCGGCAGCGTTTGTTCCCATTAAGGTGTTGGGCGGTAACATGCCTTTCCAATCACCTTTTAAATCTTGGCAGGTTTCGATGCCACGGGCTGCAAGCACACGAGCCAGAGCAGGGGAAAAGCCCTCATCGACTAAATTCTGAGCAATGGGGCAGGCATAATCTCGGACAATAAATTGGGTCATGATGCTTGCTCACTCAAAAGGGTGTTAAGGTCTAAAGGCTTTTTCTTTTTGAATCGGGCAAGTAACCCCTTGGCTACTCCTAAATCCACACTGATGGTATGCGTGTCAACGGCACCGCTGGCGATAATCACTAACTTTTGGCAACGTCGTTTTTGAGCTAGTTTCGTTAAATGTTCCAATTGGTTTAAAACACTTGGTAGTTCACTTTTCCAACGTTCCCAATCTTGAGCGCGATAGGCATCGTAAAGGCCATCTAACACAGCTAATAAGTCGCCTTCGGGGCAGTCAGGCCATTCGTTTTTCACGGGCGTCGTTCTGAAATTCAGTAACCCTGCGTTTTGAGCCCAGCCCCAGACAAAGGAGTCATTACTCATTACGCCGCGCAAGGTTGAGGCTTTGAAGAGGTGACGACGAGAACCTCCATCGGGCCAAAAGCCTTCAATGGTGTCTTCACCCTTATCGCGTCGCTTTTGATTAACGGAACTTTCTTTGAGAATTTGCGCTAATTGTTGACGCAGTTGAATAAAGTCTTCAACACCATCGCCATCATAAGCATCCGAGGTCAAGGGTTGATGGTTTTGAGCGTACCAAGGACGAACAGCAACATTCCAATCGTCTTTACGGGTAAGGTACCACCGACCTTCCCATTGTTGGAGTTGAAAGCCAAATTGACGCACGCATGCTAAAACTTGATCGTGGAGAGCGTCTCGCTCTTCTCCATTTAAGTCTCTTTTCGGGGTGACAGTAACAACTTGGCCGTTGTCTTCAATTTCGTGTGTACTCCATAAGCGCCACGTCTGCGTACTCATGGTGGGACCGCCATCGGCTTCCCATTCAAAAGCAGCGGTTTCAGGAATACCGGAGGATTTACAAATGACTTGCCAGAGCCAAACAAGATGCGTGGCACCGGAAAGCAGGGGATGCTTAATGAGGGTTTGCTCAAGCACTTCTTCAGCGCCTTCACCCAAATGAAGCAACGTAGAAAAATCAATCGTGTCCACCATCTCGGCGAGTTTGCCATTGGGCAATCTCAAGCCGGGAATCAAAAAATAAACTGCACTCATCAAAAATCTCAATATCAATGAATTTCAGACAATCCATTGATATTTTTTTCACTCGTTAAAACTGTCAAACATTATAGCAATTGCACCTCTTAGACCGAATCAATGGAAACACAATTTTGCTTCGCCAGCACGATGAGAAGCGAGTACACTTTCGCTTCGATGAGAGGAAAGAAGATGTTAAAAGAAACACAAAAAATACTTTCAAGTCATGGAACAGGCGATAGCCTCAGTAACCACGCAGCCCAACAAGTTAAAACCAGTGTCTTGGGTTTTGCTGTTGTATTGACGTTGGGCTTTTCTGCCGTTGAATTGGTGGGTGGCTTATTGAGTAATTCTTTGGCTTTGATTGGGGACGCTGGCCACATGGCAACCGACTCCGCCAGTCTTTTATTTGCATTGATCGCCAATTGGATTGCCAGAGAAGGAGCTGATAAACACCACTCTTTTGGTCACGCCCGTATTGAAGTCTTGGCTGCGTTTATTAATGCCTTGACGATGTTGCTTGTCATTGGTTGGATTTGCTACGAAGCCATCGAACGTTTAGCCAATCCGAGTGAAGTCTCGGGCGGAAGCGTGATGATCATTGCCAGCATCGGTTTGATCGTTAATGTTTTAGTGGCTTGGTCTTTGTCTCGCGATAAGAAAAACGTCAACACCCGTGCAGCATTGGTTCACGTCTTGGGTGACTTGTTGGGTTCTGTTGCGGCTTTAGCTTCTGGTGTAGTGATTTACTTGGGTGGTCCCAGTATTGTTGACCCGATTTTGTCGCTTTTGATCAGTCTCTTATTAATTCATGCCGTTTGGGGAGTGCTCAAGGAAACAACGCCGATTCTGTTAGACGGTGTGCCGGAAGGCGTGGAGTACGAAGATGTTGGTCAAGCGATTTTAGCCATTGACGGTGTGGTGAGTGTGCACGATTTGCATGTTTGGAGCATGAGTCCGGGTTACTCCGCCATTTGTGCCCACGTGCGTATTGAGTCCCATCGTTGTTGGCCACTGATTTTGGATGCTATCCGCCACAACGTGAAAGATCGTTTTGATATTGACCATGTTACGTTGCAGCCGGAGTGGAACTTTGAAGAAAAGCACGAGGGTTGTGGCTGCCAACACGACAAAAAAGAAGAAAAAGATTGTCTTTGTAAGAAGCTTTCTGAAAAAGCTAAACAAGCACAATAACGTCTCTTGAAAATCAAACGAGAACGCCGCAAAATGCGGCGTTCAGACTGTTGACAAACCCAAAAATTAAGGGTTTTCCGAGGGACCTAAATCAGG
>DYCH01000013.1 GCA_019418235.1 Sutterella sp.
GTTATCTTGCGACCAACGATTTTCTGGCGTAACAAGCACTTTGGCGGGTTCATAGCCGTCTTCAGCTTGTCCGCTCACATATCCAACGGGCTTGTTGATTAAAACAGTCACCAACCGGGCCTGTTCAGCACGAGCTTTTGATGAAATTTTGATGCGTTGCGAGATGCTTACTTTTTCCCCCAACACAGCAATGTGATCATCAACTTTGACCCAGCCTTTCTCAATCCATGCGTCAGCTTGTCGTCGTGAGGCGATGCCTAAATCGCTCAAACGTTTGGATAAACGGATTAAGTTCTCAGACATTGCCCCTCCGAGTGTTAAGCGGCCGCGCGACTAAGACGATCTTGAACAGCGTCCCAACGGTCGCCTGTGGTCGGACGTTCAATAAGAATAAATTCGGCACCGGCTTTATCAAGATCATGTAAACGTGAGTATAGCGAGTGCATGTAAGCAGCGGCGTCTTCGTCAGCGGCAAACCATTTGAGAACATTTGAGGGTGTTGCCGATAACTTTTCCGCAGGCGCCATCACCGCAATTTTGTGTCCGACATAATCTTTTAGTCCTTGCGAAATGTCATCGACGAGGATGACTTTGGTCACCGGAGCGTAATGGCTCTTTAGCGTTCCAGAGGCTCGAGGAGAATTTTTGCCACCATCAGGAATGGGGCAACCAAGCGCTTCTTCCCACATATGTCGGGTAATTGCGCCATGGCGTAAAATTTCGGGTCGCTCTCCCGATAAATTGATAATCGTTGATTCGACCCCCACGTCGCAGTCTCCCCCATCAAGAATAAGGTCAACTTTGCCTTTGGGTTTTTCTCCTAAATCGTCACGTACGTGTTGCGCGCATGTGGGAGAAATACGACCGAAGGTATTAGCCGAGGGGGCTGCAATTCCTCGATGGTGTTTGCCGGCAAAGGCTTTAATGAGAGCCACAGCCCAGGGGTGCGAAGGACAACGCAATCCCACGCTATCTTGTCCGCCGGTGACCCAATCTCCAACACGGTCAGCTTTTTTCAAAATCATTGTCAAAGGACCGGGCCAGAAACGTCTGGCGAGAACATACGCACTTTGAGGGATGTCTTTTGCCCAATGGTCAAGCGCTTCTTCTCCAGTGATATGGACAATTAGCGGATGCGTAGTTGGAC
>DYCH01000014.1 GCA_019418235.1 Sutterella sp.
GCCTGTAATTGCGGTGTGAGAGGGGCGAGATGAAAATCTCCCCCTACTCGATTATAAGTTGCACGCAAAGTCAGTTAACTGACTAACTCTTTCCGATTTTTAAACTCAATAAGATTGTCATTGTGATTTTTAGTTGGAGTTCACAATGCGATTTGAGAAACGTTGGGTTTATCTGTTTCTTTATTGGTTGATCAATTTTTGTTTAGGATCCTTTTATGCGTGGAGCGTCTATTCAAGTTGGTTAAGTCAACATTATTCAACCGTTGCTCAAGCGACGGTGACAACTGCTTCGCTGACCTATATCTTTAGTATTGGCGCAGCTTTAAATCCTGTGGCCATGATCACGGGTGGTTGTTTATCGGATCGCTTTGGTCCAAGAATTGTTTTGTTTGCCGGTGGCCTTTTGGTGGCGTTGGGTTACTTCTTGATGGCCATTAGCGGCAGTCCTTCGCTTTTGTTGTTGGGCTATGGCATTGTTCTTGGGATGGGATCGGGTGCTTGCGTGATTGCGACGGTAACCACGGCTGTGAAGCTTTTCCCCGAAATGCGTGGGTTTGCCGGTGGCTCGGTCAGTGCCTTTTATGGCGTGGGATCCATTTGTTTGGCGCCAGTTGCCAATGCTTTTGCCCAGCAGATGGGGATTTCAACGACTTTGATCGTTTTCTCTGTTGTCTGTCTTATTGTGATTTGGGCAAGTGCCTTTATTGTGAACATTAAGCCCACGACGGCTAAGGTCAGTGCTGAAAATTCGTCTGACTTAAATTGGTTGGGCATGATTAAAACGGCACGCTTTTGGTCGATGTTTGTGTTGTTTGTCGTGGTGACATTGTCGCCCTTGATGCTCTTTTCTCAAACTGTCACGGTTGCCCAAGCTCAAATTCACTTGTCTTTGCCCGTTGCCGTTTTATCGATTTCGGTTTTGGCTTGTGCCAATACCATGGCTCGTTTTTTGGCAGGGATTTTGTCTGACCGCATTGGTCGCGTGAATACGATTACGATTGCCGTGTGTTTGTCGCTTACGGGGTTGGGGCTTTTAAGTTTGGCAGGAAACGGTGATCAATGGCTCTTTTTCGCAGGCCTCATTTGTATCGGTGCTTGCTTTGGTTCAAGCGTGGGTGTTTTTCCGAGCTACACCGCTGAGCAGTTTGGTGTTTCTCACACGAGTATGAACTACGGTGTACTGGCCTTGGCTTTTTCTGTTGCCGGTTTAATTGGGCCTAACATTATTCAATTAACGGTGACAAACGGCAATTATCAAACGGCTTACCAAGCGGCCATGATGATTAGTTCTTTGGGTCTGGTTGCGGCATACTTCTGTCGTCGATTTGAGCTCAAAACAAAATAGGCAATACAGGTTTTCCTGATTACTGAAAGTCCTTGATTTCGCTACGATGGATCTAGGACTTTCTCTTTTTCAGGGCTTAGTGATGCGACTTCAAGAACGTTGGTTTTACCTTGGCATTTTTTGGTTAATGAATTTTTGTTTGGGCTCCTACTATGCGTGGGGTGCCTACGCGAGTTTTCTCACCGCTCACTATGCCGAATTGGGCACCGCAAACTTGTCCGCATCGTCTCTGACGTACATCTTTTCAACCGCCGCCACACTTTGCCCCATTACGATGATTTGGGCTGGTTACATGACCGATCGGCTCGGGCCGAGAATGGTGCTCTTTTTAGGCGGAGCGCTAGAAGCCTTGGGTTACTTCTTAATGAGCATGAGTACCAATGCAGAAACGCTTTTTTGGGGCTTTGGTGTGGCCTTGGGGATCGGTAGCGGTTGTTGTGTTATTTCAACGACTGCGACGGCTGTGAAGCTCTTTCCTGAGCGAAGAGGATTTGCCGGTGGTTCTGTCACTGCCTTTTATGGAATGGGTTCGATTTGTGTTCCGATTTTGACGAGTTGGTTAGGTAATGCCATCGGGATTGAAGCAACGCTTCAGCTTTACGCCGCCATTTGCCTCGCCGTGATTTGGGGCGGGATTGTCTTTGTTAAGGTCGGGCCCACGAATACTAAGAAATCTGTGAGGCCTAAGGGTGACCTTAATTGGCGTCAGATGCTCAAAACGCATCGCTTTTGGGTGATGTTTACGACGTTCGTGATGGGATCCATTGCCGCACAGATGATGTTTTCTCAAACGGTTTCAATTGCACAAAATCAGATTAATTTATCCGTTTCGGTTGCTGTTCTCTCTATTTCAGTTTTGGCCTTTGCGAATACTTTCGCGCGTTTTACGGCCGGGGCCATTTCAGATGCCATCGGTCGCGTTAACACCATCATTGTGGCGTTAACGTGTTCTGCTTTAGGGCTTCTTTGTTTAACGTTCGCAGAATATGGCGATCAATACCTCTTTTTTGCGGGGCTTGCCGGTATCGGTCTTTGTTATGGGTCTTGCGTAGGCGTCTTTCCGGGATTTACAACGGAGCAGTTCGGAGTCACCAATGCGAGTTTGAATTACGGGATCATGACGCTTGCGTTTGCGGTGGCCGGTATTGTGGGTCCCAATATCATTCAGTGGGTTGTCACAGATGGCAATTACGACACGGGATACTTTTTTGCGATCGGATTCAGTGTGATCGGTATTGTGACTGCTTATGCGTGTCGCACGTTTGATTTAAAGCGCCGTTAGACAAGAAAAAAGGAGGTTTCAATGTGACTTGAAACCCCCATCTCTCGGAGTTAATTTTGAATCAGATTAGATCCAGTTCTTTTGGCGGAATTCTTTGAGTTTCTTCACAAAATAACGCATTTGATCAGGCGTGCCCAAAGAAATACGGCACCACGTCGTGGCAGGCGGGAAAGGACGACCTACCATGATGTTTTCTGCTTTCATGCGATCCATAAAGGGCTTCAAAGGTGCCTTCAAATCCATAAACACGAAGTTCGTTTGACTCTTAAGGTAATCGATCTTAAGTTCATCCAATGCATCGGTTAAGATTTTTCTTGCCTTGGCATTTTCGTTACGGCTCACCTTCAAGAATTCTTTATCGGTGATTTCTGCCAACGCGGCTTCAATGGAGCACGTATTCATCATGACGTCGTAAGCGACATGAGCACGAGCTTTTTTGATGACGGAGGGGGCTGCGTAGGTAAAGCCCAAACGCATCCCCGCCATGGCAAAAATCTTAGAAAAGGTCTTCAACACGCAAAGATTTTCATAGCCTTCATCAACCAAAACCTTGGCAGACACAAAGCCCGGGGCATTGACAAATTCAGCGTAGGCTTCGTCAATGACAAACATCGTATTGGCAGGTTTTGAACGAATCCAATTAAGCAGAGCCTTAGAGTCAACAATGGTTGATGTCGGGTTATTCGGATTGACAAAGTAGACAATCGAAGGACCCTTGTAAGAGGCGACAGCCTTTTTCAACCCTTCGAGATCAATGCTCCAATTCTTGCCCATGGGAACTTTCGTAATGCGCGTATGACCGTTTTTACGAACCGTATCTTCACCGTCACTGTAGGTAAGGGCTGGAACAACGAACTGCGTCTCTGGCGTCAAGTAAGCTTCAATCACAGCACGAATGGATTCGGCAGAACCATGACTGGGCATAACGTTTTCCGGTTTCCCGCCCATGAATTTGGCGCAGGCGGCACGCAAAGCTTCAACACGAATAAAGGGGTATCGGGAGGCATTATCGAGGGCGTTTTTTGCAGCAACTTTAGCTTTAAGGCTCATGCCGAGCGGGTTTTCGTTAAAGCATAAGAGCATAGGATTTTTTGCCGTTGGAGCAGCAAAAGGCGGGACATCAACCACAGGTTTAGCATGTGCGGTTGAACTCATCACTAGGGCGCCCGCTGTCGCACCTAATAATAATTCGCGGCGATTGAGTTGCATGATAATTTTCCTTTCCGAACTGTTTCCAGGGTCGCCATTCAATAGGGGCGAACACCCTTGATAAAAAATTCTACGCTTGGCGTTTTCGCGACTGAATAAAGAAAAATAGTTAGTTTCCAAGTATTTTCAGGGGGAAGTAGACGGATTTGCTTAAGCAAAAATGCAGAGGATTGAGAGGGATGATGGAAAAATTCGATAGGGCTTGTCGGAAAAATTCTATAGTGTATGTGAGAAAAATTCATAACTGTATGTTAGAATTTTTCAAATATTGGTGGAGGAAATAAATGTATCTATCTAGAACGATTGAAAAAGAGATTCCTGGTTTATGTAAAAACTTTAAGGTTCTTTTGGTGACGGGGATGCGTCAAGTCGGAAAGAGCACTCTGTTACAACAGCTCAGTGATAAAAATCGTAGTTATGTCTCTTTGGATAACTATGACGATTATCAATTAGCTGAAAATGCTCCAAGTGTTTTCTTTCGCCAACACGAACTGCCTCTCGTTATTGATGAGATCCAACGAGTTCCTACCTTATTTCGTCAAGTAAAAGCAGAAGTCGACAAGTCGATTGAAGGAGGGCGAGTTTGGATTTCTGGTTCTCAACGATTTTCTTTGATGAAAGGTGTGGGAGACTCTTTGGCGGGGCGCTTGTTTGAAGTGCATTTGATGCCACTAAGTATTTACGAACGTGAAGGTAAGGGTTTGATGCAAGTGCCTTACGTTCCTAGTGAGGGCTTTAAGAATGAACTTTCTCAAAAGTCACCTCAACAAACATGGAAGGTTATTTGGCAAGGAGCTTGGCCAAAAGTTATTGGAATGAGCCAAAAGGAGAGAGCTCAGTTTTTTGAAGCCTTTATCCAAACCTTTATTGATCGTGATATCCGAACATTAGGCAACATTGAAAAAGTCATGGATTTTCGAAAATTCATGGTCGCTTTAGCCATGAGAACAGGTCAAGAGCTTCGTTTGAATAAATTAAGTGAACTCACCGGTGTATCTGCACTCACGGCGAAACGTTGGCTTTCCATTGCCGAAGCAAGTGGAATCATTTATTTGTTGCGTCCATTTTCAACAAATGCGACGAAGACCCTAACAAAGTCTCCCAAAATCTATTTCACTGATACGGGGTTAGCTGCATATTTGTGTGGCTTTTCAACGCCGGAAGAGATGCAACAGGACATGAATGCAGGAGCTTTCTTTGAAACTTTTGTTGTTGTCGAAATTCTCAAAAGTTGGAGACACAATGGTTTTGAGCCTGACTTGTATTTTTATCGGGATGCTAAAAAGCAGTCTGAAATTGATCTTTTGATTCATGCCAATGGTGCTTACCATCCCGTTGAAATTAAGATGTCAGGGCATCCGAATTTTGCAATGACTCGCCATTTTCATGAGTTAAAGGGGATGGGAATTAAGGTGGGGCAAGGAGCCGTCATTTGCAATACCGAAGAGACACGTTACTTGAGTGACGATGTTGTCGCTCATTCCGTTTGGAAAATTTAATTTTTGGTACCTTAATGTGAAAAGAGGTTTCGATCAAAAATGCTCGAAACCCTCTTTTCAACAGTGACTTAGAAAAAGATTAGTAGCGTTACGACGCCAAGGATCATGCCGGGTGCGGTTCGTTTGACGATATCAATGGGGTTGCTTTGACACAAACCGGCAATCACGATCACCACGCCCGCAATGGGACTCATGGTGCGACCGAGAGCGCCGCCCACGTAGGCGAGGTTGCCAAGACTGATAACACTTAAACCAAAGCTTTGCGCATGAGGGGTAACGGCTTCATTAAATGCCATCGTAGCGGCATCTCCAGAACCCACCAAAATTGCCATCAAATAAGGGCCAATGACACCACCCCAGCGAGCAAAATCGCTGGATTGCTTTAAAACTTCGATGAGAACTTGTATTAAACCTGCGGATTGAAGTCCCATGGCAAAGACGCTAGCAGAAATAATGATGCTGACAACATCAGCAAAGCCCTTACCGCAGCCTTGGAAGAATTGATTGGTGGCTTTGGCTGGATGCGTTTGCGTCACGATAATCGTATAGATTGCACCAATCACCATTGCTTGAGCAACGCCCATCTTGAGTGCCGGTAAACAGGTGTTGCCGAGAATAAGCATAACGAGAGGTACGAGCGGAGCGATCGCCCAATGGTATTTAACTTTCTCAATCGTTGAGGTTTCTTGTTCAGTAACGGTTGTTGAGTCTTCTTGTCCTTTGTGGTCTCCAAGGAAAAACTCGGTCACCGTAATCATGACAACGCTAATGGCCCAAAGAACCATGTAGGTGGTCATGTTGGCAAGGATGAATTCCATCCCACTGATGCCGACGTAAGAACCCACCATATTTTGATGAGGTGAACCGGGGTTAAGAAACGACCCGATGGTACCGGCTAAAACCGCAGCGCCCGCACCCACAGGGCGGATGCCTGCACGGATCATGATGGGGATTAGCGTTGCACCGACTGCGGCAGCGCAACCAGAGGCGCTAGGAATCGCTGTATTAACGATAAGCGTGACAATGGTGCAAGCGGGGATCAGCAATACCCCAAGTTTTTTGAGCGGTTTGGCCAGTAGCGAAACCAAATGTATGTCCGCTTTCGTAAAACTAATCAAAAAGGCAAAACCCATTGCTGCCGTGATGGATTGAACAAGGCTTGCGCTTGTCATCATTTTGGCAAATTGATTCAAAGCGGCCATTGGGTTTAAAGAGATGAGGCACAAGAGAATGCCTGCGGTCAGCAATGTGACCCGGACTTCAAATTTCTTCAGTAACGCCGTAATGGTTAAGATAATCACGGCCACTGCAATCCAAGATGTTATTGTCATGATGCTCTCCATCAGGCTTTAATTCGTTCAGGCTCGTCTTGAGCCAAATCGATGATGATGGTTTGATAACCTAAGTCCTTCAATGCGCAAGCGCCTGCCTCGGTTGTGATAAATCGCGTGTCGTTGCCGTAAAGAACGCCGTTTTTCATGTTGATCTTCCCATCAATGAACGTTTGAACGGCCAAATTGGTTTGTTTATCGACGATCGTAATATCGGCAGTAGCCCCGTCGCTAAAGTGTCCGCGATCAAAAAGGCGTAAGTGACGGGCAGCGCTAAGACTGGCTTTCAGAACAAATTCGGACAGAGAAATGGCGCCAAAATCAACAAGGGCCAGTCCCATCGGAATAATCACATTGCGAGGAATGCATCCGCCATCTGTGGACATGGCATCAACCACAAACGAGCCATCGTCTCGTTTCGAGCTAGCGAGCATTAATCGAGAAATGGCGGAATTGACGGGGAAGCAGCCGACAACATTCGTGGTGCCTTTTTCAATCCAGTGTTGCATCCCCTCGTTGCCTTCCAATATTTCTGTGATGTAGCCCGTGTCTTTTAATGTTTTCAAGATGCCGGACTTAAAGGCCATTTGAATGCCTTCAAAGGAGACGGGGAGGTTGAAACTTTCAAGACAGTTTTTGGTGACATGATCGAGAACTTGTCCCTTTTCGTCACATGAAAGATGCGTTCCGTTTAAGGGACTCAGATACGCTTCAGACCAAATCCTGGGATGAGATTTCAGTAGTTCGAGAGCTTGAGAGGCTTCAACTTCTGGGTTAAACACGCGACCGCGGCAATAGGAATTGATGTGAGCAAGGTGAAGTCGCATGTTGTCCGTCACTTCAACAGCTTCTTTCATGCCGTTGATGTCGGAGTGCGCCGTGGTTGAGCCGGCGTGCCAAGCGACATAGACGTCTTTTTCATTGCAAAGCTCAATGGTGTCTCGACAGGCTTGAACCGATAACGGCCAGTGGCCGCCGACTAACTTGATGCCGATGGCGCCGGCTTGGGTTTGCTTATCAATGTAAGAGGCAATTTGTGCTCGGGTTGGCGTATCTGTTCCCCATAATTCCGTGGGTTCCATACGATCAAGGACGGCAACATTAAGACCAGCTCCCGTTTTATGGCCATCTCGAAGAACTTCAGATAAGGGGCCAGCCATATCCAAGCAGGTGGTTACGCCCGAAAGGGCTGTCATACGAGCTCCATAAGGAGAGCCATAGACGGAGCCCAAATGCATATGAGCATCGATGATGCCGGGGAATACGTAGCGATTTGAACAATCTTCAACCGCTTTCGTTTTACCGCATAAATTCGTTCCAACGGCTGCGATTTTGCCATTTTCAATCGCAACATCCATGATGCCGTTGCGTTTGTTGGCAGGGTCCACAACATGACCATTTTTTAAGAGGATGTCCCACATAACAATCTCCATCAGTAAGTTTGATAGAGACAGATTAATCTTTGAATGAACGATGAACAAAGTAACTCAGTTAACTGTTTCAAAAGCAAAGAGCGTTATATAGTTACTCAATCATTTCGTTATTAGATGGACAGAGGTGCTTTATGAAACGGACAACTTTTGTGGCGACGGGCGATAGCTTTATTACTCGTCATATCGGTGAAAATGGGTATGAAGGCTATGAGCAAATGCGTGATTTAATCTTAAGTCACGATGTGCGTTTTGCTAACCTCGAGATGACCTTTCATAATCAAGAGGGTTTCCCGTCAGCTTCGAGTGGTGGAACGTGGGCGATGACCGATCCGGAAATGCTCGATGATATGAAAAATTTTGGCTTTAACGTTTTTAATACGGCCAATAACCACACGGGCGATTTTGGTCAAGGTGGTATTCAAGCAACTATTCGTCATTTAAAAGAACGTTCCATGTTGTTTGCCGGTACCGGCAACAATCTTCAAGAAGCCTCTCGTCCTTGCTATCTAGAAACAACTCATGCTCGCGTAGCGATGATTGGTGTGACGACATCTTTTGACCCCGCTGCTCGCGCCGGTGCTCAAACCAGTAGCATGATT
>DYCH01000015.1:0-2190 GCA_019418235.1 Sutterella sp.
GACCACGGGACTTTCACCCGCTAGAACAGCACACATGTCGTGCGCACAAACAAAAATCCCTTAAAGGACTCAAGGGACTTTTCATTGTAAAGACTTTGCTTAAAAAATGGGCTATTTTTTAGTTAAATAACCGCCACCTATAGGGTTTTTAACTACTTATCTCTATATCTTGCGTGAGCCTGGCTTTTTTAAAGCACATTCGGTGTAGGGACTTTTCCCAATCGACAAGCGTCGGATAATTGGTCTAAGGCATCAGGTGTTCCCACGTTTTGCCAAAATCCTTCAAAGATTTCCCCTGTCACACGTTTTTGATCAATCCATTGATATAGCCACGGGAAAAGCTTCTGATTCGTTGGAGAAATGCCCTTAAAAATTCGGGGCGAATAAATCCCGATGCTAGAGAAAGTGTAGGTTTTAGAAGCTCGTGTAATAAAGCCATCGTCCAATCCCATATCGCCTTCAGGGTGAAAGTCGGGATTGGGTACCAGCACAAGATGAGCGTCAATGTCACCCTTCATGAGCGCCTCACGCTTTGCCGTCAAGCGCGAAAAATCAAAGTCAGAGGCAATGTCGCCCGCGACAACGATAAAGGGATCAATGCCATCGGTTAAAAGGGGAAAAGCCTTGGCAATGCCACCCAACGTTTCAAGAGCGTCATCCCAGGTTTTGCCTTCAATGGAGTAAGAAAGGCATGCCCCTAAGCGGCTCTTGCCTAACGTGGGTTCAAACTGAGAGGATAAATGCGCAGCGTTAATGACCAAATCCGTCACGCCCGCACGAACCAATCCGGCAATGGCCCAATCAATCAAATGGTGATTTTGTGCCATCAATAAGGGTTTGGGATGCTCATAGGTAAGCGGTCGCATCCGCTTACCCAAACCCGCTGCCAACACCAAGGCTTTCACAACCGATTCCTTTTTAGAAGGTGTAGCCAAACTTGGGGACAGAATTTTCAATCTGATCCATCAAGTACAAAAGCGGTTTTAATTCATCGTAGCGATTGGCCGTTTCACGCACATAACCGATAAAGCGAGGCGTATCGGCCAAATACTTGGGCTTACCGTCACGGTAGTTGATTCGGGCAAAGATACCCAAAACCTTTAAGTGGCGTTGAATCCCCATCCATTCGACATCTCGCCAGAAAAGACCGAAGTCAGCCGGAACCGGCAAGCCGGCCTTGCGGGCCTTTTCCCAATAGCGAATCGTCATGTCAATCACAAAGACTTCGCCCCAGCTGATAAAGGCATCACGCATGAGGCTTGCGATATCGTAGGCAATGGGGCCATAGAGCGCATCTTGATAGTCCAAAATGCCGGGGACATTATCGCTCGTTGCCATCAAATTGCGAGGCATGTAGTCGCGGTGCACGAAAACTTTTTCTTGAGCAAGATTATTTTGCAAAATGCGTTCAAAACACATTTTCATGAGCGCCGTTTGACGGTCATCTAAGGTCATCTTGCGGTGGACAGCAACGTACCACTCAGGGAACAGGTTAATTTCACGACTTAAAACAGCACGATCGTACTCGGGCAAAACACCGGGCTTGGAGATGAGTTGCCATTGAATCAAGGCGTCAATCGCTTTTTCGAAAAATTCACGCGCATTGTCTTCGTTAAGAACGTCCAAATACGTGTTCTTGCCCAAATCTTTTAAAAGCAAAAAGCCGTGTTGAGCGTTTTCTTCATAGATGGTCGGAACGTTTAAATTCGCTGACTCAAAAAGGTGCGTCACCTTAACAAAACTTTCAATGCTTTCTTGTTCAGGGGGCGCATCCATCACGATGTAGCTTTTGCCTTTATCACCTTGCAAGCGATAGTAGTGACGGAAACTCGCATCGGCACTGGCCACCTCTTCGGAGTCCAGCTTTAAACCGTATTGGGGGGCAATGCTCTTGAGCCATTCAGAACGAAGCGCTTGACGATCGGACATTAACATCTCCACGAGAACAAAAATCAATCGGTTTTCGCAATAAAAAATATCGAAAACACGAGAAAAAACAAAGATTGGCTAATTATATGCCAAGCCCTCTACGCTATAATGGACGGATCATTCTTATTACGAACAAATTTTAGATTCATGCCGGCTTCTAAACCGCACTCCAATACGCTTTTGCCGCCCTTGAAATTAATTGTTGTTGCCTGTGCTATGGCGACGACGGGCTTGGCATATGCTCAAAACGCTGTCTCTCTT
>DYCH01000015.1:2200-26886 GCA_019418235.1 Sutterella sp.
GTCTCTCTTCGATCGGCTCCTGCGCTTGATGATTCCTCCCAAATGATTAATGAGGAATCGGCAAGTTTTGTCACCGCCGATAGCATGGAGACCACCGATGACGAAATTATTCTGCGTGGTAACGCCGAAGTGCGTCGCGCAGGCACCGTCATTCGAGGCGACAAAATCAAATACGACCAATCCACCGACGTTGTTGATGTTGAAGGCAATGCGGTTGTGATTCGTGAAGGCGCCCGATTTGACGGCCCGAAGCTCACCTATCAGATCGAATCTGATGCCGGTGAAATGCAAGATGTGAACTACCAATATGCCGCTCGTGGCATTCGTGGGAAAACGAGTTCTGCTCGCTTCATGAATGGCGTCAATACGCAATTTAAGAACGCAACGCTTACGACCTGTAAGCCCGGCAGCAAAGCCTGGTGGGTTGAAGCCGACTCCTTGGAAATGGACGAAGCAAGCCAAATGGCAACCGCTCATAATGTCAGTTTCCATTTAGCCGGTATGCCCGTGATGGCGGCTCCTTGGGCCATGTTCCCGATGGGCACTGAACGTCAAAGCGGTCTTTTGACGCCAACCTTGGGGATGAGTTCAACGCGCGGTGTTGACATTTCGTTGCCCATTTACTGGAACATTGCTCCGAACTATGACTACACCTTCACGCCTCGCGTGATGACCAAGCGCGGCATTTTGCTTGGTAACGAATTCCGCTTCTTAAATGAAAATTTCGGCGGTGAAGTCACTTACGACTACATGCCTGACGACAAAGAAACCAATACTCATCGTTATGGCAGCACGGTGAATGCTTGGGCCAAGTGGAACGGCATTCAATTCCGCACGAACTACAATCGTGTGAGCGACGGTCGCTACATTGCAGACTTCTCAGGCGACATTTACGACACCAGTGAGTCCGTCTTGCCGCAAGACTTCTTCTTATCCTACGGCAAAGACTTCTGGCACTCTTCTTTGTCGGTGCAAAAAAACCAAGTCTTATCTCGTGAAGACAACACTTACTACGACAAGCCCTACGAAATTGTTCCGCAAATCGATTGGAAAGCTTATCTAGCTGACTACCATGGCTTTGAAATTTCCAGCGTCATGGAAGCCGCTCGATTTACGCACCCGGATAAAAATATTAAGGCTCAAGGTGATCGTCTTTATATGCAACACAGTGTTGCCTATCCGATGCGCGGTGCCGGTTGGTTCGTAACGCCCAAGGCCATGTTAACGGGGGTTCAATATAGCCTGACGGATTTGAGTAAACTCGACAGCCCCTCACTTTACGATGAAAGCTCTCGCTTTGTTGTGCCGACCGTGAGTTTAGATACGGGCCTCATCTTCGATCGTGACACGTCTTGGTTTGGGCGCGACGCTACGCAAACGCTAGAACCGCGCGTCTTCTATGCCTACACCCCCTATCGTGATCAATCGAAGATGCCGACGTTCGATAGCTCTTACGCTGATTTGAGTTTCTCGAGCTTTTTCAGTGAAAACATTTTCACGGGGCATGACCGCGTTTCTGAAGCCAACCAAGTGTCTTTGATTTTGACGTCTCGTTACTTGGATCGCAAGACAGGTTATGAATGGTTACGTGCTTCTGTTGGTCAGCGCTACTACTTTGACGATCAACGTGTAGGCCTGAATGCAACTGAAAGAGGTCAAAAAATCGGTACGACAAATGATAGTCGTAGTGACTTCTTGGGTAGTATTTCTGCCAATATCACCCGTGATATTGTTTTGAACACTTCAGCTCAATACTCCACAAGTGAAAGCGACATTACCCGCATCAACGCCGGTATCCGTTGGCATCCGAAACCCTCCGCGGTGATGGGCCTTTACTATCGTTACAACATTGACCCGACGGTATACAAAGAAGATCACATTAAACAGATCGACTTTGCCGTACAGTGGCCGTTAACGAATAACTTCTATGCGTTGGGTCGCTACAACTACTCGCTTTTTGATAAAAAGCCAGTGGAAATCTTAGGCGGTATCGAATACGTTGCTGACTGCTGGGCTTTGCGCTTGGTTGCACAACGTTACATCACCGACTCGGACAAGTATGACACGAGCTTTTATGTACAGTTAGAATTGACGGGATTAGGTTCCGTGGGCTCTGACCCCTTGGAAGAACTCCGCCGCAATATCCCGGGCTATCAAGCAGCCACTGCTATGCCGGGCCAAACCGGTTTGTATGACTACTATGAATAAGACGAAACTCATGGCGTTGCTTGCCGCCTTAACCGCAAGTGTTTGTTCTGCACAAACGAGTAAGGCACCCGCCAATGATGTGCCCCAACTCATCAACCGTGTGGTAGCCGTCGTTAATAACGATGTGATTACTGCCAACGAGCTTGAAGAGCGCACGCACACGACGGCTTTAAACCTTCGTCGTCAAAACATTAAGTTGCCGGCGATGCCACAATTGCAAGCCCAAGTGCTCGAACAATTGATTCTTGAGCGCGCAATTGCTCAAAAAGCACAGGACTCCGGTATTCGCGTGGACGATGCATTGGTCAACGTCACCATCGAACAAATCGCTCGTCAAAATAAGATCAGCGTTGCCGAACTTCGTCGTCGTTTGAAGTTAGACGGTGTGGACTTCTCGCAATTTAGAGAAGAAATTCGTAACCAAATCATTACCCAACGTTTGCGCGAACGTGAAGTGGATGAAAAGATCAATATTCCGGAAAGTGAAATTGACGCTTTCTTGGCCGATCAAGCGGGCTTTAATGTAAATGACCGCATTGAGTACAACGTTGCTCAAATTGTCATTCCTATTACAGAAAGCATGACTTCGGGCGAATTGTCTGACGCTCGTAATTTGGCTGAAGACATTGTGGACGATGCCAAAGACGGTAAAGACTTTGGTCAATTGGCCGCCACCTACTCTCGCTCTTCTGACGCATTGGAGGGTGGCAAGATCGGTTGGCGTACGCTTTCTCAATTGCCGTCGACCTCTGCTGAAGCCGTTCGTGAAGCTTTGAAAGATAAAAGTCGTGTTGCCATGAGTGTGAGCTCTGACGGCTACACCATCGTGAAGGTTTTGGATAAGCGCGATGGTGTGCAAAATAAGCTTGCCGGTGGCCCTGTCACACAAACGCACGTTCGCCACATCTTGATGGCCGTAACCCCGATGACTGATGAAGCGACGATTTTGTCTCGCTTGCATGACATCCGTAAGCGTTTGGTCGAAGGCAAGGAAGACTTCGCCACCTTAGCTCGTTTGCACTCCGTTGACGGTTCTGCTACGCGAGGCGGTGACTTGGGTTGGTTGCAACCGGGCGATACGGTGCCGGCTTTTGAAGAAGCCATGCAAAAGTTGCCCGTGGGTCAAGTGAGCGAACCCGTGAAGTCTCAATACGGTTGGCACTTGATTGAAGTGGTTGAACGTCGTCAAGAAGCAATGAACGCTGATCGTATGCGTTACATGGCTCGCCAAATGTTGCGTCAACGCAAACTTGCCGAAGCCACGGCTAACTGGCAACGCGAATTGCGCGATCGCGCCTTTGTTGAAATTCGTCGTGAATAATCTTCATACTCAAACTGCACCGGTTGCGCTCACCACGGGTGAGCCTGCCGGTATCGGTCCCGAAATTTGCGTCAGGGCGGTTTATGAAACAAACCGTCCTGTTTGCATGATTGGTGACCAAGATTTTCTTGAAAGCGTACGTCAAAAGTTCGCTCTGCCAACGTGGCCCGCTCATGTGAGTTTTCACCATGTACCGCTTCACGCACCCGTGACCGCTGGCCAACTCAATGTCCAAAATGCTGCCTACGTACTCGAAACACTCCGAGTCGCAGCCCAAGGAGCGATGGACGGTACCTTTAGTGCTATTTGCACGGCACCGGTACAAAAAAGCGTCATTAACGACGCTGGCATCCCCTTTACCGGTCACACGGAATTTTTCGCTGATCTTGCTCATGTGAAAAAAGTCGTCATGATGTTGGTTTCCTCTGACGCTCAAGACGCTTTGCGAGTGGCATTGGTTACGACTCACGTTCCGATTGCAAAACTCGCTCAGTGCATCACTCACGAAAACGTTGAAGAAACGCTCAATATTCTTCATCATGATTTGCAAACGGCCTTTGCGATTAACACTCCTCGCATTGCAGTAACGGGATTAAATCCTCATGCGGGCGAATCTGGTCACATGGGCACGGAAGAAGTGGAGATCATTGGGCCAGAAATTGAAAAAGCGAAAGCTAAGGGATGGATTGTGACGGGCCCGCACCCGGCCGATACCATTTTTGCGGCTTCAAAACTCACTCAATACGATGCCGTATTGTGTATGTACCATGATCAAGGATTGCCCGTGCTCAAGCACATGAGTTTCGGTCAAGGTGTCAACATTACGTTGGGATTGCCCTACGTCAGAACGTCCGTTGATCACGGAACGGCACTTGATATTGCCGGTCAAGGTATTGCCAATATTGGAAGTCTTTTAACTGCATTGCGCCTTGCGCAAACACTTGCTACGAACAGAGAACACCATGCATAACGGATTAGTTGGCCATCGCGCCCGTAAACGTTTCGGTCAAAACTTTTTGCACGATGAACACTGGATCACCCGCATTGCTCGCACGATCGATCCTCAACAAGGCGATACGATTGTCGAAATCGGGCCGGGCCAAGCAGCCCTGACTCGCAAAATGATGGAAGCCATCGGCCATGTTACGGCAGTCGAAATCGACCGAGACTTGGCGGCTTGGCTCAAAGAAACGTTCCCTGAAACGCTTTCATTGATTGAAGCCGATGCTTTGAAATTGGATTGGGCCTCTGAGGTTTATCCTGAAAAGCGCTTGCGTATTATCGGTAACCTCCCCTACAACATTTCAAGCCCCTTGCTGTTTCACCTGACCACGGTTGCTGATCGCGTCATTGATCAACATTTCATGCTTCAAAAGGAAGTGGTTGACCGTATGGTCGCAGAACCCGGTAGCAAAGTGTATGGTCGCTTGTCTGTCATGCTCCAATACCGCTATCGCATGCAAAAGATGTTTGACGTGCCACCCGGCGCTTTCACACCGGCACCGAAAGTCACCAGTTCCATCGTCCGCATGATTCCGAAGAAAGTGGAAGACTTGTTGCCCGTTGATATGGATCGCTTTTCGGCAATCGTCGCAGCTGCCTTTAATCAACGCCGTAAAACGCTTCGTAACGCGGTTTCAAAACTTTTAACAGAAGATGATATCCGTGCTGCCGGTGTCGATCCGACCGCACGTGCTGAAAGCTTGGATGTTGAAGCCTTTGTTCGATTAGCCAACATCAAGAGTTCTGTTGCAGAATAGTCAAACAGTTTCGTCAGATTTAAGTATCGGCCACCTCAAAAAGGTGGCCGTTTTGCTTAATTTTTAATCATTTTTGAGCGAGAGGTAATACATTGTTTTAATTAAGGAATTCACCTCTACTTTATAATTTGTCCAAGGTCTACTTTACAATTTGTCCAGACTCTACTTTAGAATTTGTCCAGGTTCTATCTTACAAATTGTCCGTATTTCATCAGAAAACTTCGTAGCAATCTCAGTTATATTGGGAGAGATCGTACGCCAGAAATAATGTACTCTTGCCGATTCGACGAAGCATCATTTCACGCTCAGTAGGATCTATGTAAATTCCTCTAGTTCAATAGAGAAAATTTCAGTAAATTTCGCTAACGAACTAGAGAATTTTCCAGTTTTCTAAAAAGTTGCTGAAACTTTAATCCCCTAAATTCGCCTTCTTTGGCAAAATCCTCGTTTGGTGATACCAGTAGAGCCAACTCAAGCCAATCGCTGCCACAATCCAACTAACCGGATAGACGGCCATCAATACTTCGTAATTCGGGTACATTTCAAAAACAGTCCACACCCACACAATACGAACCGTGCAGATTGATGCAAGCGTCATTAAGGCCGGTGGCAACGAATAGCCATAACCACGCATGGCGCCGGATACCGTATCCATAATGACTTGGATAAATTGCGGACTTAACACCCAAATCATACGAATGATTGCCAACTCGATAACGGCTTCACTATCGGTAAACAAACCCAACAACGGACGACAGAAGAGGAAAATCAGAATCGTCATTGAAATCGTTGCGACAAAGTTCAATCCCAACGAAACCCACATCACGCGACGGCAACGTTCTAAATTGCCTGCGCCGTAGTTTTGACTGACGAAAGTGGTGGCCGCCAAAGCAAACGCATTAATGAAGCAATAAACGTTAATTTCAACCGTAAAAGCGGCAACGGAACCGGCCATGACTTCCGGGCCCAAACTATTAATAGCCGCTTGAATGATTAAATTCGAAATCGAGAACACAGCCCCTTGTAGACCGGCTGGCCAACCGATGCGAACGATAGAACGAAGCTCACGAGTGTCAACGGCCAAAAGATGACGAATATTAAGACGAAGCGGGCCATCGATATAAGCCAGACGTACAAAAAGAATTCCGGCAGCCAATACATTAGCACCCACCGTAGCCGCAGCCACGCCACCGGCTTCCATGTCCAATACCATCACGGCAAAGAAATTACCCGCAATGTTGAAAATGGTGGCCGCCACCAATGCCCAAAGGGGTGTTTGCGTATCGCCTTGACTTCTGAAAATTGCCGCTAAGAAGTTATAAAGCGCAATAAAGGGCATCCCTAAAAGAAAGACGCGTAGGTAATTCTCTGCATGACTGATAACGGAGTCAGGGACCGCTAAAAACGACAAAATAGCATCGGTGAATAGTTCTCCCAAAAGGCTCATCACCGTGCCAAAAATCACAGCTGTTAAGAGAGCAGTATGAACGGCATTGTGTACTCGTTCATAGTCCTTCATTCCCAACGCACGTGCAGCAACAACGTTAGCCCCTAACGCCAAACCCATACACAAACTAATGATGAGACCAATAACGGGAACGTTGCTACCCACAGCAGCCATGGCTTCGTTTGAGACATAACGACCCAGTACCGCAACGTCTGCGGCGTTAAAGAGTTGTTGCAACATGCCTGTGAGGGCCAAGGGCAAGGCAAAAAGCACCATTTTGTCCCAAATGGAGCCCGTCAGCATGTCAATTTTTTTGGCCATGAATGAATAAGTCTTTCGGTGTTATTTGATTTTTAGATTATCGCCCGAAGCTATGAACAAAGATAGAGACTTTCGGGCTTTTCCTAGTGTCTTACTCGGAAAACGAAAATACGAATTTCTTCAAAAATCGGCGCAATTGTGAAAATCAACCCAAAAAAAGCTGGCGCAATTGTGATAATTAGCACTAAAATGACTTGCGCATTTGTGAAAAATTGAATAAAAATTAGTGGCGCATTTGGGAAAAACATGCTAAAAATACATAGCGCAATTGTGAAAAACCAATGGAATACAAAAATGTTTGAACGAAAAATTTACCAAGAAATGCTTCGCTGGAAGGATGAATATGCTCCCCAATATTCCCTCTTTTTAAAAGGAGCCCGACGCGTTGGCAAAACCACGTTAGCCGAAAAACTCGGCAAGGAAGCTTATCGTTCCTACATTTTGATTCGTTTTGATCAGGTCGATCCAACCATCAAAGAATTATTTGTCAATAGTCTCAGAGACCTTGATACGCTCTTTACAACGTTAGAATTCATCTACAACACGAAACTCTACAAACGCCAATCGTTAATTATTCTTGATGAAATTCAACTCTTCCCGGCAGCACGTCAAGCCATTAAAACACTCTTAGAAGATGGGCGCTATGACTATCTGGAAACGGGTTCTTTAGCCGGCATTACAAAAAAGAGTAAGGATATTCTCATCCCTTCGGAGGAGTACACCCTAGAAGTGCTTCCCATGGATTACGAGGAATTTCTTTGGGCACAAGGCAACCAAATCACCATGCCTCTCATCCGACAACATTTCGAATCCAGAAAGGCTATGGGAGCCTTACATCAAGGGTTGATGAAGTCGTTTCGAGAGTACATGCTTGTCGGTGGGATGCCACAAGCTGTAAAAGCCTTTGTTAAGGACAAAGACTTTGGCAAAGTCGATTTTGCCAAACAACAGATTATCAATCTGTACAAAAATGACATGGAAGAACAAAATGAAGAAAATTCCAACTATGTCAGTAATTTTTTCGACAGAATTCCGTCCGAATTATCTAAGCATGACAAGCGCTACGTCCTTTCTCACATAGAACCGAACGCTCGCATTCGAAATTACAAAGGACCGATCAAATGGTTGGATGAAGCCATGATTATCAACATCGCCAATAAAGTTGATGATCCTAGCGCTGCCTTTAATCTCAGCATTTCAGATCCTTCCTTCAAATGCTATCTCATGGACACCGGACTATTAATTTCTTTAGCCTTCCGTGATCGCCCTTACCTTGAAAATGATCTGTACAAGGCAGTTTTACTCGATAAGCTTCAAATCAATGAAGGAATGCTTATTGAGAATATGGTTGCGCAATGCTTAAAAGCAAACGGCCATAACGCTTATTTCTACGCCGAGCGCGACCCAGTAACTCGAAAACCGAAGCTTGAAATTGACTTCTTAATTCGTAAAGATAAAAAAGTCGTTCCCATTGAGGTGAAATCCTCCAGTTCGGCCAGTATTAAATCTTTGCAAACCCTCAAAGAAAAATATGGGAAGCGAATCGGAGATCCTATCGTCTTGCATCACGGGGAAATCAAACACCAAAATAACATTTGGTATTTGCCTTACTACATGGCAAGCGTACTCTAGCCTTCAAATGGAAGCGTGGGGATATAAACACTCTTGAGCTCTCTTTTCGCATTCTCGTAATTGGGCTCAATTTGCCCCACTCTTTCCCAAAAACGAGCACTGTGATTCATCTCTGATAAGTGCGCCAATTCATGGGCAATAACATAGTCGATGACCACAGGTTTCAGATGAATTAATCGCCAATTTAAACGAATGCGACGATCGCTTGAGCACGATCCCCAACGCCCTCTTGCGCTCGAGAGTCCCCAACGGCGATAACTCACCCCGACTCGAGCAGCCAAAACCTTAATGCGTTCATCCATGTAAGTAAGCGCAGCTTTTTTAAACCACACTTCTACCCAATCACGCACTCGCTTTTCATCGGCATCGTGAGGCAAATTCACATGAAGAATAAAACCCTCTGCCGTTGTCTCTAAAGGCAGGATTGATGCAGAGCCTAACTTGATTTGAAGATTGGCCCCCAAATAGGGTAAAACCGCCCCATCAACAAAACGGATTTTGTCGCTTCCTGTTTTTTGACTCCATTGGGAAAACTGCGTGAGTTTCTTCTGAATCCAATCTTCTTTTTCTTGGATCATTTTTTCGATTTCAGCCACCGACACCCAGCGAGGCGCGCGAATGGTTAAACCGCTTTCATCGACGATAAAACCCACGGTTTTTCGCTTACTGCGCTCCAGACGATACGAAAACGCAGGCGTTAAAGTAAAACCCTCCCCATGAGAGGGAATCTCATGGGAAGGCGTCTTATCTTTTTCCTCAGTTTTTTGAGGCTTTGGTTTGGGTTCGTCCTCAAAAAAATCAAATGCGAGTTGTCGCATGGAGGACAAAATGTCTTTAACTGTCTTTTTTACCATACAGAGTAGGAGAAATATTTTTCATTTCCGACTCGATCCAAGTGACCAAATCGTTTTGAATTTCTTCGTGAGTGCGACCTTCAGAGAGGATAGCAGGCCCCACCGACACGGTAATTAAACCGGGCTTTTTAGCAATGCTGTTTCTCGGCCAACATTCCCCAGAATTTAAAGCCACGGGGACAATCTTCGCGCCCGTTAACGCAGCAAAACGAGCGCCACCCGTTTTGTAGGTGGTTTTGGCGCCTGGAGCCGTACGCGTGCCTTCCGGGAACATCAAAATCCACCAACCGTTTTTCAAAAAGCGGCGCCCTTGGCGCACAAATTGCGAATAGGCATTCGCTCCCTTTTTGCGGTCAATGGCCATCATTTTCATGGTGGCTAAAGCTTGACCAAAAACAGGCACGTAGTGAAGTTCTTTTTTGTAGACGAAACTGACTTGATGCGGCACATAGCTCATCAGCCAGAAGATTTCCCAAGCCGATTGATGTTTACTTAAAACGAGAACAGGTTCATCGGCAGCCGGGAAATTCTCCATCCCTTTGACTTCATAACGCATACCGCAAATGATGCGTCCGCACTCCAGCATCAATCGTGCCCAAGAGCGCCCCACGGCGTAACGCCAAGTCAAAGGGGCCGGGTACAAAAGAATGGACAACAATGCCAACGGCACTAACGTGATGGATAAAACAATATAAAAAAGCCAACCGCGAATCGTGTTCATAGCCAAAAGTCCAACAACATTAAAAAGGCCCTCAGGTCTGAAACCGAGAGCCTTTCTCACCGATTAAGAAACCTTATCAGTTAGCCAAACGCGAGAGTTCAGCCACCAAGTTCATTGTACGGTGTAAACGGGCCAAAAGGGCTAAGCGATTTTGGCGAATTGCTTCGTTTTCCACGTTCACCATCACGTCTTCAAAGAACTTGTCAACAGGAGCCTTCATCGGAGCCAAGAGCTTCAACACATCGGTGTAAGCGCCTTCACCGTACAAGTTTTGAACTTGCGGTTCAACGGCAACCAAAGCGTCAAACAAGGTCTTTTCAGCGTCTTCTTCAAAAAGGGCTGCGTCGACTTCCTTAATGGCTTCCGTGCTCTTTTTAAGGATGTTACCGATACGCTTATTGGCAGCAGCCAACGCTTGGGCTTCTTCCATTTGAGAGAAGGCACGAACGGCTTCCAAGCGAGCGGGCACTTCCAAGGGCGTTGCCGGGTGAGCCGCCAACACAGCGTCCACTTCTTGAGCGCTATAGCCCTTATCCTTAAAGATCACACGCAAGCGATCTTCAAAGAAAGCCAACAATTCAGCACGGGCGTCCTTGACACCGGCCACCGTTTGCATAGCTTCGTAGCCGATATCGACCAATTGCGTCAAAGAAACGTTCAATTCCTTTTCGATCAACATGCGCAAAACACCCAAAGCGTGACGACGCAAAGCAAACGGATCCTTGTCACCGGTGGGCATTTGACCAATACCGAAAAGACCGGAGAGCGTTTCAAGCTTGTCGGCCAAAGCCACGGCCAAGCTCACGTTCGTCGAAGGCAATTCGTCACCGGCAAAACGCGGTTGATAGTGTTCACGGATGGCCTTAGCGACATCAGCCGTTTCACCGTCGTTATTGGCGTAGTATTCGCCCATGATGCCTTGCAATTCGGGGAATTCACCCACCATCAAGGTTAAGAGGTCAACCTTAGCCAATTGAGCAGCACGAACGGCTTGCACTTCATCGGCACCGATCAATTGAGCCACACGAGCAGCAATCATCTTCACGCGTTCAACACGTTCGGCTTGCGTACCCAACTTATTGTGGTAAACCACGTTCTTTAATTCCGGAATGCGGCTCTCCAACGTCGTCTTCTTGTCTTGGTCGTAGAAGAACTTAGCGTCAGCCAAACGGGCACGCACCACGCGGGCGTTACCGGAGCGAATGGCTTCGCCACCGTCCTTGGCTTCCAAGTGAGAAACCAAGAGGAAGCGATTCATCAAGTGACCTTGAGCGTCCTTCACAGCGAAGTAGCGTTGATTTTCTTGCATCGTCAAAATCAAGCATTCTTGCGGAACCACCAAGAATTCTTCTTCAAAGCTTGATTCATAAACCACCGGCCATTCCGTCAAAGCGCTCACTTCTTCAACGAGGGCTTCGGGCATGATGGCTTCGCCACCCATGGCACGGGCCATGGCTTGAGCAGATTCCACAATCTTGGCGCGACGAGCGGCAAAGGCAGGCATCACCTTACCTTCGGTTTGCAATTGTTCTTCGTAGCTGTCGGCTGACTTAATGGAAATTAAGCCTTCGGTGTGAAAGCGATGGCCCGTCGTCATACGATCGGCCTTCAAACCCACAAAGCTCACCGGCACCACGTCTTCACCATACAAAGCGATCAAGTGCTTAACGGGGCGCACAAAAGCCACCGTCGTTTCACCATCGTTTAATTGATAGTGCATGACCTTCGGGATGGGCAAGTTATTTGCTGCCGTTTCAATGGCCGTTTGAAGACCTGCGGCCAACTCAATACCGGCACGCACACCTTCATAAACCAATTGTTCGTTCTTACCGTCAGAGACGCGTTGAAGTTCGCTCACGTCAGCCGTGATGCCCAACGCCTTCATCTTCTTTTCCAAAGCGGGCGTGGCCTTGCCTTCAGCATCTAAACCAATGCGCACGGGCACAAGCTTTTGCTTAAAGGCTTGGTCGGGGGACTTTGCCAACACATTCGTGATCACGGCAGCCAAACGGCGCGGAGAACCGTACACGGTCGTCACAGAGCCATCTGCTAAGAAATTTTGGCTTGCCAAACTCTTTTCCAAATTTTTCGCAAACGCTTCCGACAAGTTGTGCAATGCCTTCGGCGGCAACTCTTCGGTTTGCAATTCCACTAACAAACTAGTCATTTTCTTATGCCCCATTCTTATTGATTCTTTTTGAGCATCGGGAAGCCCAAACGTTCACGAGAGTCATAGTAGCTTTGAGCCACTGCGCGACTGATATTGCGGATACGAGCAATGTAAGCGGCACGTTCCGTCACACTGATGGCGCCACGAGCGTCCAAGAGGTTGAAGGTGTGACCGGCTTTCAAAACCATTTCGTAAGCGGGCAACGCCAAGTTCAAATCCATCATACGTTGAGCTTCGCTCTCGAAATAATTAAATTGGCTCAAAAGCTTCACGGGGTCGCTCGCTTCAAAGTTGTAGTGACTTTGTTCCACTTCGTTTTGGTGGAAAACGTCGCCGTAGGTCAAAACGTGTTCCTTACCTTCGGCATCGTGCCACTTCGTGTAAACCAAATCGTAGACGTTGTCGCAGTTTTGCAAATACATCGTCAAGCGTTCGAGACCGTACGTGATTTCACCGGTAATGGGCTTACATTCAAGACCGCCCACTTGTTGGAAGTACGTAAATTGCGTCACTTCCATACCGTTCATCCAAACTTCCCAGCCCAAGCCCCAGGCACCCAACGTGGGGTTTTCCCAGTTGTCTTCAACGAAACGGATGTCGTTGACTTCCGTGTCAATACCCAAAGCACGGAGACTGCCCAAATACAAATCCACGATGTTCGTGGGAGCGGGCTTCAAAACCACTTGGTATTGATGGTGTTGGTGCAAACGGTTGGGGTTTTCGCCGTAACGAGCGTCCTTCGGACGACGAGACGGTTGCACATAGGCAGCACGCCAAGGTTCAGGGCCTAACGCGCGTAAAAAGGTCGCCGTGTGAGACGTACCTGCACCCACTTCCATATCAATCGGTTGCAATAAGGCGCAACCTTGTTGGTTCCAATACTGCTGTAAGCGCAGAATCACTTCTTGAAACGTAATCATCGACTAAGACCTTTGTTAAAAAATCGATTTTTCACTGATTTATCAGTGTTAAATGTGTAATTTTATGCCTTTTGCATACGGTTTAAAACTCGAGGCGCTAAAAAACCTACGGCAAACATCATAAATGCGCAAATTAAAGCCACCCAATTGCCAAAACGCACGTAAGGTGTCGCTGCGCCCGTCACCGTTTGAACTTTCACATCCAAAAAGGACTCAATGTCCGTTTCCAATCGAGCGACCACCTTGCCCTTTTCATCGATCAAACCCGTGACACCGGAATTGGTCACGCTCAGGACAGGGCGAGCCATTTCCATCGCACGCATACGAGAAACTTGGAAGTGTTGCTCAGCGGCCTTACTCGGGCCAAACCACTTCAAATTCGAAAGGTTAATCAACCATTGGGGATCTTGACCGTTATCCCACGCACGAATCCACTCTTCACCAAAAAGGTTTTCGTAGCAGATGTTAACGCTTGCGGGGTGACCAGCAATCGTCATCAAGGGTTGCGTATCTGACCCCTTTTCTTGATCACTCATCGGAATGCGCATGGCATCGACAAACCATTTGAAACCAAAGGGGACAAATTCACCAAAGGGCACCAAGTGGCGCTTTTCGTAGTGTTGCAACGTGCCTTCAGGATTAAGCGCAACGGCAGCATTTCGCACGTCGCCAGCCGTGGGTTCCCAGAAAGCGTTAAAGATCACCGTTTTTTTCTCGTTTTGGGTCCATGCTTGCAAACGTGCGACCTCTTGAAGGGGGAAGCGTTGGACAGAGGTCGGATAAACGGACTCTGGCAACATCAAAACATCGATCGGCGTTTTTTCAACACTCACCTGATCCATGTAGTAATAGACTTCGTCAAAGCGTTCGCTTAACGACTGTTGCAAAAGACGCGGCTCTAAATTGGGTTGCACCAAGCGCACAGACACTTCCCCTGTGGGATTAGTCCAAGGCACGGACTGACCCGTCAAACCCAACATAAAAACACAGACACCAATGATGCCCATGCTCAAGCGATTGACCCACTGACCGCGAGCGGCCCAAATGGCACCGATCAAACCGCAAATCCAAGCCGTGCCCAAAAGCACGCCAAAGCTTCCCATCAAAGGCGCAATGCCCGCTAACGGTGAGTCCACCATCGCATAAGCAGGATTTAACCAAGGAAAACCCGTCAAAAGCCAACCGCGCAACCATTCCGTGATCGTAAAGGCGGCAGGGATGGTCGCTGCCATACGCATGATGGGGTCTTTCGTGACAGCGTTGGCTAAAACAAAGGCGGCAATGGGGAAAATCGACAAGGCCAATGAGAAGAGGCTTGTCGTCACATACGTCCATTCAAGCGGCATGTAGCCGTAGTGGTACATGCTGTAGTAGACCCAATTAATGCCACTCACAAACCAACCGAAACCAAAGGCGACAGACCAAAGAGCGGTTTGCTTTAACGATTGCGTGTGCGCCACAAGGTAGAAAATGACCGTTAAGGCGGCCATGGCGTAGAGCGGCTGATTGGCTGGCGCAAAGGCGCTTGATAAACACACACCGCTCGCAAAGGCTAAAACAATGCGGTAGAGATAAAACTTTTGTTCGGGTTTTAAAATCACTTTTGACCTACTTTCTCGTCATTTTTGGCTTCGATCTCAGCGGGCGTTAAACGCTCCACCTTCAAGAGTCGAACCTGACGTTCATCGGCACGTAAAACAGTAAATCGGAAGTCGCCAATTTCAACCGACTCGGACTTCTTCGGCATGTGCTCCATACGGTCGGCAATCAAACCGCCGATCGTTTCACAATGGCAATCTTCTTCTTGATTAATTTGGGTATCGAAGTATTCGTCAAATTGCTCAATTTCGGTCAATGCGTTCACACGCCACCAGCCGTGCTTGGCATCTTCCAAAATGTTGTCGGCATCTTCATCGACTTCGTCAAATTCGTCATCGATTTCGCCCACGATTTGCTCTAAGACGTCTTCAATCGTAATGAGACCTGAGACGCAACCGAACTCATCAACCACAATGGCCATGTGATTGCGCTCAAGTTTAAAACCACGCAAGAGCTCATCCAAGGGCATGCTCTCGGGGATGTACTTCACGGCACGCAAATGGTCTTGAGCCTTAAAGTTCGGTTCAACCAAAAGACGCAACAAAACCTTGGCGTGCAAAATCCCAACAATGTTGTCACGGTCGCCGTCCAAAATCACCGGGAAACGTGAGTGTTCCGTCTCAATCATGCGAGAAAGCCACTCTTGTTTCGGCAAGCTCAAATCCACGAATTGAATTTGAGAGCGAGGCACCATCAAATCACATGCACGCATCTTAGAAAAGCTCATCACGCCTTCCATCATCTGTAACGCATTGTCGTCAATGAGTTTTTGCTCATTGGCTTCGTGCAATGTATCGATAAAATCTTCGCGAGTGGGCTTGTGGAAAATCACCGAAAGACGCTCAAAAAGGGAGCGGTGCTGACGTTGTCCTGGTTGCGGGGGTGGTTCGTGACTCATTGATAGAATAAAAATTTAAAACAAGAGTTTAATGATAACAACCCCACCCATAATAAGCAATAAAACACCAATGAAAACAAGGGGTTTTCCGTTTGATTCGTAAGCGATTAAGTCTACTAGCCACCTAAACCAATCATGATGACGCCCAACGTCATCCCAATCACGCCCATCACGCGTTTGATGCTTAAGCGTTCTTTTAACAATAATCCGCCCACAACAACCCCAATCATCATGCCCACTTCTCGCGTGGGCGCCACATAGGCCAAAGGCGCCATGGTCATGGCGTAGAGCACCAAGAGAAACGCCAAGGGGGAACCCACACAAACAACCGCCAAACTCTTTCGAATGCGCGGTGTCCTAAAGAGTTCTTTGACTTCTTCTTGCCAGCCTTCTCTTGTCACAATGAAGGGAGCAAAAACCAAAGAGCGAACAAGAATGGAAGGAAAATAAAAGGTAAGCGGCGTCAGACCCGTGGCTTGTTGCACAGCCCACGCATCGCAAAAGGTATAACCCGCAATGAATAGCCCCGTGAGCATTCCCCAAAAAACGCCTTCTTTCACACGAAGGTTTCTCGCATCCCCTTCTTGACTGGGCGTCGCTAACAAAACAATGGCTATCAAAATGCTTGCAATGCCTATCCACCCCCAAACAGTCGGAGCATTGCCGAGAAAAACAATGGCCGCCAATACGCTGATTAAAGGCCCTGTTCCACGAGCCGTGGGGTAAACGATGGAGTAGTCACTTTTCTTGTAGCCTTGTTGAAGAACAACACCGTAGCAAACGTGAATGGGGGCGGATAAACAAATAACCAGCCAACCGATAGCGGTAATGTTGTCAAAGGCGTGAGGGTTGTAGAAGTAGAGCGCAGGCACCGTCACGATGGCCGTGATGCAATACACCACCCACCAGAAAGAGCGATTAGCGTTGGCTTTTTTAAGGAAATAGTTCCACGTCGCGTGAACAAGCGCCGCCAAAATCACCAAGCAAAGTGCGGTTAACGACATACATGAATTCCATCGAAATATTCTAGAAATTCATCTTACGCTAATTTTTCGCTACACCGCTCTTACATACCCAATCGAATGCGATACCCCACCCCGATTTCCGTCATCAAAAACTGAGGCAGTGTAGGATCGGGTTCGATTTTCTGACGTAGTCGATTGATGTAAATTCGCAGATAATGAGAACGGCTCAGATAGCCTTCGCCCCAGACGGCATTTAACAAATAACTTTGTGTAAGGACTCGTCCCTGAGAGCCCAAAAGGACTTCGAGCAACTTGCGCTCAATCTTCGTTAAATGAACCTCTTCTCCCTTTTTCATCAAAACCCGCTTTTGCGTATAGTACGTGACGTCACCCAGCGTAATCGCTTCGTTCACCTCTTCGTGATCCAGTCTTAATCGGCGGCGCAACTGAACGCGAACACGGGCTAATAACTCATCGGCACTAAAGGGCTTTGTGAGATAGTCGTCTGCACCGCAATCCAATGCAGAAATTTTCATTTTGTCATCCGTGCGAGCAGACACCACAATGATCGGAATGTGACTATGGGATCTGAAAGCTTCAATCAATTCCATACCATCGCCGTCGGGCAACCCCAAGTCCAAAAGAATCAAATCGGGTTTAGAGGTTGAAACGGCAATAAGACCTCGCTTTAGATTCTCGGCCAAAACCACCTTAAAACCTTCATCTCGAAGAACACGGCTCAATAGTGTCGAAATAAATAAATCGTCTTCCACAATCACAATGGTGTCGTTGCGTAATTCGTTAAACGTTGCTTCATTCATGGGTTGTTCCTTTATCAAAATGACTATCTGAGTTATTGGGTTCATTAATGGGTTGGGCCGCTGGCTCGGCTCCAGCGTCCTCTGCATCCTCGTCTTCAATGGCGGGCATCTCAATGAGGGGGAGCGCCAATGTAAAACACGCCCCGCCCATGCTTGAAGGCAGAGCGACCAAGTCCGCATCGTGAACACGGGCAATCGTTCGGCAAATGGCCAATCCCAATCCCACACCCACCACGTTGCTTTCCTTTTGCCCTCGGCGGAAGGGGTCAAAGAGGCGTTGAGAGTTTTTCGGCAACCCCGGTCCATCGTCCATCACGGATAACGTAATGCACTCGTTGCGCTTTTTAATTTCAATCACAATGGTGCTGCCTGCGGGGCAATACTTGGTCGCATTGTCAACGAGGTTTGAGAGCAAACGCTCAAGCAAAATTTGATCCCCGTAAAGCGGCGGGCAATCGGCTTCGATATCGACGCGAACGTGGAAATTTTGCAATCGCTCTTTTAGGTTCGAACACGTCACGCCCACCAACTCTTCGGCCGGGAACCACTCTTTATTGAGTTCGACTTGATTGCTTTGCAATCGCGCCATTTCCAAAAGATTCGTGACCAACCGTTGCATACGATCGGACGATTCAATGAGAACGTTGCCGGTCTCTAACGCCGCCTCCACATCGCGTTTTTTAAGTTGTCGCAAGAGTTGCTCCACGTTCCCACTTAATGCCATCAGAGGTGTTCTTAAATCGTGAGAAAGTGTTTGAATCAAAGAGTGTCGTAAGCGCTCGGCTTCCATGCTCATTAACGTTTGCCGCGTCTCTTCGACCAAGTCCAACCGATCAATCGTTTGAGCAATTAAGGCAGTTAACCCTGCAATCAAGTGATTGGCCCCGTGGTCACTGTATTGCAACGCTTCTTTGAGTTTTAAAACGATGACGCCCAACGGGGCTTCATTACCAAGCTTTAAAGGCAAGTACAGATAAGGGCTTGAGGCCAACGTGTGCGTCCCCATTCCTGCCGGTTGCCCATGATCCATGCACCACTGCAAAAGGGCGCGATCCACACGAGGTAACGACCCCCTTTGGCGAATGAGGTCTTTTTCAGCGTCCGCAATCCAAAATTCACACGTCACACCCAAATCTTTTTTAAAGATTTGCGTGGAGATTTCGTAGAGTTGCTCTTCTTCAGTGACCGATGACAAAAGGCGCGCGGTCTCATAAAGAAGTCGTGTTTGACGTTCCCGATCGTGGGCTTGCTTGGCCATCTCTTGACGTGTTGAGACCAAGTGAGCCGCCACCACGCCAACAATGAGCATCGAAAAGAACGTAAAGAGGTACTGAGCGTCAGCCACCTTAATGGACCAATGCGGAGGCACGATCACGAGACCAAACGCAATCACTGAAAAGACCGTGACAAACGAAGCCACAATCATCCCAAAGCGAACAGCAATAAAAAGCGTCAACAACAGATAACACATGATCATGTTGGTGACAGGAACGTAGGCCTTTAAAGAAAAAAGTAGAACGGTCAAAAGGGATGAACAGATCGCCGCAAATGCGAGCGAATTGCCACCCAAAAATCTCACGCTTTGAAGGAGATTTTCGAGTTTACCCTTCCATGTTTGGCGATTTGAGGCAAAAGGCAACGTCAAGATGTTAATTTCGGGCGCCAAGGCACGCAGTTTGGATTTTCTTGAATACCCACTCCAAAAACCGTCTGACGTAATGGCTACAATCGAGAGATTGTTCGTTCGCATATAGTCAACAACGGAGCGCGCATAATGGCCGATTAACACATCGGTCGATGCGCCTAACGTTTGAGCGTACTGAAGTAAATTCACCGCATGTTCACGATCGCCTTTGGAGTCCGTCGCAGACGTAATCCAAATGCAGTGCCACTCACTGGATAATGAGCGTGCCATGCGACTGATTTGTTGCACAGACTCTTCTGAAGTCGCATGTTCAATGACAAGCAAAATGCCAAAGGCCGTATCGTCAATATTTCGCCGTGTGCCCAGTGATCGGTATTTTTTGACTTCCACATCAACGCGATTGGCCATAAGGCGCAGAGCAAGTTCTCGCAAAGCAATGAGGTTGGCGCGCTTAAAGTAGTTGTCTTTGGCGCGTTCAATCACATGAGGCAGATAAATCTTCCCCGCTTCTAAGCGTTTAATTAAATCTTCGGGTGGCAAGTCCACCAAGCGCACTTCGTCAGCGGCATCGAAAATGCGATCAGGGATCGTCTCACTCACTTCAACGCCCGTGACGCGAGAGACCACACCGTTAAAACTTTCTAAGTGTTGAATGTTCAACGTCGTATAGACATCAATGCCCAAATCCAACAACTCATCAATGTCTTGCCACCGCTTTAAATGGCGAGATCCCCTCGCATTGCTATGGGGCATTTCATCGATTAAAACGAGAGCAGGACGGCGACGGATAATGCCATCAATGTCGAGTCGTTCAAACACGTGGTTGTGATGAACTTCTTTGATGCGCTCCAATACTTCCAAGCCTTCGAGAAGCGCTTCAGTATCGCGCCGTTTATGCGTATCAACCCAACCGACTAAAACGTCCAAGCCTTCTTTGCGCTTTTCGCGAGCCTCAGTGAGCATGGCAAAGGTTTTACCCACGCCAGGCGCCGCACCCAAGAAAATCTTTAATTTTCCTCGACGCTTCTCGGCTTCTTTCAATAACGCCTGCGGATCGGGGCGATGATCAATTGTCTCAGCCATCTTCTCTTCCCCTACTTCGAGTCGCTAAAGTGCAAACCCTTTGCTTTAAGAGCATCTTGAAGAGCAAGATTTAAAAGCAAAACGTTAACGTGGGCAGATGTCCCAAAAATGGCATGTTCAGAGTGCTCGTCAATGAGTTTTTTCAATGCCTCCTGCGACAACCCCGTTTGTTCAGCGACAATCTGCATCTGGTAGTACGCGGCTTCCTGCGTAATGTGGGGGTCAAGCCCCGAAGCCGACGCCGTTAAAAGATCCGTCGGAATAATGACCTGATTGGGCGCTTCATCAAACCACTTTTGGGCACGTTGGTTAATCGCAAGAATTTGCTTAGGATTGCCCACACTGAAATTGCTCCCGGCGCTTGCTTGTGCGTTATAAGGAACGCCGGGCGTCATCGATGGGCGCGATTGAAAATAAACCGTCCCCGTGAAGTCTTGTCCGATTAAAGCTGAGCCCACGGTTTTGCCATTTTTTTGCACCATGGAGCCATTAGCTTGTCTCGGGAAAAAGGTTTGCGACAACCCTGTCACCACCAACGGGTAGATTACGCCCAATAAAAGCGTTAACACGGCGATCATCCAAACCGCGCGCAAGAGCATCGACAGAGGGCTTTCGCTTTGATGATCCATCTTGAATCGTTTTTGAATAGTCATTTCGTCGCTCCTTTAAGCAATGCCCAACGCCACCAACAAAAGGTCAATGACCTTAATGCCGATAAAAGGCGTCACTAAACCGCCCAAACCGTAAATGAGCAAATTGCGCTTTAAGAGTTTTTGAGCGGAAAGCGCCCTATAGGGCACCCCCTTTAAGGCCAAAGGAATCAAGGCCACGATAATCAATGCATTAAAGATCACGGCACTCAATAGCGCGGATAAGGGACTGTGCAATCCCATGACGTTTAATGCCGTTAAGCCCGGGTAAGTGGACGCAAAGGCAGCGGGAATAATGGCAAAGTATTTCGCTACGTCGTTGGCTAACGAAAAGGTCGTTAACGCCCCTCGCGTCATCAGCATTTGTTTGCCGATGCAAACCACGTCAATTAACTTCGTGGGGCTGGAATCCAAGTCCACCATGTTGGCCGCTTCTTTAGCCGAGGTCGTTCCGCTATTCATGGCAACGGCCACGTCGGCTTGTGCCAAGGCAGGTGCGTCGTTTGTGCCGTCACCGGTCATCGCGACCATATGGCCTTCCTTTTGATAGTGACGAATGGTCTCGAGCTTACTTTCGGGTGTGGCTTCGGCTAAGAAATCATCAACGCCCGCTTCAGCAGCAATGGCGGCGGCCGTCAACGAGTTATCCCCCGTGATCATGACGGTTTTAATGCCCATGCGACGAAGCTCTTCAAACTTCTCTGAAATCCCGGGCTTCACAATGTCTTTTAATTCAATGACGCCCAAAATGCGCGAGCGATTGGTTACCAACAGCGGGGTTGACCCACGAGAAGCCACTTCATTGGCAATCTTCGTAATGGCAAACGCGACCGTGCGACCCAAGGACTCAACGTAACGCGTAATCGCATCAGGCGACCCTTTTCGAATCTGATCGTTGCCGACATTGACACCCGACATACGGCTTTGCGCCGTAAAGGGAATAAAGGTGGCTTCGGGAGGAAGCTTATCTAACGAACGACCGTTCGTTAGACGTTGGGCTAACAAAACAATGGATTTGCCCTCGGGCGTATCGTCAGCAAGAGAGGACAAAAGGGCTGCCTGAATCATCTCTTCTTTCATGATGCCGGGCGCCGGATAAAAGTCACTTGCTTGGCGATTGCCATACGTAATCGTGCCCGTTTTATCGAGCATTAAAACATCCACATCACCGGCAGCTTCGACGGCGCGCCCAGAGCGCGCAATGACATTGGCGCCTAACAAACGACTCATCCCTGCTACACCAATGGCAGAAAGCAAGCCCCCGATCGTTGTCGGAATCAAGCAAACAAGAAGCGCCACCAAAATGGTGTAACCAATAACGGTGCCTGAGTGATTCACGGTCACGCTAAAGGAGGAAAATGGTAAAAGCGTGGCCGTCACGAGTAAAAAGATCACCGTTAAAACCAAGAGCAAAATCGTTAACGCCACTTCATTGGGCGTTTTACGACGCTCAGCACCTTCGACCATTGAAATCATGCGGTCAATGAAGGACTCGCCGGGATTGGCGTTCACCTCAATAATGAGCCAGTCTGAGAGCACCGTTGTGCCACCGGTGACTGAGCTAAAGTCACCCCCCGACTCACGAATAACGGGGGCTGACTCCCCGGTAATGGCCGACTCATTAACCGAGGCAATCCCCGTCAAAACTTCGCCGTCACAAGGAATGATTTCACCGGCTTTGACGAGCACCACATCGCCTTTCTTAAGCGTGGTGGAGTCCACCCATTGGCCCGGGCAATCCACGCCCCAGCGTTCGCGATCGTCTTTACTAATCACAAAGGCCGAAGTGGACTTTTTTAAACCCTTAAGTGCGGAGGCTTGAGCCTTGGCTCGCCCTTCGGCCAACGCTTCAGCGAAATTGGCGAAAAAGACCGTGATCCATAACCAAAACGCGGTCATTCCGGTTAAGAGCAACGACTCGGAATAAAGCCCCAGTAACGAAGCGAAAAATAAAACCGTAGTAAAGATGCTTCCCAAGTAGACAAGAAACATCACCGGATTTTGCAGTTGTGTTTTGGGATTGAGTTTTTTCAAACTTTCTACCATCGCTTCTTTGACCAACTGCGTCTCAAAAAGCGGTACGTTTTTCTTTGACATAACTGTATAAACCTCTTTAAACCCGTCTTAGGACGCAGGGGGAAGCATCAAATGTTCGGCAATGGGACCCAAGGCCAACGAAGGCAAGTAGGTCAATGCACCCACTAAGACAATGACACCCACGAGGAAAAACATGAAAAGAAGCCCATGGGTGCGAAGCGTCCCCACAGAGGCAGGCGTAATCTTTTGCTTGGCTAAAGAGCCTGCAAGCGCTAAAACGGCCGAGATAATCACAAAGCGACCAAACCACATGGCCAATCCCAACCCCACGTTAAAAAAGGGCGTGTTGGCATTGAGCCCCGCAAAGGCGGATCCATTATTGTTTGCTGCCGAACTCCACGCATAAAGCATTTCGCTAAAGCCATGAGCGCCGGCATTATTTAAACTTTCCCAAGCACCGGGATAAAAGGCGGTCACGGCCGTACCAATCAAAACCAACAAAGGCGAAACGAGCAGTGTGATGCCTACGAGTTTCATTTGTGTGGGCGTAATTTTTTTACCCAAATACTCGGGCGTGCGTCCGACCATGAGACCGGCCACAAAAACGCCAATCAAAACGAAAATCATCACGCTGTAAAAACCGGCCCCTGCGCCACCGAAAACCACTTCGCCCATCTGCATTAACCACATCGGGATCATGCCCGCCAGTGGCGTTAAAGAGTCGTGCATGGCGTTGACGGCGCCAGAAGAAGCAGCGGTTGTCACAATGCTAAATAGTGACGTTGAGGCTAAATCAAAGCGCACTTCCTTGCCTTCCATGTTCATCATGTCGGGCGCGGCACCCGCAGACAAAAGCGCAGGCGACGAAGCCATTTCGCTATGAACAAAAAAGCTAAAACAAACAATGAAAATCACGGCCATGGCGCCCCAAAGGGTCCACCCCTCTCGCACATCTTTAACCGTGTGACCAAAGGTGTAGGTTAAGGCCGAAGAAATTGCGAAAATGGAAAGGCTTTCCAAAAAGTTCGTTAACTGCGTCGGATTTTCAAAAGGATGGGCACTGTTGGCATTAAAGAAACCACCACCGTTTGTCCCCAACAATTTGATGGCTTCTTGAGAGGCCACGGGTCCCATGGCAAGCGTCTGTTCGTGGCCCACGAACGTTTGAATCGTTTGATAGGCGTTGAGATTTTGAATAACGCCTTGGCTCACTAAAACAAGGGCATAGACCACACAAATGGGCAACAAAACCCAAAGGGATATACGAACCACATCCACCCAAAAGTTGCCAATGTCGTTGGCTTCTTTTTTGATAAACCCACGCATCAGGGCAAAGGCCACGGCAATACCTGTTGCTGCAGACAAAAAGTTTTGAACCGTTAGCCCTGCCATTTGCGTGAAGTAACTCAAGGTATTTTCACCGCTATAGTTTTGCCAATTGGTGTTGGTCACAAAACTCACGGCAATGTTAAAAGCCTGCATGACCCCCACGCCTTTGACCCCTTCGGGATTTAACGGCAAAAGGTCTTGAAAGCGAAGCAAAAGGAACAAAACGAAAAAGCCCACAACGCTAAAAAAGAGCACTGAAAAAGCGTATTCGTACCAAGATTGAGGGCGATTTTTGATTAATAAAC
>DYCH01000015.1:26896-27645 GCA_019418235.1 Sutterella sp.
TTAATAAACATTTCAATACGAAATGATCAGCACGAACAAGGCAACGAGGGACATCGCCTTGAACCATCGGGGCCATCCAAAGTCCCAACGGTTTCGTGATCAAAAACAAAATCGCTAAAAAAGCGATTAAACAATAAACACTCGATTGCATAGGGATACTCCTGAGTGCGTTTCTTTACGCCGTCCAAAGCTCGTGAATGAGCCAGGCAATCAGCACTAAAGCAACAGAGAAAAAAGCGACTTCGGTCATAGGCATCGTTACCCTTCTGAATGCGCAAGAAATTTCATAAAAACATGCAAAACCCAACGAATGCCCCAGATCATGAGGACAATGGGAATGGCCGTCCAAACATATGACATCTGAACTCCTATCGATAAAGTGATGTTCATCGATTGGATGGTAAAAATAACGACCTTAAAACGGTATTAATTCTCATTTATTTGTTGTAAACACTGTGTATATTCGTTTTATTTTCAAGGAGATAGAAATGCAACCTCGCTCAACCAAACTTATGATTTCGTTGAGAATGTTGTTTTAAATGCGGACAAAAAGGGACTAAAAAGAAGGGCGGTTACAGATGCAAACGGTAACCAATTTCACAAAGTTCTCAAACGCAAATGGGCTTAAAAACGACAAAAGGAAAATGCTTTTTGAATAACGAGAAATCGTTTTTTTGAAGAGTTCTGACTGATTAAATCGAGTAGGGGGAGATTTTCATCTCGCCCCTCTCACACCGCAATTACAGGCA
>DYCH01000016.1:0-886 GCA_019418235.1 Sutterella sp.
CAGCGTCAGATGTGTATAAGAGACAGCTTAAAGCGTTGGCACATCCAATAGATCAATTCTTCGGACAAGCGAGAAATGTGCATCATCACCAAGGAGGCGGCAGCGGTGAATTCAATGCTGAAGTCACGGTCGCTCACGGCATCCAAAGAATTTTGCATAACGGATTCAAAGCCCAACAACTTGGCCGTGAATTCACGGTCGATCGGGTAGGTGGTACCGGCCAAAGCGGCAGCACCCAACGGGCATTGGTTCACACGACGGCGCAAGTCGATCATACGGTTGCGGTCACGTTCAAACATTTCAACGTAAGCCAACAAGTGGTGACCGAGCGTGACGGGTTGAGCCACTTGCATGTGCGTAAAGCCAGGCATAATCGTGTCGGTTTCGCCCTTGGCCTTAGCCACCAAGACTTCTTGAAGGTCGCTCAACAAGTGAATGATCGTGTCGATTTCTTCACGCAAGTAAAGACGCGTATCGGTCGTGACTTGGTCATTACGAGAGCGGCCCGTGTGCAAACGCTTACCGGCGTCACCCACTAATTGCGTCAGGCGTGCTTCAATATTTAAGTGAACGTCTTCGAGTTCTAACTTCCACTCGAATTTGTTGGCTTGGATTTCTTCAACGATTTGAGCCATGCCACGCTTAATGGCGGCCAAGTCCTCATCAGCTAAGACACCAACGTGATTCATCATCGTGGCGTGAGCGATGGAACCGGCGATATCGGCGATAGCCATGCGCTTATCGAAGTCGATACTGGCGGTGTAACGTAAAACGAAATCAGCAACCGGGTCGGAAAAACGACCCGACCAGGCTTTTTTCTTTTGTGCCAACGGATCTAAATGTTCGGTAGCAACTTGAGTCATTTGTCTCTCTCAGGAGTTGTTTT
>DYCH01000016.1:896-2032 GCA_019418235.1 Sutterella sp.
GTATTTTACTGAACTTTTTGGATTCAGAAAGAAAAAACAAAATTCACTGAAAAATTCAAATAATTTCGATTATTCAGGCACTTATATTATTTTGGTGGTAGAAGTGAAATTTTTGGATTTGGTAAAATTACATAATTGTCTTTAATTAACTCGCAAAAAGTACAAAAATTTTGATAATTTGCGTGTAACTTCTAAGAATTAGACCCTAAATAATCGCCGACTTTATGGCGATTAATACTGATTGTTTTCACGATGATTCGATATCAACGCCCAATTATTTTGATGCGCCCCGGTGCCGCTAACGATCGCCTTGGTGACCGATTGATCAAAAACGGTTTCCGTGTGTGGAAGTGGCCGGCTTTTACGATTGTGCCGCCGTCTGATCCGGAACGTGTTCAAGCCCGCTTATCCGATCTGTCCAGTTTTGACATGGTGTTGCTTGCAAGTCCTACCGCAGTGGCAGCGAGTGCCGTCTACGTTTCCCGTTGGCCTGCCAATATTGAATTGGCTACCTTGGCTTCGAGTACCGCTCGAGTCATCCGAGCAGCTTGGGGTGAAGATACAAAGGTTTTATATCCCGAAGGCGACACGGTGGATTCGGGATCTGAAAAGCTTTTTGAACTTTTAAAGCTGCGCGGTTTCCCGTCTCGCGTTCTCATCATTCGTGGGCAGGTTGGTCGTGAATGGTTAAAGGAACAGTTGATTTCGCACGGCACGGACGTTGAAGTGTTGCCGGCTTATCAACGCGCTCCTTTAGAGCTCGACACCGATCAAACGATTGAACTTCAAAAGGCTGTCAATGGGCCGGCTCCCATTATCTATTTGACAAGCACTGACGCCGTAGGCGTTCTTTTGCATGCTGTCAAGGGTGTGGCAGGTGCTCGTGAATGGCTGCAACGCTCGTTTGTTTTAACGATTCATCCGAGAGCTAAAGCCCTTCTTGAAGAAGTGGGCTTTAAGAATGTCGGTTTGATTTCCACTCGTGATGATGAAGTTCAACGTTCCGTTGAACATCTTTTGCAAATGGATGCTTAACGCAAGCGTCCTCAAACAAGTTAAAATTAATCTGTTTTGAATCTTTTTTATTGAAGGAATACGAAGAACATGTCCGCTTATGTTTTAGGTCATAAGAACCC
>DYCH01000016.1:2042-43675 GCA_019418235.1 Sutterella sp.
CCCTGACTCCGATAGCATCATTTCTGCCATTGCTTGCGCTGATCTCTATCAACGCCGTGGCTTGGACGTGGTGGCCGTTGCTCAAGGTAAGCCCTCTCCGGAAACGGCTTTCATTTTGAATCGTTTCGGTTTGACGGCTCCGGAAGTGATTGACTCTGTGGCCGGAAAGGATGTTTACTTGGTGGACTACTCCGACAAGGCTCAAGCTCCGGCTGATATCGACCAATGCAACCTCAAGGGTATCGTTGACCATCATAAGTTGGGTGATGTGACGAGCTCTTCTCCGATCGAATGCATTATTTGGACGGTGGGCTGCACGAACACGATTTTGAAGCGCATGTATGACTACATGGGCCACAAGATTCCGGCAAACATCGCCGGTGCCATGCTCTGCGCCATCCTCTCTGATACGGTGATCTTCAAGAGCCCGACGTGCACGGAAGAAGATAAGAAGGTAGCTGCTGAATTGGCTGCAATCGCTGGTGTTGAAGACATCGAAGCTTTGGGCATGGAATTGTTCACCGCCAAGAGCGCCGTGGCTGGTGTCCCGATGCGTGATTTGATTTTCCGTGACTTTAAAGATTTCAGCATGAACGGTGCCAAGGTCGGTGTCGGTCAATTGGAATTGATCTCTTTGGATTTGGTCAAGGACATCAAGGAAGAATTGAAGGCTGAATTGGCCGCTGTAAAGGGCGAAGAAGGTCGTCATACGGCTATGCTCTTGTTGACGGACATCATGAAAGAAGGCAGCGAACTCTTGTTGGTTTCCGATGACTGCAACCGCATTCTCGCCGGTTTCGGTATGGATCCGGGCTGCATGGACATGAACGAAATGATTTGGATGCCGGGTGTCATGAGCCGTAAGAAGCAAGTGGTGCCAGCTCTTGAAGCCGCCTTTCGCGGTTAATTTCTAAGCCGTTCATTTAAAATGGGTCGTGAGTTTGTTGGCTTGCGGCCCATTTTTGTAGCAAGACGCTCTAATTGAATCGAGAATTTCTCATGACCGTTTATATTTGCTCTCAAAGTTATCGACTTTTCGATCCCGATCATAATTGTCGCTCGTTGGTGGCGGGAGTCCGTTCTCGCCAATATGCGAAGGGTGATGTGTTGGTTCTGCCCGCACAGTTCATGAACGGCATGATTGAAGAACCGAAAGATGTCCGTGATGCGCACTGGGAGAAAATGCAAGGGGCGCTGAACCGTTTAATGAACGGTTTGAAGCGCTCTGGAATAACGGTGATTTTGCCCGTTAGACGCATGGACGGCTATGACGTCTACAAAATCGTTGATGGCGTGGCAGAAGTGATGCCTTTTGAGTCTTTTGAAGGCGGTTTTACTGTTCGTCATCCTTTAGAGAGCGAGCCTTACGATTTTATCTTTCGCACGGCCTGCGTTGGCGAAGTCTTTAAGCCTGACTTACCATTTTCCTACGTCTTGATTGACGGGCAAGCCTTTACTGATGACGGTCGAGTCTATATTGGTCAATGCAAAGTGGTTCGCAACGGTCGTACGCGCTCAACACACTTGGCAAGCGACAAGATTATTTCGTTGGATGAAGGCGGTGCAGCACTTTTAAGTGATCACCATATTCGTTTTGAAGGCATGCGTGTTGCGCTTCGTGAGTACTTAAACCGTTGTGGCTTCTCAAAGGTAACGATCGGTTTGTCCGGAGGCTTGGATTCTGCCGTTGTCGCTTCTGTTGCTGTCAGTGTCTTGGGTAGCGATCGAGTCAACGTCTTTGCTCTTCCTTCTTGCTACACGAGTGAAGCCAGTTTCAAAGACGCACGAGAACTCTGCGCGAACTTAGGTTTGCATTTACGCATGATTGACATCATGCCGGCTTTTAAACTTTTAGAGAGTACTGTTAATGATCAATTGCCCTATGGGCTTGATACGGGGTTAATGAAAGAAAACCTCCAAGCACGTATCCGTGGAGTGTATCTGATGGCGCTCAGTAACGCAGATGGCTCTCTTGTGTTAAACACGGGTAATAAGAGTGAACTAGCCGTGGGTTACTGCACGCTCTATGGTGATATGGTCGGAGGTTTAGCTCTTTTGTCGGACGTCTATAAGAGCAATCTTTATGCCATGTGCGAAGCGGTGGACTTCTTGCGTGAGACGATTCCGTCAAACATTTTGACGAAGGCACCGTCAGCGGAATTGCGTGACAATCAAACCGATCAAGATTCATTGCCGTCATACGATGTGCTTGATGCCATCTTGCATCAAATGATTGAAGAAAGCGTCGATGGAGCCAAGCTTCGCAAGCGTTGGGGATCTGATCTTGCCCAACAAGTGGTACGATTAGTGAAGCGTTCCCAGTTTAAGCACCGCTTGGCCCCGTTGGGCGTGCGTTTGAGTGAACAACCCCTTAAAGGGTTATCATCTGTGTTTTTTGAAGGTCTTTTAGTGGATCGCCGATAGAGGAAAGTTATGAAACAAGTAGTCGCCATTATTAAACCGTTTAAGTTGGACGATGTCCGTGAAGCTTTGGCCGATATCGGTGTTCAAGGACTGACCGTTACGGAAGTTAAAGGCTTTGGCCGCCAAAAGGGTCACTCGGAGCTCTACCGTGGAGCCGAATACATGGTGGATTTCTTACCTAAAGTGAAGATTGAAGCCGTGATGAGTGAAGACTTGGTTGATCAAGCAGTAGAAGCTATTCAAAAGTCCGCCCGCACCGGCAAAATCGGGGATGGGAAGATTTTTGTCTTTAATGTTGAACAAGTCATTCGCATTCGTACCGGTGAAACTGACGAAGACGCTATTTAATTGCTCTTTTAGTTATCTTTTCGGGCCCGGTGTTTTCCAATGATTTAACATCGGGCTTTTCAATTCTTTTGACTTACATCAGTATTTTTACTTTTCTAAATCTCTAAAATAGAGAGCACTACGACATCTGAATTTTGGGTTAATTGCTTTTTAATGGGTTTGTATTTCGATGTTGGGTTTGATTGAGTTATTTCATTCAGTCGTGGCGTTTCTGTCGTAGTTCTTAATTTTTCGCTTTACGATTTCCATCTTGCAAATGCTTATCCCATTGAAGAAAGAAATGGGTATTTATCATGTTTTGCATTCAAAACGCATTTGTTCAAGCTACCTACAGTGTCACCACGCTCGCCACTCGTATCTTCATTCATCCTTTATCACCTTCTTTGGCAACGCCAACGGGAGAGAGTTGGAAAACGGTCAACGACAAACTTTTTGCTCAGGTACCCAGTTCCATTCTTTTGGAGATGACGATGAAGGAACTTAACCGGGAGATGAAGGGGATTGGTTTGGAGAATATCAGTGGTTGGATTTTTAATTCCGATCGTACGGTGGATGTCTCTCAGCTCATGGAGCGCTATAGCCTTCGTTACACCTCTTTGAGTCGTGGCATTTTTGCCGATGAACTCATGGTGGCGCTGGATCGACTTTTCACGGGAGACCCTCGTTTTCAAGGGCGTTTAAGTGCTTGCGATGACAAAAAAGAGGCGGTAGAAGATGTTACACGTCGAGTGTTAGCTCAGTTGCGTTTTACGTGGGAACTTGATCGTATTCAGATTTCAGATGCCAGTGCCTTAGGCGTGCGCCTTTTAGTCGAATTTCAAGATGTGCTCTACCGTCGTCTTGATCAATGCACAAGAGACGCTTACCTGATGCCTGCGACTCGGTTTAAGCGCTACGAATATTTCTACGAAAAGATGGTGCAGTTTAGAGGATTAGATGCGCGTTTTGACCGAGTACTAGCGGACTATCATGCAGCGATTGCCCTTTTTCCTGATGACGGGCGCTCCCTTTTTGGCTCAAAATTGGATGACTTTTGGTCACGTTTGCAAGCGTTAGGAACCTACCTTACAGAGGAATTGCAAAAAGACCTTTTTGATGAATCGTCAGTCTACGATGAGGATTTAGATAATCTTTGTGAGGACATTGAGGATGCTCTGTTAGCGGATATCGTTTTGCAGGAATTGACGTCAACGGATGAGGTTAGTACAACTGAAACTACCGCCAATATGAGCAAAGAGTGCGTATCAGAAAATCCGTTTCCGATTCAAGAAACAACTCAATTGACCTTCAATTTTTGATATCGGCGAAACTTCTCAAGTGTTTCTTGAGAATTTTCGTCTATACTGATAGTTACATATTGGATGGATTAGGAAGAACCAGACATGTCCAGCGTATTGTTGATTTTGCCCGATTTCATGATCATCTTGCTCGGGTATTTGCTTCGACAGTTTTTAAAGAATTCTTTTTTCAATGAAGGCTTTTGGAAGGGTACTGAAAAACTTGTTTTCTACGTGCTCTTCCCGCCAATGCTTTTTACGTCTGTCGCTAACGCTAAATTATCTTTAGCGGAGGCCGGTACGTTCTTAAGTGTGGGGATTGCAGCCATGATGGGTGGCGTGCTTTTTTCGTATGCCATACGATTTTTCATTAAGGGTGATGGCGTTACGCACGCCTCGGCTTTTCATTGCGGCTTCCGATTTAACACGTACATTGGCTTTGCCATTGTGAGTCGTCTCTATGGTCAAGAAGGCTTGGCTTTAATGTCCCTTTTGATTGCTTTCTGGGTTCCGATTAGCAACTCCATCGCTGTGGCTGCTTTGGCTTCGGCCGTTGCTAAGAAAGAGCAAACGGCCAACGAAGGCGGTGTTTTAATGAAGACCTTGAAGTCGATCTTTACCAATCCTTTGATCATTGCGACAAGCGCAGGACTTATCGTAAATATCACGGGATTGGCAATGCCAGAAGTCGTGATGCACTTCTTTAAGTCTTTGGGTAATGCTTCCCTTGCCATGGGGCTATTGTGCATCGGTGCCGGTTTGAAAATTCAAGGGTTGGTCTCTCAATGGTCGCTCATTACGGCCAACACCATCGAACGACTTTTTGTTTTGCCGGCATTTGCCCTCGTTATGTGTTTGGTCTTTGGTTTACCGACGGTGGCAGCCGGTGCCTTGATGTGCTTTGCCATGTTGCCGACGGCACAATCGTGCTACGTGATGACGGCAGCCATGAGAGGCGATGCGCCACTTGTAGCAGGGATTACAACGGCTCATACATTGACGGCGATTGTCTCTATCCCGTTTTGGATTGAAATCATTACGAAGATCGTACCGCTTTAATTGTGGCGATTAGTGCTCGAAATAGAGAGCTTTGGGCAAATTTTGCGGAGAAATGGGAAAACCTCATTTCTCCGTTTTGTTTATCTTGAAGGAGAAGGATAAACAAATCCGAAGGAGCTCGAAAATGAAAGAAATTGGTCCTTTTGCAAAAGGTAATCCCAATACAGCTTATGCAAAATACTTTGTAGGAAATAGCTTCCTTAATATGCTGACGACAGAGGGCGTAGTGATTGGAAATGTCACCTTTGAGCCCGGATGTCGTAACAATTGGCATATTCATCGTGCAACAAAAGGTGGTGGTCAGATTCTTCTTTGTACTGCAGGTACCGGCTGGTACCAAGAGTGGGGGAAGCCCGCACAAGCATTAAAGGCGGGTGACGTTGTTGTGATTCCTGCAGGCGTTAAACACTGGCATGGCGCAACCAAAGATCGTTGGTTTGCCCATTTATCCGTAGAGGTGCCGGGAGAAAACACTTCAAACGAGTGGTTGGAGCCCGTTGAAGATTACGAAAATTTGTCTTAAATAATTCTAAAGAGCCGTAGTTTGAACCTCACTATGACTTTTTTTACGTGAATTGGGTGAAATTTTCATTTTAAGTTGAAGTAAGGCTCATGGTTTGATACCATAACAGTGTTTTTGAGAGGATTACCATGAATACCACAAACGAATTCAACGTCCGTATTATGAAAATCGACCGCTTGATCAGTGAGAAGGGGGTCGCTTCTTTTGAAGATTTGCAACGTGCAACAGGGGCAGCTCCTGCTACTGTTAAGCGCGATTTGCGTTATATGCGTGAGTCCTTGAAGGCTCCGATTGTCTTTTCTCGTATCCGTGGCGGTTACCTTTTTGCTAAGAACCGTGCAGAAGCCAAGCGCGACGATTTCTATGAACGTAAGTCTTCTTGGTTTACGCCTGACGAGCTCTATCACTCTGTCAAAACGCTTGAACAATTCGATGAATTGGAAAAGAATCGCAAGGGCTTTTTAAGTAAAGATTTGCGTCAAGTCTCTGCTCGTCTTCGCTCCATCATGTTTGAAGAAGAAGCCAATATTGACGAATTGAAAAAGCGTGTTGTGATTCAAGAACCGGTGCGTAAACCCATTACGAGCGAATACTTTGAAGTTTTGGGTCAAGCTTTGGTTCACCGTCAACGTGTTCGTTTGCGCTATTGGTCTGAAAACAAGCAAGAGGAAACGGAACGCGTTGTGAGTCCCATGCGCATGGTTTACTACCGTGGTCGTTGGTATTTGGATGCTTGGTGTCATTCCCGCAATGCACTTCGTAGCTTTAACGTTGAAAACGTTCGTCATGCAGACATGATGCAAACGGGTGTCAAACCCATCCCCATGAAGACGGTGGAAGCTGAGTTGGGCGCCACTTATGGCATGTTCCGTGGTGAAGTTCCACAATACGCTCGTATTCGCTTTGCTGGTCTTGCCGCTAAGCGTGCTAGCCAATTTGTATGGCATCAAGATCAGTTTGAAAATTGGATTAGCGAAGACGTTTATGAATTGACGATTCCTTTTGCTAGCGATAGTCCTGAATTGGTGGGCGACCTTCTTCAATACGGTGCCGGTTGCAAGGTGATGGAACCCAAGAGTTTACAAGACGCCGTGCGTCATGAACTCGCCCAGATGATGGAAAACTACAAGTAAGGAGTCACTGGCGTGACTTTCCGTCGTTACCATTATCGCCATAAAAACCATCCGCGCCCGAAACCCGTAGAAGCTGAAAAGCTTGAGCCGTCGTCTGTTCCGATCGAGCAGCGCGCTCAAGAAGTGTTCTTCTGCGGGGATCCGCACGGAGGGTTTGATCACATCATTCAGGCGGGCAAAGAACACCGTCCGAAAGCCATGATCATTTTGGGTGATTTGCAACCGCCGGCCCCTTTGCATGAGGTGTTGGCAGATATTTTGCCCTTTGTCGATGTGTGGTGGATTCCCGGCAATCACGATACCGATAACGATTACTTCTATGATCGTTTATGGAGAAGCGAATTGGCCGGTCACAACCTTCACGGTCGTGTAGCGATGGTCAACGGTATTCGCATCGCCGGTCTTGGCGGTGTTTTCCGTGGCCAAATTTGGATGCCGCCTCAGGCACCTAACTACATGAGCGCCGGGGCCTTCATTCGTCGTATCGGTCGTGGGAATATGTGGAGAGGGGGATTGCCTCGTCGCCACCGTACATCGATTTTCCCGTCAACGTACGATAACTTGATTACGCAAAAAGCTGATGTGCTCGTCACGCACGAAGCTCCGGGGTGTCATCGAAAAGGCTTTTTAGCAGTGGATCAATTAGCCAAGACCATGCAAGTGAAGTATCTCTTTCATGGTCATCAACACGAAGATCGTCACTATCCGACCTACTATGGCTTTACGCCCCGTGGTGTAGGCTATCGAGGCATTGTGAACTTATTGGGTGACGATATTGTGCCCGCACAAATCGATCCGCAAGAAGTCTCAGACTACAGCGATAGTCCTTATGAACCCGTGATGAGTTCAGGGATGACGCTCAAGCGTTTGGGTTAGAACGTTTTAATCATGCCTAACATTCAAGATTGGCTTCATCAAGTTGATGAAGCCAAACATGAACTCGATAGCTATCCTCCTTTGTCGGAAGGGGCGATTTTTCGCTTACGCAAAGAATTTAAGATTATCCATACCTATGATTCCAATGTCATCGAAGGCTCTCAATTAAGTTTGAGAGAAACTGCATTAGGGACTCACTGTTGCCGGTCGCCCAATGTCTCACGCTATGGCTACTTTGGGTTATGCCATGGGAATTGATGCGATTTTTGATGAGACTAATACGAACGTCCAATTGTCTGAAGAGTTGATCAAAGATTTCCATAAATTTGTTTCATTGGGCATGAATCCCAAGCATTGTGGAATCTATCGAAATACTGAAGTTCAAATTGCAGGCTCATCAACTCAACGTCCTAACTTTGGTTTAGTTCCTTATTTAATTCGAGAGTTGGTTCAATGGTGGGAGACTGAGGCAAAGCTTTTGCATCCAATTGAAGCCATCGCCCAATTCCATTGCCGATATGAAGATATCCATCCTTTCATTGACGGTAACGGTCGAAGTGGTCGATTGTTGCTGAACTACCAACTGGTTAGAGTAGGGTATTGGCCGGTAAATATCCGTTACGCTGAAGAGCGCCTGCGCTATTACGATGCTTTTGAAGCTTGGGATACGAAGAAGGATTTGACGCCGATGGTCGCATTGGTTGCCGAACGAGAAATTGCTCAATTGAAGCAATGTACGGAGATTGCGGTGGCTCAAGAACAATATGCACAAGCTCAAAGTAATTGAATCTAGATGACACGAGTCTTTCTTAGTTGGTGCTTTAACAGGCACTCAAACAAAAAGGAGAAGCCTCAAACACTTCTCCTTTTTCCTTACTCGACGTACCTGCCGATCACCTTCTCGATCTCTTTGGGTACGTTTTCGGATGGTTTTTCCTCGGTGCCGTATTCACCTTCAGCCCAGAGTCCACGGTATCGACCTTGTTGACTCGGGGCTGTTGGGGCTCCCCCACGGTGGCCGGCTCCGGTGCCACTAAATTAATATTTGCAGGGGTTTTCTTCTTGGGCTTTTCTTTAACAGAAATCCAAGTCTTAATCATGGCAACACCGATAGCTAAGAGTACCGGACCCAAAATCATCCCGAGGAGACCGAAGGCAATCACACCCCCGAACACACCCAAGAACACTAATGAGATGGGGAGCGGAGTACCACGAGCGATCAATAAGGGCTTGATGAAGTTATCGACACTAGCGACAGCTAAAACACCCCAAGCGACCATGAAGGCAGCTAAACCTAATTCACCTTGAGTGTAGAGCCAAAAAGCAACCGGGCCCCAAACCAACGGAGGACCAATCGGCACTACGGAGAGTACGAAAACGGCGATGGAAAGTAAAAGAGTAGCGGGAGCACCCACAATCAAAAAGCCGATACAAGCGACGATACTTTGCGCAGCGGCCGTCCCCACAATACCCCACACAACGCTTCGCGTGGTGTTAACTAAAATGTGGCTTAATTCTTTACTCAACCCACCCGAAACACGTTCAAGTAAGGCTTGAGAGCGCTTGGCAATCAAATCACCGTCACGGTAGATAAAGAAGGCGATAAAGGCAACCAAGCCCATTTGCACCAAACCGTTACCGGCAGAAATGGCGAGGTTTAATGCCATACGACTCATGGGTTGCATGAGGCGTTGAATGAGGTCTGCTAACTTCTTCGGATCAAAGAGGAAAGCTAACTGCTCAAAAAGCCAAGAACCAATAACAGGGATATCTTTAATCCACATCGGGGATTCGATGTGTTGTACCGAACTGATAATGCCAGTGATGGCACCCGGCAGCTGTTGAGCCACAACTGCCGATAGAAATGAGAGCGGCAGAATCAAGCAGACCGTTAAAAGAGTCACCATCAAAAGCGCAGCTGGCGTGCTGCGCTCGCCAAATGAATTTTTAAATCGTACAAAGAGCGGCCAACTGACGATTGTGACGATCCCGGCTAACGTAATAGCGGTTAAAAACGGGGCAACAACAAAGTAACACCCGATCGCTATGGCTGCACCAAAGAGGATACGAATCAATACATCAATGCGCTCGCGAAGGCTAACCATGGTATTTTCTTTCGCAGAGGTTGAAGTAATGCTTTAGTCTAACTGATAGAAAACATTTTAGGGCTAAAGAAGTGCGGGATTTCAAAAGATTTTTGCCAGAGTCTGGCTCTCAATGCGAAAATGTCGGTTTCAATGAATAAAAGAAACCCCATGTCTGATTTTTCGCAAAATCCCACTTTAAACTTAGACTTTCCGTTAAGGCGCCTTTGGGCAGCCCATATCTTTTTTATTGTCTTAAGTAACTATGCCGTTCAGTTGCCTGTGACGGTTTTGGGGATTGAAACCACGTGGGGAACGTTTACTTACCCGTTTTTATTTCTATTAACGGATTTGACCGTACGCCTTTTTGGTGATCGATTAGCTCGTCGTATTATTTTCTTTGCCATGATGCCGGCACTTGTTCTCTCCTATGTTTTCGGAGCGCTTTTCCAACAAGGGGAATTTCAAGGTTTAGCGTCATTAGCCACTTTCAGTCTCTTTGTTTTCCGTATTGCGCTGGCTTCTTTTGTGGCCTACGCATTGGGGCAATTATTGGATATTTTTGTTTTCCAACGTTTGCGAGAGCTCTATCAATGGTGGTTGGCACCGGCGGCTGCCTCTGTTTTTGGTAATTTGTTGGATACGTTTATTTTTTATAGTGTCGCTTTTTATCAAACGTCAGACGCTTACATGGCAGAAAACTGGGTGGCATTGGCGTGGGTTGACTATGGTGTGAAGATTTTGGCGGGTCTTGTGATCTTTGTTCCGCTCTATGGGATTTTCTTAAACTATATTCTGAATCGCTTGCGTAATCACCGATGAGCTTCAGGAGGAAAACTCAATGCAGTCTCTGAAAGAAAAACTTTTACCGAAGGTTAGAGAAACCTTTATTAGTGATGAAAAAGTTTTTGATGGCAACTTTTTGCATGTCACTAAACACACAGTGAAAACGGCCTCTGGACTCGTGCGCACGCGAGAATTTATTAAACACCCCGGTGCCGCCACCATTATTCCGTTGTTTGATGATGGAACAACGTTATTGGAGTATCAATGGCGAGAACCGTGTCAGTGCGCCTTTTGGGAGTTTCCTGCGGGGAAACTCGACCCCAATGAAAAGCCTCTTATTTGTGCTCAACGCGAACTTGAAGAAGAAACGGGTTTGGTGGCTGATGATTGGACTTACTTGGGACGAATTCACAATGCCATTGGTTATTCCAATGAAAAACTTGAACTCTTTTTAGCCAAAGGCTTGACTCAAAAAGAACAACACCTCGATGAAGGGGAGTGTTTGGCTTTGGTTCGAGTACCGGTGAAAGACGTTTTCCAAATGGTTTTAACGGGTGAAATTACCGATGTTAAAACCATTATCGGCGCCTTCTGGCTTGAAAAATATTTGAATGGCGAAATGCCCGAATGTACCTTGGAATAATTTCCGACTAGGTGGACTTAATTAATGCCGACAAATTACCCTATTTGTCGACTAAGAAACCTTTGAGTTGCCTCAAATTTCAGGCTCGACAAAGCGATCAAGTTTGCATAAACTCAAACAGATATGCGCAGAATTTGCGCACTGATAATTTGAATTTATATAGACGAGGTCTTATGTCTCAAACTATTTTGCAAAAAGTACCGGTCGGTGAAAAAGTGGGTATCGCTTTCTCTGGCGGTTTGGACACCTCCGCAGCCTTGCGTTGGATGAAGAACAAGGGCGCTTTGCCCTATGCCTATACCGGCAACTTGGGTCAACCTGACGAAGATGACTACGAAGCCATTCCTCGTCGTGCTATGAACTATGGCGCAGAAAAGGCCCGTCTCGTTGACTGCCGTCCGCAATTGGTTGCAGAAGGTATTGCCGCTATTCAAGCCGGTGCCTTCCACATCACCACGGCCGGTGTTGCTTACTTCAACACGACGCCGTTGGGTCGCGCTGTGACGGGTACGATGCTCGTGAACGCTATGCGCGAAGACGGTGTGCACATCTGGGGTGACGGTTCTACCTACAAGGGTAACGACATTGAACGTTTCTACCGTTATGGTTTGTTGGCCAACCCGGAACTCAAGATCTACAAGCCCTGGCTTGACCGCGACTTCATCAACGAATTGGGTGGCCGTGCCGAAATGAGCGCTTTCTTGCAAGCCGAAGGTTTCGACTATCGCATGAGCGCTGAAAAGGCTTACTCCACTGACTCCAACATCTTGGGTGCTACGCACGAAGCCAAGGACTTGGAAAGCTTGTCTTCTAGCATGAAGATTGTGAAGCCGATTATGGGCGTTGCTTTCTGGGATCCGTCTGTTCAAATCGACGCTGAAACCGTTACCGTTACGTACGAAGAAGGTGTGCCGGTTGCTTTGAACGGCAAGCGTTTTGACGACTTGGTTGAATTGATGTACGAAGCCAACCGCATCGGCGGTCGTCACGGTTTGGGCATGAGCGACCAAATCGAAAACCGTATCATCGAAGCTAAGAGCCGCGGCATCTACGAAGCCCCGGGGATGGCTTTGTTGTGGATCGCCTACGAACGTTTGGTCTCCGGTATTCATAACGAAGACACGATTGAGCAATATCACATCAATGGTCGCCGTTTGGGTCGCTTGCTTTACCAAGGCCGTTGGTTCGATTCTCAAGCCATTATGCTTCGTGAATCTGCTCAACGTTGGGTGGCTCGTGCCATCACCGGTACGGTGACGCTTGAATTGCGTCGTGGTAACGACTACACGATCATGAATACGGAAAGCCCGAACCTCACGTACGAAGCTGAACGCTTGACGATGGAAAAGGGTGACTTCATGTTCACGGCTGAAGACCGTATCGGCCAATTGACGATGCGTAACCTCGACATCGTTGATACGCGCGCCAAGCTCGGAATCTACGCTCATTCTGGCTTGATCTCCGGCTCCAGCGCTGTTGCTTTGTTAAATGGCAACAAAGAATAATTAAGCACTTCCATTAACGGAACGCTTTAGGGCTCTGCTGAGAAATTAGCAGGGCCTAATTGTTTTTGGTTTCTGAATTAAAAAATTGCCGTGGAGGAGCAGACCACGGCAATTTAGACTTAAAGATGAACGGAATTATTTATTAAAGAATTCTGTAACGGTTTGCCAAGCAATCTTTTGCAAATGAGCTGCATCTGCGGGTTTAAGAGGTTTTTCGCAACTGCCTAAGAAGTCTGCGCCTTCAGGGGATTGTCCGGTAAGGGTTGCAAATAAGACTGCGGCCTCAAGATAGGAACCTGCGGCTGTCGGATGACGATTGTCTGCGATCGTCATCTTAAGATCAGGTCTGGTTCTAAGTGATTTCGCAAAAGCAAGACCAACAGGAACGACCATCGATTTCGTTTGATTGGCAACCTTCGTTGTTGCGTCCATAAGTTGTTGCGTCATCTCCGGACGGTCAGCGTAAGCCCAGGTTGCCATCAATAAAGGTTCAGCACCTGTGGCCTTAACATCTTTGACGTGAATCGGTGCAAATTTCTTAAAGAATTTACTCAATTCCGGATGGGTAGGACCTTGACTGTTGTCTTGCATCACAACCGCATCAAAGACCTTACCATCCGGGTACTTGTGAAAGACCAATTTGTTCGAGCCGTCATTGAGCGTGCTATAGCTTTTAAGGCCATTGGGACGAAGATAGCTCTTAACCAAGTGCCAATCCAAACCGGCGCCACCAATGGTTGCCATAGTGGTGGAAAGGGAGACTCCCTTAGATTTAGCAATGCCACTTAAATAACCGTCAACGCCACAGTTGTAATACATGAATGAGTTCCCGACCAAAAGAATGGTTTTGGGACTGGATTTAAGCGAAGTAATTGTCGGTTTAACGGTGTAATCAGCGGCTTGAGCCATTGTGCCCACTAACGCTAATGCCATTGAGCAAGCCAATACTTTGATTTTCATAATTATTACCTTTTTGAGAATTTGAAAATTATTTGAGCGTATCTAACCACATTGATAAGTCAACTCTAAAGTTGTCACCATCAGGGAACTTGTCTGTCTTCTCAATGCCCCAACCGTGATTGCCCGTCGGATAAACGTGAAGCGAAACGGGACGATTATTGGTCACCATTGCACGAGCATAGAGCATACTTCCGAGGCTGCCGGCAAACTCGTCTTGAGCGGAGACTGCAATGAAGGCAGGAGGAGTTGTTAAACCAACATGCTTATAGGCTGAATAGGTCGTATCGTATTGAACAGAGCGATCTTTCCCGATGAGGTTATTACGGCAAGAGCTTTTCGGTTGTGACTCTTCTTGCATCATCGTGATATTGGGATAGATCAAAATGGAGAAGTCAGGACAAGAATTTTTGCTACAAGAGACACTGGACATGGCCGCAAGGTGACCACCGGCGCTCGCCCCCATTACACCGACGGAATGCAAACCATATTTCTTAAATAATGAACGAACCGTACTGACGGCCTTATTGGCGTCAGCCAATGGTACTGTAGGATTGCCCTTAGGAAGTCGATACTTGAGTGTGAAGGTGGTAAAACCCTTTTCAAGGAAAAACGGCTTAAAACTATTTTCGATGGTGGCCATGGACAAATTGCCGTAACCGCCGCCCGGAATCAAAATAACCGCTTTACCGTTACTCTTTTTCGGTTGATCAACTTCGATACGAGCCTTTGTAACGTTAAAGATTGATCCCTTAGCATCGGTTTTTTCAGCTTCAGTAATCGTACTTTTGTTGGGTGCACCATTGGGCCAAAGTGCAATGGTTTCCGTGGCAAAGGATTGTGCGCAGGTCATGCCGAGTAAAAGAGCTGCAGCGGTTGGATAAAAACGATTCATCGCAAATTCTCCATAAGAGTGATTCCAAAATTTCGAATTCAGTGTAGGATTATTTCTTATTACAATCAAATAATTGAAATCTAATTGACCATAAGAGAATTATTATGAAAAATTCTTTCCTCTATCTTCAAACACTTAAGAATGAAGGAAATTTTCAAAAAGCAGCAAACGTGCTGGGAGTGACTCAACCCTATCTTTCTCAAGTCGTTAAAAAGCTTGAAGATCAGTACGAAGTGGTTATTGTTGATAGACGTTCTAAACCGATTGCTTTGACGAAAGTCGGTGAGATGATTTTGGATAATTTAAGGCAGATAGATCTTATAGAGCAAAGGACATTATCCATTTGTCAAGATTATGCTGGGTTGGAAGTTGGATCAATCAAAATTGCTTCGAACGGGGAAAGAACCAATGCTATTTTGTTGCCTGTGATTTCAAAATTTTCTAAGTTATTTCCCAATATTGAATTGGATTTTTCTCAAGATTACATTCTCGAAGATATTCCTCAAATTCTGCAGGAGGGGAAAGCAGATGTCGGGATGTTATTTGAATGGATGATGATCGACGATTTGGATGCCTATCGTCTCTGTCGTGAGCGTTATATGTTGGTTGTTCCCGATAGTGGAGCCACGGCAAAGATTGGAAATCGTTATAACGATGCAGGTGATTATCCTAAACTTTCTGAAGTCGAGAAGTCCACACTTAAGACTTTAAAGTTGCTTCAGGTCTATCGCCATAGCGAAAGACTGAAAATTTTAAATGAAGCATTGGGATTTGAGACTCAAACCTTGAAAAGTGTTGTCAGACAAGCCGGCACTCGCTTGGCGTTTGTTTCAAGTGGTCTATGTATGACCATTTGTCAGGAAAAACTTATCAAGAACTACAGTCATCGTGAAGGCTGTCGCTTCATCTCTCTTGAAGAAGTACTTCCCGTTCAAAATGTGGTGATTGCTTGGAATCGTCGTATGTATCAAACAAAAGCGGCTCACGCCTTTTGTCAAATCGCAAAGGAAATCTACAAAGATATCGCCTAGCTATTGATTCATCGTTGATTACTGAGGTAGGAACCTCTTTTTGAGGTGGCTAGCCTTTTTGTAATTCTTTTTCAATCTGCCCTAAAACCTTCATCTATTCCTTTAAAATCTCAAAGATATTGTCTCGATCAAGACGCAAGGTTAGTTTCAGTGATTCCCTATGAACTTAAAATTGGTTGGCGTTACACCCGACAAGGGCGACGTGGCCAAAGTAAAAACGGTTTTATTTCCTTCATCTCAGTGATGAGTGTGGCGTCCATTGCCTTAGGCGTCATGGCACTCATTGTCGTGCTCTCCGTCATGAATGGCTTTCAAAAAGAAGTTCGTGATCGCATGCTCTCGGTCATTCCTCATATCGAAGTTTTAAGTTATGAAGGAACAATGCCCGATTGGCAAACGCCAGCTTCCATCGTTGAGAAAAATGATCATGTGAAGGGCGTTGCGCCGTTTTCTTCCGGTCAAGGCCTTTTGAGTTCCGGTCGTAATGTGCGTGGTGTTTTATTGCGCGGTATTGATCCGCAACGAGAACCCATGGTGAGCGATATTGATAAGCAAATGTTGGTGAGTTCTCTTTCTGAACTTAAAGAAGGGGAATACAACATTGTTTTGGGGCAAGACTTGGCTCGACTCTTGGGCGTTCGTGTGGGTGACAAAGTTAACGTTATTATTCCTCAAGGCCGAGCAACGCCAGCTGGGATTGTGCCTCGCATGCGTGCGTTTACTCTAACGGGTGTGTTCTCATCCGGTCACTATGAGTACGACAGTTCCATGGCTGTTATCAATATCAACGACTGTCAAACGTTAATGCGTCGTGATGGCCCGGATGGTTTGCGCATTCGAGTCGATGAAATGAATGATGCGCCCCGAATTGCCTTTGAGTTACTAGAGTCACTTAAGGGTGACTATGCCGTCACCGACTGGTCGCGCCAAAACCGCACTTGGTTTGCTGCCGTGCAAGTTGAAAAGCGCATGATGACGATCATTCTCTTTTTGATTGTGTTGGTGGGGGCTTTCGGTTTAGTTTCCAGCATGGTGATGACTGTGACAGAAAAGCAATCCGACATTGCCATTATGAGAACATTAGGCGCCTCTCCCTCGTCCATTATGACCATTTTCATGATTCAAGGCGCTATCGTTGGCGTTGTTGGCGTAGCCTGCGGCGTGATTTTTGGACTTGGCTTAGCATGCAATTTGGATGTGATTGTGCCTGCAATTGAATCCATTTTCGGCATTCAATTCCTGCCTAAGGAAGTCTATTTCATCAGTACGCTCCCGTCGGATCCTCGTATGAGTGACATTATTCCGATTGCGTCTTTCTCTTTAATTTTGAGTTTGTTGGCCACCATTTATCCGAGTTGGCGTGCAGCTCGAACGAAACCGGCGGAGGCTTTGCGTTATGAGTAATACTTCACAAACGGTTTTGTCTGCTAGGCATGTTCGTAAGGCCTATCGTGACGGCGATACTTCCATTGATGTTTTAAAGGACATCAATTTGGATGTTATGGCCGGTGAAATGGTGGCGATTGTCGGTGCGTCTGGGTCCGGCAAATCAACGCTTTTACACGTTTTGGGCGGGCTTGACAGTATAGATGACGGGGAAGTCGAAGTAGCAGGCCTTTCAGTTCATACACTAGATGAAGCCGGTCGCGGTCAATTGCGCAATGAAAAGTTAGGTTTTATCTACCAGTTTCATCATCTTTTGCCGGAATTTACGGCTGAAGAAAATGTGGCCATGCCTTTGATGATTGCTCGCCACAATCCCAAGGAGGTTATTGAAAAAGCGCGCGATGTTTTGTCCGCTTTGGAGCTTTCTCACCGTTTCGGTCACCGCCCCTCTCAAATGTCAGGCGGGGAACGTCAACGCTGCGCCATTGCTCGAGCCATGGTGACGCGACCGGCTTGTATTTTGGCAGACGAGCCCACTGGGAATTTGGATCGTGCAACGGCAGATGCCGTTTTTGCGAACTTCGCTCAATTGGCAAAACAAAACGGCACGGCTTGCGTGATTGTGACGCACGACTTGGAGCTTGCAGCTCGGTGCGATCGGGTGGTCACGCTTAAAGACGGTGTATTGGTCTAAGGCTTCATGATGCTCATCGACACTCACTCCCATTTTGGTTTAGTGGATACGGGCGACGACATGAATGTGTTGTTGGAACGTGCTCGTTCCTCAGGTGTGGTGTGCGGCATCATCACAACGGGAAGTGTCGGGGACTTTGAAAAGGTTCGTGATATTGCCCATGCTATTGGTTGGGGCTATGCGGTTGGGATTCATCCGCTTTTTATCCATGAAGCTAAAGACGAAGACCTTGAGACCTTATCGCAATTTTTAGAGCTCCATCAAGACGATCCATACTTGGTGGCTGTCGGTGAAATCGGGCTTGATCGTTATATGGAGAATCCTGATAACGATCGCCAAGAACGTTTTTTTAAAGTTCAGCTTCAGTTGGCACAAGAGTATCAGTTGCCAGTCTCGGTACACTCCCGCCGTGCGTTATTTAAAGTTGTTGAAATCCTCAAAGATTTTCCTGACGTTAAGGTGGCGCTTCATGCGTTTGCGGGTTCTTTAGATGAAACAAAAAACTTAGCAAAACTTGGCTACAAGATGGGTTTTGGTGGGGCACTGACTTACACAGGAAGTAAACGGGTTCGCCAGGCAGCAGCTTACCTACCTATTGAGTCTTTGTTGTTAGAAACCGATACGCCCGATATGCCTCCTGCGTTTAATGCAAAAGGGGCGTCAGAACCTTCTTACCTCGAACAATATCTCCAAGAGTTGGCAATCGTTCGTCAAGAAGATAAAGAAGCGTTAGAACATCAAATTTTCCAGAATACAATTGAGCTCTTCCCAAAACTTCAAGCTCTACTTAATGGGTAATTTTTCAAACTTTGTTTCAATTGTGAATTCTTTTGAAACACTTGAATTTGTTAACCAATCAGGACTTTCCCTGATTTTCTCAAAAGTCTGATACTAGTCAAAACTACCTAGACATCTTTGCGTTTATAGTGACAGACGTGATCAAAAAATCACGATCAATTTTTTCAATTGAGGTCAATATGAATCGCACCTTTAAAACTGTCTGGAATGACGTTCGTCGTTGCTTCGTTGTGACGAATGAAGTTCAAAAATCTCACGTTAAGAGTTCTAAGAAAGCTGCCGTTGTCGCTGTTGTCGCCACGGCTCTTTTTTCATCGGTCGCTGCTGCCGCGGCCTACGTTGAACCCGGCAAAATCGGCAACATCTCTTCGTGGGAAACGCCCGAATATTACAAAGACCATGGCATGGAATTAATCAATGCCTCAACGGCCTACGCTGAAGGTTATACGGGTAAGGGTGTGATCATTGGTATCAATGACTCCGGCATTCTTTTGTCGCATCCGGAATTAGCGGGCAACCGTATTCGTGCCGTGACAGCTAAGGGTGTTTATTCAAAGGATGGTACGCGTTATCCCTTTGCCTACATGGGTCAAACCGGTGAAGCCAAGAACCGTTTCGGTGGCTACAAGAAGGGTGAAAAATTCTCCATTCCGGGTCACTTTGTTTTAGGTCATAGCGATTCGCACGGCACACACGTCACGGGCGTGGCAGCCGGCAACCGTAACGGTCAAGAGTCTCACGGTGTGGCATGGGCCGCTAAGGTAGTGGCGAGCAGCACGGGTGGCAATGACAACATGAACTACGGCCCCTTCCAAGACTATGGATACTTCTTGGCTGCCTGGGAAGCCGTCGCCAAGAGTGGCACGAAGGTGATCAATAACTCTTGGGGTACGAACGTTCGTATCGTTGATAAGAATCATCACTTTGACGTGGGCCAAATCGGTACCTATGGTGAAGAAGTCGCAGACAATGAAAAACGTACGGACTATGATGCAACGAACTCCGTTTCTGAATACTTCCTCTTTAAAGCCGATGCCAAGGCCAACGGTGGCAAGAACTTCATGGATGCCGCTTGGGAAGTCGCAAAGAAGTATGACTTGATTCAAATTTTCACCAACGGCAATCGTCGCTTCCAAAACCCGTACTACCGCGCCATCTATCCGTTCTATAACCCGGAAGCAGAAAACAATTGGATTGCTGCCGGTTCCGTTCAACGTAATCCCAAAGACGGTTCTTACATCATTTACGGTGATGTGAACACGAAGGATGATACAAACTACGGTACAGGTGGTCATAACCATGCCGGTATCGCCAAGTGGTGGGGTGTAACCTCTCCGACCGATGCTTGGAACGCTGCCGTTAACAATAAGACGGGTGAAGCCTTCTTGAAGGTGGCTGGCGGCACGTCTAACGCCGCTCCGCACATCGCAGGTTCCTTCGGTGTCTTGCAACAACGCTTTGGCGACTACATGACGCCCACGCAAGTGCGTAACGTCCTCTTTACGACGGCTAATCGTACGGATAACGGTATCGGTGAAGCCATCCGTGGCAGCGACGGTGACAAGATCGACCCCTATGTGCCGGATGAAGATTACGGCTGGGGTATTATCGATTTAGGCAAGGCCATCTATGGGCCGGGCCAATTCTTCGGTACGTTTGACGTGACCATGAATCGTGATGACGAATGGCATAACGTCATTGGCGATCAAGCCATCCAAGCTCGCGGTAAGGAAGATGCAAAATACCTCAAGAAGAACCAAAAACGTGTAGCTGAATTAAAGGCCAAGGAAAAATTGACTGATAATGAAGCTTGGGAACTTGAGTACAAGGAAAAACGCTTTGCCGCTATCGCTGATCGTGCCGCACAAGGTAACGTCGGTAAGTTAGTCAAACGCGGTACGGGCACGTTGACGTTGACGGCTGTTAACACCTACACGGGCGGTACGAGCGTTGTAGGCGGTACGTTGGCAGGTTTAACGGAATCCTTTGGTTCTGGTGTGGTTGACGTTCAAAAGGGCGCAACGCTTCAATTGCATAAGAGCATTGAAGTTACGAAGGCCGGTCAAGACGGTCGTGTGACGACGCAAGCTTTGGGCACTGATAAGGATCGCGATGACGCCAACATTGTGTTGCAACAAGGTGCTACCTTGGCACTTGCCGCACCTGATATTTCTGTGAAGAATTTGACGGTTAACGGTAACGCTACTTTGAAGGTCACGGGGCTTAATAAAGCCACGGTGAAGCTTGTCTCCCAAGATGGCGTCGTGACTTATCGAGTGACCGTTGATGATGAATTGACGGGCGCGGATAAGTTAAGTGTCGCTTACGATAAGACGTTATTTAAGGATGCTCAAATCACGGTTGATGATGATGTGTTGACGGTGACGATGCACCTGAAGTAATCCTTCGATTGTTGTAAATCATGAGTCGGCTTGAGGTTTGAAAACTTCGAGCCGATTCTTTTTCAAGTTTTTGTTGATTTTCGTAATACTTTTCATCCGATTGAGTCGTTGCTTTCTGCTAAAATCCAACTGACTGAACGCAGGGGGACAATCCCTTGACGATTCGAGATATTTCTGATGATCTCTAATAGATTCTCTCTTTTGGGATTGTCATCAACTTTTATTCACTATTTGGGGGATATACCAATGGCTATCGAACGCACCCTTTCTATCATCAAACCTGATGCAGTTGCTAAGAACGTGATCGGTCAAATCTACACGCGTTTTGAAAACGCTGGTTTGAAGATTGTTGCCGCTCAAATGCGTCAACTCTCTCAAGCTGAAGCCGAAGGCTTCTACGCCGTTCACAAGGAACGTCCCTTCTTCAAGGACTTGGTTGCTTTCATGACCTCTGGTCCCGTTATGATTCAAGTGTTGGAAGGCGAAGGCGCCATCCTCAAGAATCGTGAATTGATGGGCGCTACCGACCCGAAGAAGGCTGAAGCCGGTACGATCCGTGCTGACTTCGCTGAAAGCATCGATGCTAACGCTGTTCACGGCTCTGACGCTCCTGAAACGGCTGCCGTTGAAATTGCTTACTTCTTCCCGACGTTGGCAATCTGCGAACGCAAGTGCTGCGGTTGCTGCTGCGGTAAGTAATTCGCATCAAAATGGTTAAAGTGTCGCCGTCTCGCACTGAGGCGGTGACGCTTTCTTTGAGTTGATTTCGGGTTCGAGACTTTCTCGAACTTTTTGCGTTTTTATTTAACCCCAATTTTTCAAGTTTTTGTTCTATGGATACCGCTAATCGAGTCAATCTGTTAAACATGGATCGTGAAGGTTTAATTGCCTATTGCGAGAGCTTGGGTGAGAAGCGTTTTCGCGCTATTCAGCTTTTGCGTTGGATCCATCGCCACTGCGAAGGCGAGATCGAAAACATGACCGATTTAGCCAAAAGTTTCCGTGCAAAGTTGTTAAACGAATGTGAGATTCGTGCGCCGAAACCGATTTGGGACAAGGTGAGTACAGATGGTACTCGCAAGTGGCTTTTTGACTTGGGCAACGGCAATGCCGTTGAAACAGTTTTTATCCCTGAAGACGACCGCGGTACGTTGTGTATTTCTACGCAAGCCGGTTGCGCCATGGGGTGCTTATTCTGCTCGACGGGTAAGCAAGGGTTTAACAGAAATTTAACAGCTGCCGAAATTATCGGTCAGCTCTGGCACGCTGAAAAAACGCTTCGTGCCGATGCCGGTATCACCGATCCCGCTGATCGTATCATCAGTAACGTTGTTTTGATGGGGATGGGTGAGCCGTTACAGAATTTGGATAACGTTATCATTGCTCTTAAGCTCATGCTCGATGACAATGGTTACGGTTTAAGCCGTCGTCGCGTCACGGTTTCCACTTGTGGCTTGACGCTTCAAATGGATAAGCTTGCGCAAGCTGTGCCTGTGGCATTGGCCGTGTCTTTACATGCCCCCACGGATGAATTGCGTGACATGATTATGCCCATTAATCGCAAGCACCCGTTGGCCGATTTGATGGCGGCTTGTAAGCGCTATTTGCAATACGCGCCGCGTGATTACATCACGTTTGAGTACATCATGTTGGGTGGCGTTAACGACCAATTGATGCACGCTAAGCAATTGGCAAAATTAGTGCGTGGTGTTTCTTGTAAGTTTAATTTGATTCCCTTTAATCCGTTCCCAGATAGTGACTTGAAAAAGCCTGATGCTAAGGATGTGAAGGCTTTCCAAGACTACTTGATGGGGCAAGGGATTGTGACAACGATTCGTAAGACGCGAGGCGATGATATTGATGCCGCTTGTGGTCAATTGGCCGGCAACATTAAAGACAAAACGCGTCGAGCAGAGCGCTTAGCAGAACAAAAAGCTCGCGCAACGTTCTTGGTGAAAGAAAACTAATCGAGGCCGTCATGGAAGTTTTTAAGGCTCGTCATCAAACACAAACCGTCCATATTCGCTATGCCGACCGTGATGTGACGATTGGCTCTGGCAGTCCGATTCGTGTTCAATCGATGACCAATACGCCGACGACCGACATTGAAGCAACAGTTGAACAAGTGGTGGCCTTGGCCCGTGCCGGTAGTGAGTTGGTTCGCTTGACAGTCAATACGCCGGAAGCCGCTCGCGCCGTGGTGGAGATTCGCAAGCGTCTTGATGAAGCGGGCTGCACGGTGCCGTTGGTGGGTGACTTTCACTATAACGGCCACAAACTCTTAACTGAAGTGCCTGAATGTGCTGTCGCGCTTTCGAAGTACCGCATCAATCCTGGTAACGTCGGTAAAGGGGAACGTGGCCTAGAAAACTTTGCCAAGATGGTTGAAGTGGCGATCAAAAATGATCGACCGGTTCGTATCGGTGTCAATGGCGGGTCGTTGGATCCTCAAATTTTGTCCCGCATGATGGACGAAAATCTTCAAAAGGGGATGCCCGAGACGCCCACTGAAGTGTTGCGTCATGCGTTGGTGGCCTCTGCCATCGAGTCTGCTCAGTACGCGGAAAAGTTAGGTCTTGGTGCCGACAAGATTGTGCTATCGGCAAAAGTGAGCGGTGTTGCAGATCTTATTGCCGTTTACCGAGAAATGGCACAGAAGTGTCACTATGCATTGCACTTAGGCTTAACCGAAGCTGGTATTGGTACCAAGGGTGTGGTGGCAAGCTCTGTTGCCATGGGAACGCTTTTGGGAGAAGGGATCGGTGATACGATTCGTGTGAGTATTACGCCCATGCCTGGTAAGGCTCGTACAGAAGAAGTTGTGGTTGCTCAAGAACTTCTTCAAACAATGGGTTTGCGCGCGTTTATGCCCTTAGTGGTGTCTTGCCCCGGGTGTGGTCGCACGTCGAGTTCCCTTTTCCAACAATTGGCATTGGATACGCAAGCGTTCTTGCGAGAAAAGACGCCCGAGTGGCGTGAGACGGCTCCCGGCTTTGAGAGCATGGTGGTGGCTGTGATGGGCTGTGTGGTCAATGGCCCTGGTGAAAGTAAGAGCGCCAACATTGGTATCAGCTTGCCCGGCTGTGGCGAAAGTCCCGTAGCACCGGTTTTTGCTGATGGTGAAAAAATTGGAACAATTAAGGGTGAAGCCCAAGATTCTCACGCTATTAGTGAGAAGTTTCACGCTATGATTGAAGAGTATGTGCTTTCGCACTATGCTCGTAAGTAATTTATTGATCTAATGAAAGAAGATTGAAATGGCTAAAGTTCAAAAAATTGCCGGTATTCGCGGCATGAATGACATCTTGCCGGCCGATTCCTATATTTGGGAAGTGTTTACGGACACGGCTAATGCTGTTTTGGCAGGCTACGGTTACAAGCAAATCCGCACGCCGATCCTTGAATCAACGCCCCTTTTCAAGCGCGGTATCGGTGAAGTGACAGATATCGTTGAAAAGGAAATGTATTGCTTTACCGATAGCTTAAACGGTGAAGAATTGGCTTTGCGCCCCGAAAATACGGCAGGCGTCGTGCGTAGCGTCATTGAACATAACCTTTGCTACAACGCTCCGCAACGCCTTTGGTACTTTGGCCCGATGTTCCGTCACGAACGTCCCCAACGCGGTCGTTATCGTCAGTTCTATCAATTAGGTGTCGAAGCTTTGGGCTTTAAGGGCCCGGACGTTGACGTTGAACAAATTTTGATGGCACGTCGCCTTTTTGATGAATTGGAAATTTTGCCGTTGCGCTTGGAATTGAATTCCTTGGGCAACTTGGATGAACGTTTGGCCCACCGTGAAGCTTTGATTAAGTACTTTGAAGCTCACCAAGATATTTTGGATGAAGATGCCAAGCGTCGCTTGTACGCTAACCCGTTGCGCATTTTGGATACGAAGAATCCTGAAATGCAAGCCATGGTCGAAGCCGCTCCGCGTTTGCTTGACTATCTTAAAGAAGACAGCCTTGCTTTCTTAAATCGTTTGGAACGTTTGTTGAGCGTAGCCGGTGTTGACTATAGCATCAACCCGCGTTTGGTGCGTGGTTTGGATTATTACAATCACACGGTTTACGAATGGGTGACGGATAAGTTAGGTGCCCAAGCCACGGTTTGCGGTGGTGGCCGTTATGACCCGCTCGTTGAAATGTTGGGCGGCAAGCCAACGCCGGGTGTCGGTTTTGCCATGGGTGTTGAGCGTGTTCTCGAAGTCATGCGCGAATGTGGCTTTAACGAAGAAACGACGGATACGGAATTTTATGTGTTGCACTCCGGTGGCGAAACGCAAGAGTACGCCATGTTGGTGGGCGAAATGCTCCGTGACGGCGGTTACGAAGTGATCGTGCACGCAGGCGAAGGCAGCTTCAAGAACCAAATGAAGAAGGCTGACCAATCGGGTGCCACCTTTGCTTTAATTTGCGGTGAAGACGAATGCGCCAACCGTAAGATTACGGTTAAGCGTATGTATGGTCCTGAAGGTGAACGTTTCATGCAACAAGAAACGCTTGACTTGAATGACGCAATTACGTATTTTCTCGATATCGACAATGCATTCTTAGACGAGGAATAATTCAATGGCTTACGATTTACAAGAACAAGAGTCCCTTGACGAGTTGAAAGCGTGGTGGGAAAAATGGGGTAATGCCACCTTGACGGCGGTAACGGCTGTTTGTTTAGCCTTTGCCGGTTATAACGGTATGAAGTGGTATGATCGTCATCAAGCAGAAAATGCTTCCATGGCTTATAGCTCCTTACAATCGGCCATTGCTGCTCAACAAGAAGTGGCTTCCGTTGATAAGATCGTAAATGCTTTAATTGATGATGCCGGTTCCACCGTCTATGGCCCGATGGGAGCTTTGAGTGCTGCAAAGTACTTTGAAACCAAAGGCGAAGACGCCAAGGCTGAAACGCTTTTGAAATGGGTTGTAAACGAAGCTAGCTACACGGAATACCAAACGGTGGCTCGCTTGCGTTTGGCAGGCTTCCAAATGGACCAAAAGAAATACGATGACGCTATTGCTAGCTTGACGGCGGCTAAGCCCACGGATAAGCAAGTGGCGTTGGTTCAAGACCGTTTGGGTGATGCCTATTTCGCAAAAAATGATTTGAAGGCTGCTCGTGCCGCCTGGGAAGAAGCCTTGAAGCATCCGCTCGAACCCTCTTTGATGGGATTTGTGCAATTAAAGCTTCAAGCTTTGCCCTAAAAGCTTAATCATTAAAGAATAATCGCAATCGGACGTAGACTTATGCGAATGAAAAAAACATTGTTGGCTTTGGCCAGTGCATGCTTTTTAGCTGCTTGTAGTACACCGAGCTCTCAAGCTCCCAAAGAGTTGGAAGACTATACCTCTATTGCTGAACCCGAAGTGGTTTGGAGTAAAGGCGTTGGGGAAAGTGTTACGAACTTTTTGGTGCCGAGCGTGGTCGGTCAAGCGGTTTATGCGGCCGGTGGCGATACGCTTTATCGTTTTGATGCTCAAACGGGTGATACGGTTTGGAGCGTGGAGACGCCTGCCGATATCGCAGCCGGTGTCGGCAGTGATGGATACATCGTTGCATTGGGGACGACCAAGGGCGAATTGATTGTCTATGATGCTGAAGGCAAGAAGCTTTGGAGTCAATTCCTGACGAGCGAAATGGATAGCGTCCCCTTGGTTGGTAACGGCTTGGTTGTTGTTCGTACTGCCGATACGCGTGTGACGGCGTTCGACGCTATGACGGGTGCTCAAAAGTGGCGCTATCAACGCTCGATTCCTAATTTGACGGTCAAGGGCGCCTCCGGTATGCGCTTTTTCGGCCCCATGATTTTGGTGGGACAAAGTAACGGTTACCTCTTAGGGCTTTCTCCCGAAGGTCGTCCGGTTTGGCAAACGTTGATTTCGGAAGCTCGTGGTATTACCGAAGTCGAACGTTTAGTGGATATTTTAGGTTGGCCGATGGCCGACGGTGATCTTCTTTGTGCTTCTGCCTTCCAAGGTCGTTTGGTTTGCATGAATGCACAAAATGGTCAATTGCGTTGGACGCATGACATCACGGCAATGACTCAACCCGCAGCCGATGATCGTTTCGTCTACGTTGCTAATACGGCAAGTGAGCTTTATGCCTTTGATCGCAATCGCGGTTTGCCGATTTGGCGCAATGGTGATTTGAAGTGGCGCGGTGTACGCGCCGTGTTGCCGTTTGCCGGTATTTTAGCGGCCGGTGACAGCGAGGGCTATGTGCACTTTATTAACCCTGAAAGCGGTCAAATCATCGGTCGTACTGATTTGGACGGAGCCATTGTTGTTCCGCCTCAGCCCTATGAACAAGGCGCCATCTTCCAAACGGATGAAGGCGAAGTTGCTTACATCAAGGTGAAGTAAACAATGCTTCCTGTTATTGCACTAGTGGGTCGTCCGAACGTCGGTAAATCCACCTTATTTAATCGCTTAACGCGTTCTCGTGACGCGTTGGTCGCAGACTTTCCCGGTTTGACGCGAGATCGTCAATACGGTGAAGGTCGTGTTGGCCCGCGTCCCTATATTGTCGTTGACACGGGTGGTTTTGAACCCGTCAAGAGCGAAGGCATCGTTAAAGCCATGGCAAGCCAAGCCGAGCTTGCCATCGAAGAAGCCGATGTTGTGATTTTTGTGGTGGATGCCCGTACGGGTTTAACGCCGCATGATGAACGTATCGCTCAACACTTGCGTCGCTCTCATCGTCCGGTGATCTTGGCAATTAATAAGGCCGAAGGTTTGGATGTCACGCATGCCGCCGAATTCTATGAATTGGCTATGGGTGAACCCAATATGATTTCCGCGTCTCACGGTCACGGTGTTCACAATTTGATTGAATTGGCACTTGAGCACTGCCCGGAAGAGGAAGAACAACCTGAAGAAGAACTTGAAGACGGCAAGTTGCCGCGCGTGAAGGTGGCCGTTGCCGGTCGTCCGAACGCCGGTAAGAGCACGTTGATTAACGCCCTTTTGGGTGAAGATCGCTTGATTGCTTTCGACATGCCCGGGACAACCCGTGACTCGATCCGTGTGGATTTTGAGTATGACGGCCGAGACTATGCCTTGATTGATACGGCGGGTTTACGTCGCAAGGGCAAAGTTTTTGAAGCCATTGAAAAGTTCTCGGTTGTAAAGACCTTGCAAGCCATTGCGGACGCTAACGTTGTGGTATTGGTGTTGGATGCGAGCGAAGGCGTTGCCGAACACGATGCTCACATTGCAGGCTATGTGCTCGAGAGTGGTCGCGCATTGGTGGTTGCCATCAATAAGTGGGAAGTGTTGGACAGCTATCAACGCAGTCGCATCGATGAAGAAATCGACCATAAGTTGCATTTCTTGAATTGGGCTCGCCACATTCACATTTCCGCTTTAAAGCGAAACGGCTTGAACCATTTGATGAAGGCGGTGAGTGATGCTCACGCAGCAGCCTTCTCGAAGCTTTCTACGCCGAAGTTGACGCGCGCTTTGATTGAAGCTGTTCAACGTCAATCGCCCCCGCGTGTGAAGGGTGTACGTCCGAAGTTGCGTTACGCTCACCAAGGCGGTCAAAATCCGCCCGTGGTTGTGATTCACGGCAATAGCCTTCAAGCAGTGCCGGATAGTTACAAGCGTTACCTCGAAGGGTGGTTTAGAGATCAATTCAATTTAGCCGGTACGCCGTTACGAATTGAATTTAAGATCAATAAAAACCCATACGTGGATAAAAAAGAATAAAATTAACCTTATATGTCGGCGAACGGTTTGTCGGCACAAACAAGAAGGCGTTACGAGACGCCCGGAGAATAAAAATGACGAATAAAGGCCAACTCTTACAAGATCCGTTCCTTAATATTTTGCGCAAGGAACACATTCCGGTCTCGATTTATTTGGTCAATGGCATTAAGTTGCAAGGCCAAGTGGAATCTTTTGACCAATACGTTGTGTTACTTCGCAACACGGTTACGCAAATGGTTTATAAGCACGCCATCAGCACGGTGGTGCCGACCAAGGCCGTGAATATGCCGGCAATGGGCCAAGACGAATAATCTTTGCCGTAGTTTATCTTCAAAGGAGCGCTTCGGCGCTCTTTTGTTTGTAGTGGTTAACGACATTCATGACTGTTTTTCAAATTGATTCGGCTCGAGAAGAGTCCCCCAGAGCGTATTTGGTCTGTATTTCAACGTCGCGTGTGACGTTGCCTGATGCCCCGGAAGAGCTCACTGAACTTGCTCGAAGTGATGCACTCGAACCCGTTGGAATGATGCTAGCTAAGCGCGATAAACCCGATCCTGCCACCTATTTGGGTAGTGGCAAGATTGAGGAGTTGGCTTTTGAAGTCGAGGAGTCCAACGCCGGTGTCGTGGTTTTTGACGTGGCATTAACAGCCGCTCAGCAACGAAACATTGAACGTGTTGTGAAAGTAGCGGTGCTTGATCGCACACAATTGATTTTGGAAATTTTCCAACGTCGTGCAAAAAGCCGTGAAGGTCGACTTCAAGTCGAATTGGCCCGATTGGAACACCTCTCAACGCGCCTGGTGCGTGGTTGGACTCACTTGGAGCGTCAACGCGGTGGCTTGAGTAAAACCGGGGGTCCTGGCGAAAAGCAAATCGAATTGGACCGCCGAATGATTGGTGTTCGCGTAAAGCAATTAAAGGAACAGCTCAAGAAGTTGACCCGTCAGCGCGATACGCAACGAAAAAGTCGCAGCCGTGGGGATGTGGTGTCGCTTTCTACAGTGGGTTATACCAACGCAGGGAAGTCCACTTTGTTTAATGCTTTAACAAAGTCTGAAATTTATGCCGCAGACCAACTCTTTGCCACGTTGGATACGACCGCTCGTCGTTGCTATGTGGGTGAAGGTGAAAGTGTTGTCTTAAGCGATACAGTGGGTTTCATTCGAGGTCTTCCTCACCAATTGGTAGAAGCCTTTAAATCAACGCTTGATGAAACGGTGCATGCCGATATTTTGTTGCACGTAGTTGACGCTTCAAGCGCAGCTAAGGACGATCAAATCGTTGAAGTCAATAAGGTCTTGGAAGAAATCGAAGCGCATGAAATCCCCACCATCATGGTGCTCAATAAGATTGACCAAACGGACTTGGAACCGGAAATCTTGCGTGACTCCAATGGGGACATTGTGGCTGTTCGTATTTCAGCCTTAAAGGGAACAGGATTGGATTTGTTGCGTTCAGCCATTTTGGAGAAGTCTCGTCAAATTCGTGAACAAAATAAGAGCCTGCCGCGAGAATTGGAGTCTTGGGAAAAGGAAATGGAGGGCGACGATGAATACGCTCTCTAAGGCTTGTCTTTTCGCTTTGGGCTTGAGTGCGACTTTTGCGGTTAATGCTCAAACCGTTCGCATTGGCTTATTGCCGGCTGCTGATTCGATTGTTTTGTATGTAGCCCAAGAGGAAAAACTTTTTAAGGATGAAGGGCTTGATGTTGAGCTCATCCCTTTTAAGTCTGCCCTTGAAGTGCGGGCTGCCATGGCTGCAGGTAAGATCGATGGTCACTTTGCTGATCTTATGAATGTTTTCATGCAAAACGAACAAGGCATGAAACAAGCAGTGATCTTAACAACGACGCACACGAGTCCCAAGCAACGTTGTTTTGGTTTAGTGGTATCGCCCAAGGACGCCAAGACCATCACGAAACTATCAGAGCTGAAAAATACGGCGAGCGCCATGAGTTCTGCCACGATCATCGATTATCTTTTAGATCGCATGAAAGAGACGGAAAAGTTGCCGACAACGGCGATTAAGAATTTAGAAGTTAAGCAAATTCCGATTCGCTTACAGATGCTTCAAAGTGGTCAAGTGGCAACAGCCATGCTACCTGAACCTTTAGTTTCTGTCGTGGAAGCTAAGGGTGGCCGTGTGATTTGGGATGACTCAATGATGAATGAAGCTTTAGCGGTGGTGGCGCTTCGAGATACGCACTTGGATAAAAAGACGGTGACGGGGTTTAGAAAAGCTGTTGCTAAGGCTGCAGCGCGAATCGACAAGAATCCGTCTCACTATCGCACAGAAATGGTCAACAAGCGCCTTTTGCCACCCGCCGTGGCTCAATCTTATAAGATGGTGTCTTTCTCCGTTCATCAAACAGCTGACGGTTTGCCTCCCTTACCCACGAAGGCGGAAGTGGAGCGTGTCGGTCAATGGATGATCACTAAGGGCCTGATTAAAGCGGTGCCTGCTTACGATGCCATTATTGCCAAATAGGACAAACGCATGAGCGATCAATCTCAAGGTTTAACCCTGCACTGTGAAAACCTGACGGTTGGTTATGACCGTGAGGTCGTGATTGATCGTTTGACCTTTGCTTTGCCTGCGAATGCCTCATTGGCGATTGTTGGGGAATCGGGGTGTGGTAAATCAACACTTCTGTCAGCTCTGGCGGGATTGCGCTCTGTTAATGATGGCAAGATTCGTTGGGAACGCGACGGGGAAGTAACGTCTTTTGATGCTATTCGCTCAAGTTTTGTTTGGCAAAATTTGGGTCTTTTCCCTTGGATGAAGGTGGTTGAAAACCTTCAAATGCCATTCAAACTTAACCCGCATCTTTGCCCGGATGCCTATCGCCGAACGCAAAGCTTGAAGTCCATGTTGTCAGAGCTTCAACTCGAAGGCTTAGAGGGGCGTTATCCGACAGAACTCTCAGGTGGTCAACGCCAACGCTTAGCCATTGGGCGTGCCCTTTTAGCGCAGCCGGAAGTGCTTTTCTTGGATGAGCCTTTTTCAGCCTTAGATGCTCTTTTGCGTGAGCATTTACAGGACTTTTTAGTTGAAGTTCGCAAGCATCATCCTTGCAACATCATTATGGTCACGCATGATATTTCGGAAGCGGTTTGCTTAGCGTCTCATATTTTGGTGTTAGCTTCAAATCCTTTTAGAAAAGTCGCTTTCTTTGAAAATCCGGCATTCGATTACGCCAAGGGGTGCGCCAATCGAGAAACATCAAGCTTTTACGATACCGTGCGCACCATTCATGCTCACTTAAAAAACGCATCGGAGAGAGCACTATGACACTTCTTCTTCGTTACGTTTTAGGTTTCTTGACGATAGGTTTTTTATGGCTCTTAGGCTCTCTGAGCTTGGGAGAAGCCCTTTTGCCTAATCCGGTCACTACGACAGCTGCCTTTGTCAATGCGTTGATGACCACAGTCTTTTGGGACCATATCTTCGTCAGTCTTTATCGTCTTTTAATGGGACTTTTGGTGAGTGTCTTAATCGCATTCCCATTAGGACTCTTATTGGGTCATAGCAAACGCTTTGATTGGTTGGGGGCTCCATTACTTTTTATCACTTACCCCATTCCGAAAATCGTGTTTTTGCCAGTTTTCTTTATGCTTTTGGGATTGGGCGAGTCCTCACGTATTTGTCTCATTGCGCTAACGGCCGGGTACCAATTATTGGTGATCATGAGAGCGAGCGCATTGAGTATCGATCCATCATACGAGAAAGCATTTTTCTCAATGGGCGGAACAAAATGGCAAGCGTTGCGCTATGTTTATATTCCTGCCGCTTTACCGGAACTCTTTACAGCTTTAAAAGTGGCAACGGGCACGGCCATTGCTGTTTTATTCTTAGCTGAGAGTTTCGCAACGACAACAGGGCTGGGCTTTTTGATTATGGATGCTTGGGGAATGGGTGACACCTTAGCCATGTTTGTCGCTATTCTCGGAATGAGCGTGTTAGGACTGACGGTTTATGCCAGTGTTGGGGTTTTAGAGAAAGCCTTTTGTCCTTGGATTAAACGTTAGACAAAGAATCAGCATTCAATTTGTCGAGATCAAAAAAACGGGGAGAGCTTCAAACTCTCCCCATTTTGTCGCCGTTAGGCTAAGGATTACTTGGCATCAGCCAACAACGTCAAGAAGCGTTCAGCCAACTTGATGTGTTTTTCAACGGAATTGATTTCCATGTATTCCTTATCGCAGTGCATGCCACCGCCGACAGGGCCGAGACCGTCAAGGGTCGGGACGCCCATACCAGCCGTCGTGTTACCGTCAGAGGCACCACCGGCCTTCACCCAAGCGATGTCGTAGCCTTCAAGCTTGGCAGCTTCTTCGATCAAGCCAGCCATAGCCTTCGTAGCTTCGCTCAAGGGCATAGCGTCGTGGTGGTTCGTTTCGGCGATTTCAGCCGTCACACCAGCAACCCATTCTTGCTTGGCCAATTCGATGATCTTGGCGTTGATAACCTTGTAGTCATCATCGTTCCAGACACGGAGGTCAAGAGCCGTTTCAGCGTGATCAGAAACAACGTTAGCCACCGTACCGCCGTTGATGTAACCGAAGTTCAACGTGATACCACGTTCCATATCGGCCAATTCCTTAACAGCGATCATGAACTTAGCCAAAGCCAAGTTGGCGTCGCAACCACGTTCCGGGTTGTTACCGGCGTGAGCGGAAACACCGTGGAACGTAACCTTGTATGTGGAGGAGCCCTTACGAGCGCAAACGAGTTCGCCGCCTTCACGAGCCGGTTCAAAGATCAACGCGCGATCAGACTTGGAGGCACATTCTTGGAGCCAATGGTGGCTGGCAACAGAACCCGTTTCTTCGTCCGGGTTGTGAGCGATCAAGATGGCGAGCTTGTCGAGCTTTTCCTTGGGCAAACGCTTCAAAGCGTGAACGATGGTCATACAACCAGCCTTGCAGTCCAAAACGCCGGGGCCGTAAGCACGGTCACCCTTGATGGACATCGGGCGTTGAGCAACGGTGCCAGCCGGGAAAACCGTGTCCAAGTGGCCGTTGAGCATCACGTCAAAGCGGGTAGCTTCAGGCTTATTCGTAGCGAAAACGCCGGGGCCGACAGAAGAGCCTAAATCGACGAGTTCAGCCTTAAAGCCGATGGACTCGTAATGACGAACAAACGTTTCGGCAACTTGCTTCACGCCTTCAATCGTGGCGGTACCGCAGTCAACGTTAACGACTTCTTCAAGATCTTTAAGAAATTCTTGAACCATTGGTTTCTCCCTATAAATAAATGGATAGAGGCTAAAAAAAGCCTTAGCAGAATTTTATCTGAAAACAATGCTAAACATTGGAAAAATCGACTGATTTTGATCAAATTTTAGGTAAAGAAAAAAGGGCGAACATCGAAATGCTCACCCTTTGCAATCGCTATTCTCTAGCAATCAATCATGTATCAGTCAATTAGACAATGATGTTCATGATGATCATGGCGATGAAAGCGTTGAGGATGGACGTACCCATCAACACCGGAATCATGCTACCACGCGTACCGATCACACCCAAGGCGCGACCCATGTATTGCAATTGAGAACCCATCAAGTAGATGGCAGGAGCGAGGATGGCGCAGTCAGACAAGGTCAAAGAACCTTGGTCGAACAAAGCGACGGCAACACCGACGCCGCCACCCATGGACATCCAACCGGCGATCAAAACGGCAGCGGCTTCACCGGGAAGACCGAACAAGCCCATCAACGGCTTAAAGATGTCACCCAAAATGGGGATCAAACCGGCAACGTTCAAGGCACGAATGATAACGAAAGCCATCAAAACGTTCGGAATGGTAGAGTGCGTAGCGATGTCCCAACCTTGAAGAGCGCCCTTCACGAAGATGTCAGTGATCATCGGCTTAGTTTTTGCATTAGACATATCAGAGACCTCCAGTGATTAAGCAGCAGCGTTCTTCTTGCCACGGAAGACTTTCAAGAAGCGGATGAAGTTTGCACCGACAACCTTCATGATAAGCATGATGCCCAAGCACACGCCGATGGAGGTCGGAACCGTATTGCCGGCAGCGTCGGTCAAGCTCAAGAGCACCACACCGGCACCCATGAAGTTCGTGATCGTTGCGTCAGCAGACAATTGGAACATAGCAAAAATATCAGCTTCGTCTTCGGTGATTTCACCGGCGTCGAGCAATTGACGCGTCAAAGCAGCACCACCGTCGGTGGATTGCAAGGAAGCGATCAAAGCCAAAGAGCAGGAACCCGGGATGCCCATCATCGGACGGAGAATCGGGGTCAAGAGTTGGCGAGCAGCGCGCAAAGCACCGTAGTGGTCGCAGACCGTGATCATGGCCAAAGCGAACATAACGGTCGGAACCAACGTAAGAGCAAAGGCGAAGCCGTCGAGGGCACCGCTACCACCCTTACCGCGGAACGTCGTGGCAGCCGTCTTGATGACTTCACCGTCAAGGGAAGCACCGGAGAGCAACTTACCAAAAGAGCCGTTCAACGTGGCGAAGTCAAAAATACCCCACCAGTGGTTACCGGCACAAAGGCCAGAGAAGAAGACACAGGCGAAGATCAAAGCGATGTAACCGCCAATACCAGCCTTTTCCTCTTTCGGAGTGTTTACCGTATCAGACATAGGAAAATCCTCTGTTGTAATGAGTAATTAAAAATAGACATAAAAATGCCTTGTAACGAATGGTAAAGGATTCTTTAGGAAATCACCTTAGGATAAGTCTTAGGTTCTAGGTATAAAAACGTAAAGACAGCCCATTTCGTTACGATTTGATCAAGAAAATTGCTTGAATTTCAGACGAATGATGTATTAAGGCGTATTTGGGCGTATCGACAAAATTATGGACAATTTGATTCAGAGATGTTCGAGTTTCAAGTAACGTATGACGAAGATTGTGACAAATAGACAAAGATTTCTGGAAAATGAGGTGCTATATCCTATATAGAAAGAGGCCCTTTCCTATACAATTAAATCTTTGAATCAGACCTAATGTCCGTCTGAATGATAGGAGTTAATCAATGTCTTTAAATGACCCCCAATGGGGCCGTGGAAAGTCGGAAGAAGATCCCAAAAAGGAAACTTCTGATGACCGTGAAGTGAAAGAACCCCAAAACGAAGAAAATAATCAGGATTCGCAACCCCAGCGCCCTGAATCCTCCGGTCGTCGTAACGACGGGGATGATTTGGAACGCCTTTGGGACGACTTTAATCGTGCTTTGGGCAATATGCTCGGTCAAGGTCCGCAAGGCGGCCAACGCAACGACAATAATACGTCCGATACTCAAGGCGAGAATCGTTCCGATTATGGTCGCCGAGATCAAAACGCCTCTTTTAATAAAGATGATTTCCGAGAAACCATGGAACGATTTAAGAAAATGGGTGGTGGCAATATGCCTTATGCACAGCCGAGCGGCAAGGGTCTTTTATTTGCCGGAGTTATCGCTTTAGGCCTTTGGGGCGCAACGGGTTTTTACATTGTGCCTGAAGGTCAATCCGGGATTGTGACGACTTTTGGTAAGTACACAGAAACGACGATGCCTGGTTTTCGCTGGCACGCCCCGGTGCCTATCCAAAACGTCGAAATTGTTGATGTCAGTAGCGTCCGTACGGTCGAAGTTGGTGCTTTAGGTCGTGCAGCTCGTGAAGCCGAAGCTTTGATGTTGACCGATGATGAAAATATCGTCGACCTTCGCTTTAACGTGCAGTACCGTATTAAGCCGGGTGAAGGTGCTATGAATTACATCTTCCGCTCGAAGAATCCGGATGACTCTGTGTTGCATTCTGCAGAATCCGCTATGCGTGAAGTGGTGGGTCGCTTGCGCATGGATAACGTCTTGTTTGAAAGTAAGCAAGAAATTGCCGAAGCGGTGAAAAAGATTATGCAAGACATGCTCGATCGTTATCAAACGGGGATCGAAGTGATGTCGGTGGCTATTCAAAATGCTCAACCGCCGCAACCGGTTCAAGCGGCTTTTAACGATGCCGTGAAGGCAGGTCAAGACCGTGAGCGCCAAATTAATGAAGGTCAAGCTTATGCCAATGCCGTTATTCCGAAGGCTCGCGGTATGGCCGTTCGTCTGACGCAAGAAGCCGAAGGTTATAAGGCTCGTGTGGTTGAAGCGGCACGAGGTGATGCTGAGCGCTTCACGCAAATTTTGAAGCAATACGAAAAGGCACCGCAAGTTACGCGTGATCGTATGTACGTTGACGTGATGCAACAAGTGCTTTCGTCTTCGACAAAGATCTTTGTTGACAGCAAGGGCAGCAATAACTTGCTTTATCTGCCGTTTGACAAGTTAATGGAACAAAACAAGACGCAAACGATTCAATCGTTGCAAGCCAAAGATATAACGATGGAGTCCTCCGTGAACTCAACCGCCTCTGAAAAACCGTTGGAGACGATGAATACTTCTCCGATTAACCAAGTGCGTGACATGCGCACCCGTACTCGCTAATGAAGGAGAAGACGATGAAAAAATTATCCTCTTTAGCTTTAGGTCTTTTAGTGGCAATCGGTGCGGCTAATTTCTGTCTCTACACCGTGGGTGAACGTGAGTACGCTCTTGTGTTTGCTTTAGGTGAATTAAAGGAAGTGCAAACGGAGCCTGGTTTACACGTGAAATTACCGCCTCCTTTCCAAAATGTGGTTTATCTTGATAAGCGCATTTTGACGTTGGATACGCCGAGTGCTGACTTGATTCAAACGAGCGAAAAGAAGAACCTTTTGATTGACTCTTTTGTGAAGTGGCGCATCTCTGATCCGCGTCTCTACTGGGTGTCTTTCCAAGGTAATACCCGTGCTGCCAACGATCGTATCTCTGCGCTTTTACGTGACGCTTTGAACCAAACGGTTAATAAGCGTACGGTTAACGCCATTACGTCTCGTGAACGTGATATGGCCATGACCGAAATCCGTACGGGTCTTCAACAACGTGTGAACGATGTTGGTGTGGAAATCGTTGACGTTCGCTTAAAGCGTGTGGACTTTACGCCGGAAATTTCCGAGTCTGTCTACCGTCGTATGGAGGCTGAACGTAAACGCGTGGCTGCCGAAGAACGTTCTACGGGTGCTGCAGAAGCTGAAAAGATTCGCGCTAACGCCGATCGTGAACGCGAAGTGATTTTGGCTCAAGCCTATCGTCAAGCCCAGTCTTTAAAGGGTGAAGGTGATGCGATTGCCAATGCGACCTACAACGCAGCGTTCGGAAAGAATCCGGAATTTGCTCGTTTTTATCGTAACATCGAAGCCTATCGTGCAAGCTTTGCCGATAAGAAGGATGTGATGGTGGTCGATCCCTCTTCTGACTTCTTTAAGTACATGAAGAATCCGAAGTAAGACAGGCATCATGACGATTAACGATTGGATTTTAGGCATTGCTCTGGTGTTTATTATTGAGGGGTTTATACCTTTTGTAGCACCGAAGCGTTGGTTAGAAGCGATGCACGATTTGACGGAAAAAGCCTCACCTGAGACGATTCGTCGATTTGGACTCTTTCTACTTTTAGCCGGTGTTGCGATTATTTGGACCGTGACACTTTAAATTCGATCGAACTGACAAAGGCCTTGTGGAGAAATCTACAGGGTCTTTTGTTTTGTTCAATGTCAAGAAAAATCGGAATTCTTTCTTTGGTGAACGTTATTCTTGTTGGGAATGTGAAAATTACGATTTTGTCTCTTCACAATACACGCAAACTCAGCCATAATTAGTAGATTGTGGAGTGCGGACAGAAACTGCACTCAATTAAGAATTTTTAAATCGGTTCGGGGATAAACAATGGCTAAAAACGTTGTTGTTGTCGGCGCCCAATGGGGTGACGAAGGTAAAGGTAAGATTGTTGACTGGTTGACCGAAAAGGTTGACGGTGTGGTACGTTTCAACGGCGGCCACAACGCCGGTCACACATTGGTCATTAACGGTAACAAGACGGTTTTGCGTTTGATTCCGTCCGGCATTATGCATCCGACGATGACTTGCTATTTGGGTAACGGCATTGTCTTTAGCCCTGAAGCTTTCTTTGGCGAAATTGAACAATTAAAGAAAAACGGTTGTGAAGCCGAGCACCGCTTGAAGGTCTCCGGTAACGCTCCGTTGGTCATGCCTTATCACGTGGCACTTGACCACGCTCGTGAAGCCGCTGCCGGCTCCAAGAAGATCGGTACCACAGGTCGCGGTATTGGCCCGACGTACGAAGATAAGGTTTCTCGTCGCGGTGTTCGTGTGGCTGACCTCTACAATCCCGAACACTTTGCAGAACGCGTTCGCGATGCAATGGAACTCCATAACTTCGTATTGACGAAGCACTTGGGTGCTCAAGCTATGGATGTCAATAAGGTCATTGACGATACGTTGGCTTATGCCGATCGTATTAAGCCCATGGTGATGGACATCTCTTACACGATCAACACGTTGATGGATCAAGGCAAGTCCTTCTTGTTTGAAGGTGCTCAAGGCTCCATGCTTGATATTGACCACGGTACGTACCCGTATGTGACGAGTTCTAACACGGTCGCTGGCGCTGTCTGCTCCGGTGCTGGTGTTGGTGCTCACCGCATTGACTACGTTTTGGGTATTACGAAGGCCTACTGTACGCGTGTTGGTGAAGGTCCCTTCCCGACCGAATTAAATGATGACCTTGGTCAACATTTGCGTGACAAGGGCTTTGAGTACGGCGCTGTGACGGGTCGTCCGCGTCGTTGTGGCTGGTTTGACGGTGCAGCGATGCGTCGCGCTGTGCAAATCAACGGTTTGCGTGGCTTGGCTGTCATGAAGCTTGACGTCTTGGACGGTCTTGAAACGGTTCGCTTGGGCGTTGGCTATAAGTATGAAGGTAAGGAAGTTGATGTCATGCCTTACGGTGCTGAAGCTTGCGCACAATGTGAAGTGATCTATGAAGACTTCCCGGGTTGGGAACAAAGCACGTATGGTGTAACCGATTGGGATCAATTGCCTGAAACGGCCAAGCGTTATTTGCAACGCTTGAGCGAAGTCTCCGGTTGCCCGATCGCAGTGGTTTCCACGGGTCCGGATCGTGCTCATACGATCATGTTGGACAATCCTTTCGTTAAATAATTCGCTTTACGGAGAAAGAGGGCGACTTTCGCCCTCCTTTTAATTTATGACCGATTTATACGTCACTCAAGACAACTACGATGACTTAGTCGAACGTTTGATTTTGGCAGTCGACGCCGACGGCTATCACTTCGACTCTTTGTTGTGTTTGGCTCGCGGGGGTATGCGTGTGGGCGATATTTTCTCTCGTGTTCACAACATCCCGTTGGCTATTTTAGCCACGAGCTCCTACCGTGAAGAAGCCGGTAAGCAACAAGGTGAATTGGATATCGCTGCCTTTATTACGAAGACGGGTGGTGAGATCAAGGGCCGTTTGTTGTTGGTCGATGATATGGTGGACTCCGGTAAGACCGTGAAAAAAGTGGTTGAACACTTAAAGAAGTCTTATCCTGCCATTACCGAAATTCGTGTGGCCGTTCTTTGGTGGAAGAGCCATTCAGTTTTGAAGCCCGATTATTATGTGGACTTCTTGGATAACAATCCTTGGATTCACCAACCGTTTGAACGTTATGACGACATGGGTGTGAAGCAACTTCGCGCTCATCGCCACGGCGGTTACTACAGCTAACTAGCCATGCCAATAAAAAACTCCGACGTAAAAATCGGAGTTTTTTTTGTGATTAACCTCTCATAGGGCTGTTGGCTTCGTATTCTGGGACATCAACTCGGGGAGCGGGCGTCCAGCCTTCTTGACGATACTCGCAAACCACAGTCGTATAGATACCACCGCGAACCCACCATTTACCCTTGAGTCGGAGGTAACGGGGATTGATCGCGGCAACCATATCCTTCATGATGCGATTGGTGATGTCTTCGTGGAAAGCGCCTTCTTGGCGATAGGACCACATGTAAAGCTTGAGGGCTTTTAATTCAAGATTCTTTTCATCCGGAATATAGTCTAAGACCAAGGTAGCAAAATCAGGTTGACCGGTAAGCGGGCACAAGGCCGTGAATTCCGGAATTTCCATGTGAACCCAGTAGTCTTGATCAGGGTGCGGATTGGGGAAGGTTTCTAAAGTACGAGACGGTTTCGTAGACATTTGAACTTCTTTCATAAAAAAATGAAAAATACTGCATTAAGCGGGTTAATTCTAATAAAAACCCTTAGGTATTTTTCATTGAATGGCTAAGATTTTTTCCGTAAAATGAAACAAATTTTTAACTTTTAGTTTCATTCTGCAAAATGGAAAGCATCTTAAATTCTCTTAGTGACCTGGTAGCGTCCCGCATGGATCCGTTGTATTTAACGGACGTGATCGGTATCGTGGCATTTGCATTTGCCGGTGTTTTGATCGGTGTGCGTATGCGTTGTGACCCGGTCGGTATTTTTGTTTTGGCCTTTTCCACGGCTTTCGGTGGTGGGATCTTCCGTGATGTTTTGATTGACCGCCGTCCGATGTATTGGATCGAATACCAAGAGTTGGTGTGGTTGGTGCTTTTGATCACGATTTTCACGCCGTTTTTGTTCAAATTCTATAAAAAGCATCTTTCTTACGATTGGTTCGTATGGAGTGATGCGATTGGTTTGGGATTTTTCTCTGTCGTGGGGACGAGCCACGGGCTTAATTTAGGGGTGCCTTGGTTGGCCGCTGTCGTCTGTGGTGTGGCCACGGGTGTCTTCGGTGGTCTTTGCCGCGATACGTTCTTAAACATTAAGCCTGGTGTGATTTATGACCACCAACCGTATGCCTCAGTTGCCTTTGTCGGTAGCTGGTTATATGTGTTTTTGAATTATTTCGGCATGGACAACATTTTGGCTATTTGGATTGGTTCAATCTTTATTATTGGTTTCCGTATGTGGTGTTACTACAAGAAGGTAAACAGCTCCTATCACGACCAATTCATCAAGGATGACACAAACACGTCGCCTGAAACACTCCGCGATCAATTCCGCAACGAATAAAGATTGCAACCCACTAAAAACTGGCAAGGCCATGAGCTTTTGCCAGTTTTTTTGTCCGATCTGCTAACTCAGCGACTTTGGCACTTTTTCTATAAAATGGTTTCCTGTGATTATGAGGAACGTCAACATGTTCCTCTATTACTT
>DYCH01000016.1:43685-79135 GCA_019418235.1 Sutterella sp.
TGGGTCCTTCTTTTTGAGGTTTGAATGCGACTTCGTCAAGTTAAAATCAGCGGTTTTAAATCGTTTGCCGATTTGACCACAATCGAGATTCCATCTTCGATTGTCGGTATTGTCGGCCCGAACGGTTGCGGCAAATCCAATGTGATTGAGGCTGTACGCTGGGCATTGGGCGAAGGCAAAGCGAGCGACTTGCGTTGCAAAAGCATGAGCGAATTGATTTTTGCAGGCAGCGACAATCGAAAACCCGCAGGTCGTGCCATGGTCGAATTGGTTTTTGACAATTCCGACGGCACTCTTCAAGGTCCTTGGGGAGCCTACGCAGACATTTCTGTTAAACGTGTTTTAACGCGTGATAACACAAGCTCCTACCTCATTAATAATCAGCAAGTCCGTGCCACCGACGTTCGAGACCTCTTTATGGGGACGGGTTTAGGGGCCAACTCTTACGCCATCATCAGTCAAGGGATGGTGACGGAATTTGCTAAAGATTCTCCGGAGCGCCGTCGCGAATATTTAGAAGAAGCGGCCGGTGTCTCTAAGTACAAAAAGCGTCGTAAAGAAGCTGAAAGTCGCTTAAATTCCACACGAGCCAATCTTGAACGCGTGACAGACTTGCAGATCACACGTCGTGAAGCCGTGACTCGCTTAGAAGCGGAAGCTCAAGTTGCTCTGCGCTATCAAGAGCTCGACCAAGAGCGAAAGACCAAAGAGTCTTTGTGGTGGTTCTCCCAAATGGTGGAGAGCCAAAATGCGATTGATAAACTCAATGCGCAGATTGCTCAAATACAAGCACAGATGAGTCAAAACGACTCGGAGTTGATTGCCAAGCGCCAAGCTTTGCATGACCTTCGTGAGTCTTTAAATGCGGCTAACATCGCTGTTTTGGGTAAGACACAAAATCTAAGTGATGTTGATAAGCAAATTTCAACGGTTGAAGGCAATATCCGTTCGATTATTGAGCGTCGTGCGTTATTGAAGTCTCAAGTTCAGAGTTACCAAGAGTTGCTCGCGTCACGAGAAAGCGAAATCAAAAAGCAAAGCGAACGTATTCATGCCTTAATGCTTGAGCAAGAAGAAAAAGAGGAATTGGTCGCAACGGCTGAAGAACGTCAATATGTTTTAGAAGAGCGTCAAATTCAGACCGAAGAGATTGCTCAAGAGAAAAAACTCGCTTTTGAAGCCCTTCAGTCGCAAGCTCAGAAGGTCGAAAATGATGTGCGCAATCAGTCGATGGAGATGGCGCATCTCACCAAAACAAAGACCGATCTCAATGAGCGTTTAACAAAATTTAAGCTTGAAGCCGCACAAACCGAAAAGCCCGATGAAGAGCAATTTGCCAACCTTCAAGAAGAGTTGGCGATGGTGAAGGAAGAAAGCCAAGCCTTGCAAGTCGAACGTGAAGAGGTTCAAGCGCAACTTGAAGAGGCGCGTGAAGGCTATGATTTGGTTCAAGAAACCATCCGTCAAAAAGAACAAAAGCTCGCCTCCGTTCAATCGCGTTTGGCCACGTTGAGAGAAATTGACGAGAAAGCCCGTGCCTCTGACAAATTAGGGGAGTGGTTAAATAAACAAGGGCTCTCGAGCATGCGTCGTTTGTTTGAGCTCTTGCAGGTAGAATCAAAGTGGGCTCGTGCCATTGAAGCGGTGTTGCGTGAACGAATCAATGCCATCGGTATTTCGAGACTTCAGATGGCCGCAGGCTTTGTGATGGCGCCACCTCCGTCGAAATTAACCTTTTACACAACGCACACGTCCGATGCGTTGCCCGTGGCAGAAGTTGCTTTTGAAACGCTTGCCGATCAGTTAACGTTTGATTTGACAAATTCTGACACCGAAGGGGCTTTGCGCATTTGGCTGTCTCGTTACCTCGTGGCTGAGACCGTGGCGCAAGCCGTTCAAAATCTTCCTAATTTGCCCAAAGGTTATCACTTCGTGACGCCTGAAGGTCATGTGATTGATCACTTAAGTGTGAACTTCTGGGCCGACGATGATACGAGCGGTCTTTTGATGCGTCGCACAGAAATTGCTTCGCTTGAAGCACAGGAAAAAGAAGATCACCAAGCCGTGGAAACGGCGCACGGTGACTTAGGAAAGCTTAACTTAACGCTTTCGTCTTTATCTGAGAGCTTACGAACGATTAATACTCGTTTAGAGACAGTTCGCCGTCAAGAAAGTAGTCTTGCCTTGGATGTGACGCGCTTGGAAGCTGCCATTGCTGCCTACCGTCGCCGTAGCAGTGAGTTGTCGGGTTGGATTGAAGAAAGTACAGCTGCGCTTGAAGAAGTGAGCGCTCAAATTGAAGAAGCCGAAGAACGTTTCGGTCACTTGGATGACTTATTAGCCAGTGCGCAAGAAAAGGCTGAAGAAGCGAAAGTGACCTGGGAGCGTGCACAAGAGACGATGCGCCAAGCTCAACAAGATTACAACGTGTTTGCCTACACGCAACGCGAGGTTGAATTGTCGCTAAAGACCATTAAAGAGCGTATTGCGGAGTCTCAACGCTCTCAATTGGTCGCTCAAAACGAGCAAAAGGACTGGAGCGGCAAAATTGAAGATTTGCGTGCCCAATTAGAGTCTTTAGATGAAGAGGGTGAAAAGGACGGCTTGCAAGACCTTCTTATTAAACGGGAAGAAGCGCAAGCGGCCTTAGAAGAAGTTCGAGTGCAACTTGAAGAGGTGAGCACGAAGGTTCTAGAGTCCGAACAACAACTCTCTGGCTTTGAAGACCAAAAGAAGGGTCAAGAAGCAAGAATCTCGGATTACTTAACCAAACGTCAACAGCACGAAATTGACTTTGCGACTGTTAAGGGCCGATTGGACGAGTTGCAATACGATGAAGCGGCTTTACGTGAACGCTATGAGTTAGAGCGTCCGAAGCAAAATCAATTGCGTTCGGATGTTGAGCAATTAGCCAAATCCATTGCCGCTTTAGGCGCGGTGAACCACGCTGCCCTTGAGCAATTAAAGATTCAGACCGAAGAGGTTGAACGTATTGACCGTGAAGTTGAAGACCTTCAACAAGCGATCGTCACGATTGAAACGGCGATTAAGCGCATTGACCAAGAAACGCGTTCTCTTTTGATGGATACGTTTAATCGAGTTAATGAAGCCTTTAACCAAAAGTTTGTTCAACTCTTTAAGGGTGGTCAGGCACGCTTGGTGATGACCAGTGACGATGCACTGGAAGCGGGGATTGAAATGTACGCCAATCCCCCAGGTAAACACCCGCACTCCATTCGTCAGCTCTCGGGCGGTGAATTGACGTTGACGGCGACGGCCTTGGTCTTTGCATTCTTTACGTTAAATCCGGCACCGTTCTGCCTTTTGGACGAAGTTGATGCACCGCTTGACGAGGCCAATCAAGAGCGATTGTCTCGCTTGGTTGGCTCCATGAGTGAGAATACGCAATTTATGATGATTACCCACCACCGTGTAACAATGGAGCATACCAACCAATTGATCGGTGTGACGATGAAAGAACCCGGTGTTTCTCGAGTGGTGAGTGTGGACATTAAAGAAGCAAGTCAATACGTCCAAAAAGCGTAAAAATCCTTACGAAAATCTGTAAGAAAAAGCCCCGAAATAAGGGGCTTTGGTGTAATCTTATAGCTTATGTGTCAAAGGCTATCGAAACGTCCTTTGATGAAGAACATTTTCTTGAATCGTCAGCTAATTCGGAATTCCCACCATGAATGATATGGTCTTGTTTTTGCTCATTGTTGCCGCGTTGATTTTCGTCGGTTTATTCATTTGGTCTCGCATGGAGAAGAAACGCTCCGAAGGACAAAATGTTTCACTCTCCCAAGAATCAAAAGACATTTATGGCAAATTGCGTTCGGTGATTCCCTCTAAGAGCACCTCCGCTCCACAAGTAAGTCTTATCCATTCTGATGAAACCAAGCCAGAAACGGTCACCGCCGTAGAAACGACAAGTGTTCCTACGCAATCGTCTTCTGAAAACGCAATGCAACCAGTCAAAGAAGTTTCCACTCAAGAGCAAAGCAGTTTTGTTGTTGAAGCGGTAAGTGATGTTGAAGAAAAGAAAGCTGAAAATGCAGCAGAAGTTGAAAAATCCGTAGCAGACGAAAAGATTCCGAGTTTTAATGACTTTATTTCGACTCAAGAGCCTGCCGTTGAAGAGGTGAGAAAGGTTGAGTCCGAAACCATCGATTTCAAAAAGAGCGAAGCTTCTGGGCAAGCAGCTTTTGATTTAGCCCAACCCGCAAAAGAAGAAAAGAAATCAGAGAAAGAACCTGAAGAAGTTGTAGCTCCCCAAAAAGCAGAGTTTCCCAAGGAAGGGATGGTCAACTACGAATTTGACGATTTAACGCAATCGGTTGGGATGATTCATCTGTTAAATCCTCAGCCGGGTCAAGCCATGGTGGATATGGCTGCGAACTTAAAGAAGTTGAATTTGCCCATTGAAATCTACGTCCGCAGTACCGATACGAAGCGTTGGTACAAACCGCGCTCTGAAGGGACTTACAACGAAATGGCCGTGGTTCTTTTATTAGCTACGCGCAAGTTTTGCATCAATGAAATGGATGCTAGCCGCTTCTGTGTTGCGATTCAACAAGCAGGCATCGCCTTAGATGCTGACAGTGATTCGGAACCCGCTCAAGAAATCGTTAACCGTGCCAAGCGTTTGTACAATGCGATTACGAATTTAGACGTTCAATTGTCGATCATCTTAGCTTCTCGTAACGTCATTCCGACGCAAGAATTGTCTGAAGCGGCTTTAATGGCCGGTTTCACGCAGCTTAACCCCACGCGTTATTTTTTGGGTAATGCTCGTCAAGTGAGTGAAGCCACGATTTTCTTGCGAGTGACCGATTACGATCGCCATCAATTGGCTTTGGTGTTGGATGCGCCTTTGGCCATCCCCAATACGAAACCCTTGCACCGACTCTTTAGCGTCGCCAATGATTTGTGCTGTCGCTTGACGCTTGAAATGCAGGACACGAACGGTCAGCCGATTAATTCCGAGGCTGCCCAAGCGATTCACAATCAATTGTCGAAATATTATCAACAGATGATTCGAGCTGAAATTCAACCGGGTAGTGCCCGAGCAAGGACGCTCTTCTCTCGTGATAACTAAAACAAGTGAGCGCCTTAGGCGCTCATTTTGTGTGAAAGAATCAAATGAATCAAACCGACCTTTTCGATCAACAGCCTTCTCTTTTCGATGAGCCCACCTCAACAGAAAAGACGGATGAAAAAGTAAACCTTGAAGCACATGTAGAAGCGCTTCGAGAAAAGCTTGAACGTTGGAATTACGAATACTATGTTTTAGATGCTCCTTCTGTTCCTGATAGTGAATACGACCGAGTATTTCGTGAATTGGTTGAACTGGAAACAACGCACCCTGAGCTCATGTCAGAGACTTCGCCTACGCAACGAGTTGGGGGTGCTGTTAGAAGTGACATGGCAAAAATCACTCATGCAGTTCCGATGCTCTCCATTCACACAGAAACAGACTTTGAAGCAACTGGGGCCGAGGCTTTTGATGAGCGCGTGCGTAAAGCTTTGGGGACGGAAGACGATGTTGAGTACGATGCAGAACTCAAGTTCGATGGTTTAGCAATTAATTTGCGTTATGAAAATGGCGTTTTAGTGAGCGGTGCCACGCGTGGTGACGGTACGGTCGGGGAAGATGTGACGGCGAACGTAAAGACCATTCGTACGATTCCTCTGAGACTACCGGAAGATGCTCCTCGTATCCTAGAAGTGCGTGGTGAAGTGATCATGCATAAGAGCGACTTTGAAAAGCTCAATGATCAACAACGCTTGGAAGGTCAAAAGGCTTTTGTGAATCCTCGAAATGCTGCAGCCGGTTGCTTGCGTCAGTTAGATCCGAAAATCACAGCTAAGCGCCGTTTGCGTTTCTATGCCTATGGCGTGGGGGAAGTGTCCGACTCGTTAGCCGCGACCCACTCCGGCATTTTGGATGAACTTAGTCGCTTTGGTTTTCCGGTAGCCAAAGAGCGAGAGGTGGTTAAAGGATGGAAGGCATTGGCGGCTTTCCACGATCACGTTCGAGAAATTCGCGCAAGTCTCCCCTTTGATATTGACGGCGTTGTCTACAAGGTTAATGACCTGCGCTTGCAAGATGAATTGGGCTTTATCTCTCGAGAACCACGTTGGGCCTGTGCTCACAAATATCCGCCAGAAGAAGCGATGACGCAGGTGGTGGGGATTGACGTTCAAGTCGGGCGCACCGGGAAGTTAACACCGGTTGCCCGTTTAAAACCCGTTTTTGTGGGTGGTGTGACGATTTCAAATGCTACGCTTCATAACGAAGACATCATCGCAGAACTGGGGTTGATGATTGGTGATCATGTGATTGTTCGCCGTGCCGGTGACGTAATTCCTGAAGTGGTGTCCGTTAAAAAAGAACTTCGAGAAGGTAATGAAACGCCTTTTGTGATGCCGAGTGTTTGCCCGATTTGTGGCAGCGAAACGTTCCGTGATGAAGAAGAGAAGGATACGCGTTGTACGGGCGGACTTTTTTGTCCGGCTCAACGTAAAGAGTCGCTTGTGCACTTTGCTTCTCGTTTAGCTTTAAATATTGACGGGATGGGGGATAAGGTTATCGACCAATTGCTAGAAGCTGAGCTTATCGCAACGCCCGCTGATATTTACACGTTAAGCGACAACAAGTTGATGGCACTAGAGCGTTTCGGTGAAAAGAGTGCTCAAAAGTTAATCGCCTCTATTGAAAAGAGTAAAGAGACGACATTCGCACGCTTTATTTATGCCTTGGGCATCCGTCATGTCGGAGAAAGCACGGCACGAGACTTAGCAGCTCACTTCAGAACGCTTGATGCATTGATGGCAGCAAGCACTGAAGAGTTACTTAAAGTCGCCGATGTGGGAGAGGTGATTGCAGCCTCCATTCTTCACTTCTTTGAAGAAGAACATAATCGTGAAGTGATTGCTCAATTAGTAAATGTGGGTATTCACTGGGAGACACCTGCCGAACAAGTGAACAATGACTTGGTTTCAGGGAAAACCTTCGTGTTAACGGGCACACTCCCGACCATGGGACGCGAAGAAGCTAAAGCGCTTCTTTTAGCACAAGGCGCAAAAGTGTCGGGTTCCGTGAGCAAAAAGACGAATTACGTTGTGGCAGGCGCTGAGGCCGGTAGCAAGTTAGAAAAGGCCCAATCTTTGGGTGTGGCCGTCATTGATGAAGAACAAATGCTCAAACTTTTGAAAGGGGAAGCACTGTCATGATCGCTTTAGTTGTGGGTAGTGGTATGCAAGCCCTGCGAACTGAAAACGCAGAAGAAAAAGTTGTTCAAACGCGATTTGGCGATGTGGATGTAACGCTGGGTCACTTGGCAGGCAAAGAGATTGTTATTTTGCACCGTCATGGGAAAGATCATCGCTATGCGCCTCATATGATTCCGTCTCGTGCTCAAATGCTTGCCTTAAAGCATTTGGGTGTGACAAAAATTTTCGCAACGGGCACGGTTGGTGGAATGTCAGCTGAAAACGCACCGGGTCACTATTGTGTACCGGATCAAATCATTGATTACACCTGGGGGCGTGAGTCAACTTACTGGGGATGCGAAGGGTTTGAAAATCAACATGTTGACTTCACGAATCCTTTCTCAGAAGCTTTGCGTCAGGCTCTTTTAGAGGCCGCCAAGGATTTAAAGATTTATGTTGAACCCAAAGGGTGTTATGCCTGTACGCAAGGCCCTCGCTTAGAAACGGCCGCCGAAGTTCGTCGCATGGTGATGGATGGTGCGGATATGGTGGGAATGACCGCGATGCCAGAAGCCGCACTGGCTCGAGAACTCGGCATGGACTATGCGTTACTGACCGCAAGCGTGAATTGGGGTGCGGGCTTAGCCGGTGCCAATGCGCTAGACTTTAGTGAAATTCAAGAGACGATGCAAAAAGTAGCTATTGGTTTGACAGGCATTTTAAGTCAAACGGTAAAACTACTCTAAGACACCGCCGAGCGTGATCGGAGGAAGTATGGAAATACTTGGTTTTATATTGGTCGGGACATGTGTCGGCACGTTTGGCACCCTGATCGGTTTGGGTGGCGGTTTGATTCTTGTACCGCTATTCATGTTTACGATGCTCGCTCCCAATGGCACCACTTTTGATACCGTGCAACAAGTCATTGGGACGAGTTTATTTGCAGTTACGTGCAACGCAGTTTCTGGGGCCTACGCCTATCTTCGCCAAAGACGAATCATGTTCAGAGCGGCGATTCCGTTTGCTTTGGCAACAATTCCCGGCGCATTTACGGGAAGTCTCGTTTCTCAATACTTCACCGGAGCCGGATTTTCAGTTGCTTTCGGTACGCTTTTAGCAGTACTGGGTTGCTTTATGTACTGGAAGTCTAACTCCAAGCGTGCAACGGCTTCAGCCGAGGGCTTTGATCCGGCAACCGCAAAATTTAACCTTCCGCTGGGGATCGCACTGACTTTTTGCGTAGGGTTCATTTCAACGATCTTTGGGATCGGCGGTGGCATCATTGACGTGCCGATGATGGTCTTTATTCTTGGCTTCCCGGCTCAAATCGCTGTTGCCTCATCCACCTTTATTTTGATGGTGAGTTCGCTTGTTGGAACGATCAGCCACGGGATGTTAGGGCATATTGTTTTGCTTCCGGCGGTTTGTATCGGTGCTGGTTGTGTTTTAGGCGCCCAAATTGGAGCGCGACTCTCGAAGAGGAGCAAACCGAAGGTCTTGGTCATTATTCTTTCGGTGACCATGGTTTTCATGGGTATCCAATTGATTTATCGAGGCCTTTAATTGGCAGGGTTACCTGTTTTTCTTCAGATAAAAAATGATGGCGGTCTGGTTTGGAAGAAAATCAGACCGTTTATTTTTTTTGCCTAGAAAATCTGATGATTAGAGGACTTGCTTTAAAACGACCATATCTATGAGTCGCACACCATCTTCGATAATGGGTTGCTCATAGTTGTCGGTAAAGAAATTCTTGATACGATGAGAAAGTGTAAAACCACACTTTTCGTAGAAGGGGAGCGTGGCAGGACTGTCTCCTGTGCCGACAAGTAAAACCTTATACCGCCCCTTGTATGTGTTCTTCACGTGATCAATCAAAAACTTTCCCCAACCTTGCTTTTGAAAATTTGGGGCAACCGCTAGGTTCTTGATTTCTATCGTCTCTTTATTTTCAGCAGTAACGACGCAAACACCGACCGTTTCGCCACCTTCACTTCGAAGAACAAAAAGCGTTCCACGGTCCAAATACCGATCAATCATGCACTCCGACTCATCGGCAAGGAGCAACAGGGGCAAATACGCCTTTTTGTTTTCAGTGACAATACGAATTCGCATGATTAAAGGAACTTGGGTGTTACGGCATCCATCAAGGCGTTTTCCAGTTTCACCGTTGTATCAATGTCAGCTAAAGCCGGGCCGTCAATCAAGAAAACGTCCTCCACACGTTCGCCCATCGTCATAATCTTTGCGGTCTGCAGATTAATGCCATATTGCTTTAAGACACGAGCGATATCGTAAAGAAGTCCGATTCTGTCCGTGCACACCACCGAGAGCAGATAGTTTTGACCGGATTCGTCCGGTTCAATTTTGATCATGGGCTCAACAGGGAAGTGACGAGAACGACGTGAGAAGCGGGCGGGTTTCGTTTCCGGTAACGGTTTGGGGTTACGTAACCAATCCGTGAGTTCACGATTCACGTCTTCGATTAATGCATTTAAATCCCGTCCGCCGTTATCACTTACGACAAACGTATCAAGTGCATATTGGTCGGTCGTTGTGTAGATACGGGCATCTAAAACGGAGAAGCGTTTCTTTTGTAAGAAAGCCAAAATGCGAGCAAAAAGAAGATGTTGGTCTTCAATGTAAACCATCACTTCAAGTCCGGTGCCTTGTGCCACCGTACGAGAGCGAACAAGGATATTGTCTTCAGGATCACGGCGAGCCAACTCAATGGTTTGCCAAGCAATGCCTTCGGCGGTGTGACGCAGGAAGTATTGCAGCGTGAGTTTTTTCCAAATCTTTGCGATGGCTCGCTCTTCAATGCCAGCAGCCAAAATGAGTGCTTTAGCTTCCTTTTGTCGCATGAGTAAGAAGTCATCACCGCTAGGCGCACCACCACTGCGAATTAAGGGGAGAGCTTGCCAATAGAGTTGTTGCAAAAGTTGACTCTTCCATTGGTTCCAGACCTTAGGACTCGTTGCGCGAATGTCGCATACTGTCAGTAAGAAAAGAGCGTTGAGACGTTCAACGTTCCCCACCGTTTTAGCAAAGCGTTCGATCACTTCGGGGTTGGACAGGTCTTGCTTTTGAGCAACAACACTCATGGTGAGGTGTTCTTTCACCAAGAAGACTAAGAAATCCGTGGTTTCTTTATCAATACGGAAACGTTCACAGAATGTTTTTACGATTTCTGCACCCTTAGCCTCGTGTTGCCCACCTAAACCCTTACCGATGTCATGGAAAAGTGCGGCTAAGACCAAACGCCAGTTTTCGTGCATGGACTGCATGATGCCGGTGCAGATAGGGTATTCATGAGCATATTCGCTTCGAGTGAAATAACGGATATTGCGCACAACGCGCATTGTGTGTTGATCAACCGTATACGCATGAAAGAGGTCATGCTGCATTTGACCGACGAGGTGGTTAAATTCCGGCAAGAAACGACCCAAAATGCCCCATTGATTAAGATCCATCAAAGCATGACTGACGCCATGGGGCATTTTGATGATCTGCATGAACATCTGTTTATTTTGTTCATCTTCTCTAAAGGCTCGATCAATACGGAAGCGCGCACGCAAAAGGGCGCGAAGCAGGCCGGAGCCCAAACGCTTTAAAACTTGCGAGCTTTCTAGCAAATAAAAACATCGCAAGATGGCATTCGGGTCTTGCTTAAACGCGTCCGAGTGCGTGATATCCAACGTGTAGCCACGCGCAATGAACGTTTGGTCAAGAACGACCTCTTGAACATCCTTTTCGGGGAAAAGGTGCTCTTGGAGCATTTGCATGAAGATTTCAGAAAACTGCGTCACGGTTTTGGCCGTGAGGTAGTACCGTTTCATCAGGGCTTCGCTCGCCAATTGAAGTTCTGTGCTCTTATAACCCGCGGCTTCAGCCATGGGCGTTTGAAGGTCGAAAATCAGTCGGTCTTCGTGGCGCTTTGATAAGAGGTGCAAAAGAATACGGGTATGCTTAAGAGAATAGTCAGCCGCTTTTAATTGTCCGCACTCTTCTTCAGTGATCGTACCAATTCGCAACATATCATCGGCGGTTGCACCGAGCCCTGCTGCATGAGAGCACCAAAAAAGTACTTGAAGGTCACGCAAGCCACCGGGGCTTTCTTTGACGTTGGGCTCTAATGCATAGGGAGTGTTTTCAAATTTTTGATGGCGCTGTGCCATCTCAAATTCTTTTGCGCGGAAAAACGTTGCACTGTCTAAAGCTTCAAAGAAAGCCTTGCGAAGTTCATTAAAAAGATAGGGGTCTCCATTAATTAAACGAGCTTCTAAAATGGCCGTTTGAACCGTAATGTCCGAAAGACTTTCTTCGACAGCTTCTGAGATCGTTCGAACCGAGTGACCGATAGTCAAACCGCTATCCCAAAGGGTTGAGACGAAATTTTCAATCGTTACTTTAAGTTCGTCAGTGGCGTCTTCGGGCATCAAAATCATGATGTCCAAATCGGAATGAGGAAAAAGTTCTCGTCGTCCGTAACCACCGAGAGCTAAGAGTGAAACGCAGGGAGGAAGCTGAGCTTGATGGGCTAATGAAGTGATAAGATCGTCAGCAGCTTGAGAGTGAGAGCGAAGGTATTGATTAACATCACCATGGGCGAAAAACACCTCAGCAAGCGCCTCTCGTTGAGATTGAAATCGTTGAGTAAAGGCACTGGGCATTTTTCGCATCCATTGATGTTTGAGTTTTACTTTAATTTGGCTTTAATAAAGTCCGGCAATTCCGGATAGCCTTCGCTTAAGGTAAGGACTTCATAACCGGTTTCAGTCACTAAAACCGTGTGCTCCCATTGGGCAGACAAGGAACGGTCACGAGTTACTACCGTCCAACCGTCATTTAAGTCAGAGATGTGACGAGAGCCGGAATTTAACATCGGCTCAACCGTAAAGATCATGCCGGGTTTTAAGATCACATTGTTGTCACAGGTGTCGTAGTGGCAGACAAAGGGATCTTCGTGGAATTCTTTACCGATGCCGTGCCCACCGTATTCATGAACGACAGACAAGCCTTGTTCTTTAGCAAACTTTTCGCAAGCAATACCGACTTCGTTGAGACTCACACCCGGTTTAATGGCATCAATGCCACGCCACATGCACTCATAACAGGCTTCAACCAAGAATTTGCCCGCAACGGGGATCTTGTTGCCAACCATGAACATGCGAGAGGTGTCACCGTAGTAGCCATCAAGGATAACCGTGACGTCAATATTGACGATGTCGCCTTTCTTTAAAGCTTTTTCAGAAGGGATCCCGTGACAGACAACGTGGTTAATGGAGATGCAGGTCGCACCGGGAAAGGGCGTGAAGCCTCGCGGAGCGTAGCCAAGACAAGCGCTTTTAGCGTTATTGTCTTCCATGAATTTGTGCATCTTTTGGTCTAGTTCAAGCGTGGTGACGCCGACTTTAACAAAAGGGGCAATAAAGTCAAGAACTTGCGATGCAAGACGGCAAGCGCGACGCATGCCTTCAATTTCTTCAGGTGTTTTAATTGTTACGGACATGATAATGCTTTCATTTTTCTAAAAAATGTTTCGAAAAAGAGTAGCCTTTCTCGTTTGAATTTGCATATAATAGCGAGCTAAATCTAAAAAGGCATACTTTTTGTCTTTTTGCCGACGAAAAAATTTATAGCTTTCCGTTTTCTTGTCGGTTTTTATTTTTAGGAAAGCCAATTGCGCAACGTATCATCTAACGGTTGCTTTCTGTGTTAATGATCAGTGACAACAAACCCTTAAACGGGGTCATTGAGTGGCAGGGGAGGGAAATGGATACGTTGTAAGAAATAAACCTAAAGGAAAAATAACATGATCAGCATGCGCGAAATGCTCGAAGCCGGTTGCCACTTCGGTCACCAAACCCGCTTCTGGAACCCCAAGATGGGCCAATACATCTTTGGCGCCCGTAACAAGATTCACATCATCAACCTCGAAAAGACGGTTGTGAAGTTTGAAGAAGCTGTCAAGTTCGCTCGTAACTTGTCTGCTAAGGGCGGCAAGATCCTCTTCGTGGATACGAAGCGTGGCGGTCGCGACATCATCGTTGAACAAGCTCAACGTGCTGGTTGCTGCTATGTCGATCAACGCTGGTTGGGCGGTACGCTCACCAACTTCAAGACCGTCAAGTTGACGATCAAGCGTTTGAAGGACATGGAAGCCACCATCGAAAACGGCGGCTTGGAAAAGATGACCAAGAAGGAAGCCCTCGACTTCTCTCGCGAAGTTGAAAAGTTGAATCGCTCCATCGGCGGTATCAAGGACATGACGAGCTTGCCGGATGCTTTGTTTGTGGTTGACGTTGGTTTCCACAAGATTGCTATCCAAGAAGCTAACAAGCTCGGTATCCCGGTTATCGCTGTTGTCGATACCAACCACAGCCCGCTCGGCGTTGATTACATCATCCCGGGTAACGATGACTCTGGTAAGGCTGTTGCTCTTTACGCTACGGCTATGGCTGACGCCATCCTCGAAGGCCGCGAAGCCAGCGAAGAAGGCTTGAAGCAAGCTGCCGGCGAAGAAGAATTCGTTGAAGAAGCTGTTGAAGCTTAATTTCACTTCATTTAGAAGCGAGGACAATGTTCTCGCTTCTGTTTGAACGCTCTTAACCTCTGACTCTTTTGGAGAAACTCATGGCTGTTATTACCGCCGCTATGGTTAAAGAATTGCGCGTCAAGACCGACGCTCCGATGATGGAATGCAAAAAGGCCCTCACGGAAGCTGACGGCGACATGGCTCGCGCTGAAGAAATCTTGCGTGTCAAGCTTGGCAACAAGGCCAGCAAGGCCGCTGCTCGCGTCGCCGCTGAAGGCGTTGTGAGCGTCTTCATCTCTGAAGACGGCAAGACGGGCGCTATCCTCGAAGTGAACTCTGAAACGGACTTCGTTGCTAAGAACCCTGAATTCCAAGCCATGGCTGCTGCAGCTGTTCGCTTGGTTGCTGAACACAACCCCGCTGACATCGCTGCTTTGGGCGCTTTGGAAGTTGAAGGTCAAGCTTTGGAAGCCATCCGCACGGCTTTGGTTGGTAAGATCGGTGAAAACATGACGTTCCGCCGCTTCCAACGCATCGAAGCTCAAGGCAAGTTGCACACCTACATCCACGGCGGTGCCAAGATTGGTTCCTTGGTGGACATCGTTGGTGGTGACGATGAAGTTGGTCACGATGTTGCTATGCACATCGCTGCCACGAAGCCGAAGGCTCTCGACGCTTCTGGCGTTGATCAACAACTCTTGGACACGGAACGTCGCGTTGCTATCGAAAAGGCTCGCGAAGCCGGCAAGCCCGAAGCTATGCTCGAACGCATCGCAGAAGGTACGGTTCAAAAGTACTTGAAGGAAGTTACGCTCTTGTCCCAACCGTTCGTTAAGAACGACAAGATGAGCGTTGCTGAACTCTTGAAGCAAAACGGCGCCTCTGTTGCCTCTTTCACCCTCTACGTTGTGGGCGAAGGCATCGAGAAGAAGTCCATGGACTTCGCTGCCGAAGTGGCCGAACAAATGGCTGCTGCTAAGAACGCTTAATTGCTTCTGACGCTCGAGCACTCACCTTGAGTGCTCGAAACGAAAAAGTCTCGGATGTTAAAATTCGAGACTTTTTTGTTTCTAGCTTAAAAAAGCCGTTAAATCCGAGAAAAAAGACGACATCGGCCAACGCTTTTGATTAAAATAAGGCCTAATAACATGGGTAAGAGTGGACTTTGGCCATAAGGCTCTTAAAAGTCTGCTTTTGCTGTGCGCATTGAATAAGAGATCTAGATAGAGGAGTCTTTGAAATGGCCGAAAAATCTCCGCTTAAATATAAGCGCGTTTTGCTTAAGCTCTCGGGTGAATCTTTGATGGGCCCTGACGCTTTCGGGATCAACCGTGAAACGCTTCAATCGACGGTTGAAGATGTCAAAGAAGCTTATGACTTAGGCGTTGAAATCGGTGTCGTGGTCGGTGGCGGTAACATTTTCCGCGGTGTGGCCTTGGGTTCAACGGGTATGGAACGTACACAAGGCGACCACATGGGTATGCTCGCTACGTTGATGAATGCCTTGGCTCTTCAAGACTGCTTGCGTCGTAACGGCGTCGAAGCTCGCGTTCAAAGCGCATTAAATATTGAACGTATTGCTGAAAGCTACATTCGTGGCAAAGCCCTTCGCCATATGGAAAAGGGTCGTGTTGTTATTTTCGCTGCAGGCACCGGTAACCCGTACTTTACGACCGATACGACGGCCGCTTTGCGTGGCGCTGAAATCGGTGCAGATGTTGTGTTGAAGGCCACGAAGGTTGACGGTATCTACACGGCCGACCCGAAAAAGGATCCGACGGCCACGTTTATTCCGCGCATCACGTTTGATGAAGCCTTAAAGCGCGACCTCAAGGTGATGGATGCTACGGCTTTTGCCCTGTGCCGCGAACAAAATCTTCCGATCAAGGTCTTTAACATTGCTAAGAAGGGCTCCATTGCTCGTGCTTGCTTGAGCGATGACGAAGGCACGTTGGTCTATAACCCCTAATTTTGAATCCAAAGACATTGGAGTATTTATGTCAATCAGTGAAATTCACAGTCAAGCTGAATATAAGATGAAACGCACGGTAGAAACCTTGCGTGAAGACTTCATCAAGATCCGCACGGGTCGTGCTTCCACGGGTTTGTTGGACCACGTGATGGTCGACTACTACGGTACGATGACGCCGATCAATCAAGTCGCTCAAATCGGTGTGGCTGATGCTCGTACGTTGACGGTTCAACCGTGGGAAAAGAACATGGTGGCCATCGTTGAAAAGGCCATTCGCTCTTCTGACTTGGGTTTGAACCCGGCCACGAGCGGTATGCTCATTCGCGTACCGTTGCCCCCGTTGACCGAAGAACGCCGTCGTGAGTTGACGAAGGTTGTTCGTCACTTGGGTGAAGACGCTAAGGTTGCTGTTCGTAACCTTCGTCGTGACGCCAACGAAAACATCAAGAAGTTGACGAAGGCTAAGGAAATTTCCGAGGACGATGAAAGCCGTGCCGAAAAGGAAATCCAAAAGTTGACGGACAACTTTGTTGTTGAAATCGACAAGGCTGTCGCTGAAAAAGAAAAAGAAGTGATGACCGTCTAAGGTTGTCTATGGCTTTCGTTGAAAAAGCTACTGGCAACGCGGCGGTTCCTCGTCACGTTGCCATTATCATGGATGGAAACGGTCGCTGGGCCCGACGACGCTTTCTGCCGCGTGCAGAAGGTCATCGCCGAGGTGTAGAGACCGTTCGCCGTGTTATTGAGGCTGCTGTTGCTGCCGATATTCAATACTTGACGCTTTTCGCTTTCAGTAGCGAAAACTGGCGTCGTCCTGCCGAAGAAGTTGAAGCTTTAATGCGTTTATTTGCCACGGCGTTAAAGCGTGAAGCCCGCGAAATGAAAGAGCACGGTGTGCGCCTTCGTGTTGCTGGCGACTTGAGCGGCTTTTCAGAAGAAATTCAAAAAAGTATTGCTGAAAGCGAAGCGATGACATCGCATTGCGACAAGATGGTTTTGACGATCTGTGCCAATTATGGCGGTCGCTGGGAAATTGTTTCAGCAGTGCAAAAGATTCTTAAAAATCACCCCGAACTGGCACAAACGCCCGAGAAAATTACCGAGGACATGATTAGCCAAAACATGGCCATTGATTGGGCACCGGAAGTGGATTTAATGATCCGAACGGGCGGGGAGCAAAGAATCAGTAACTTTATTTTGTGGCAAGCGGCTTACGCTGAATTGTTTGTGAGCCAAGTTTTTTGGCCGGATTATCGAAAAGAAGATCTCCAATTAGCGCTTGATTGGTATGCGCAACGTGAGCGTCGATTCGGTAAGACGGGGGAACAAGTGCGTTCCGGTAATTAATTTAAGGGTGTGGGTATGTTAAAACAACGTGTCATAACTGCCATTGTTTTATTGATTGTCTTGATCGGTGCTTATATGGCAGGCCCGGTGGTTTTGTCCGGTGTGATGGCCATCGGTTTTACCGTCGCCCTTTGGGAGTGGTTGAAGTTAGCCGGCATCAATACCAAGGCAAGCGCATTGGTGGCCGCTGTGTTGGGTGTTGGTATGTCATCTTTGACCTACTTTGCCTATCAAGAAATCGCAAGCGGTATGGAAGGTTCTGTCGCCTTGTTAGGCACGTTGTCTTCAGCCTTTATTTACTACATTCTCTTTATCACGCTTTTGTGGATCGGGATTTCAATTCGAGTCTTCTTTGCTCGTAATACGGGTATGAAGGTTGCTCCCGTCATGGTGGCATTGTCCGGTATTTTCTTTGTACCTGCCGCTTGGTTAAGTTTTGTCGGTATGTACGCGACTTTCGGAATTTCGATGATTTTGTCTTTGTTGGTGATTGTTTGGGTAGCCGATATTATGGCCTACTTCACTGGCATGGCTTTTGGTAAGCATCGTATGTCGCCTGCTATTAGCCCGAAAAAGAGTTGGGAAGGTGCCGCTGGCGGTATGTTAAGTGTGATTCTTTTAGGCTACGCTGCCGCTTATTTTATGCCGGGCGTGGACACGATTCCGTCGGTCATCATCAACGCTTGCGGTGCGGGTGTATGGGCAGTGGTCGCTTTCTTTTTAGTGGTTCTTTCTATTATTGGTGACCTCTATGAAAGTGCCTTAAAGCGCCAAGCTGGTATTAAAGACTCCAGCAACCTCTTACCGGGTCACGGTGGTTTTTATGACCGCATGGACGCTTTGATGCCGACGTTGCCTGCGGGTTTCTTGACGACGATTTTGATTGTCTCTTCAACGGCTTTCTAATTCCAAAAATGAAAAAAATTGCCTTATTCGGCGCAACAGGGTCGATTGGAACATCGACCCTTGATGTTGTTAGTCGTTATCCGTCTGAATACGAAGTGTTTGCTTTGACCGCCCATTCTCGCGTAGAGATGTTGGCGGATTTGTGCGTTAAGCACCACCCGAAGATTGTTTTGATTACCGATTCTGCTAAGGAAGGTGCGTTGCGTCAAGCTTTAACCGATCGCCATCTCACCGACATTGAAGTTTGGGCAGGGGAAGCAAAGATGGCAGAGCTTGCCGCTTTGCCTGAAGTGGATATTGCTGTTTTAGCCATTGTGGGTGCCGCAGGCTTAACGCCCACCTTTGCGGCTGCTAAAGCTGGTAAGCGCTTATTGTTAGCCAACAAAGAAAGTGTGGTTTGTGGCGGTGCGCTTTTGATGCAAAGCATTAAAGAAAGCGGTGCAGAGCTTTTGCCGGTTGATAGTGAACACAATGCCATCTTCCAATGCTTAAGCGGCGCTAACGCCAAAGATCGTTCTGAAGCTCGCCTAATTTTGACGGCTTCAGGAGGTCCCTTCCGCCGTCGTATGGATTTGACGAATGTGACGCCTGAAGAAGCATGTGCGCACCCGAATTGGTCCATGGGTCGAAAGATTAGTGTTGATAGCGCAACGCTCATGAATAAGGGCCTAGAAGTTATTGAAGCCTCTTGGCTCTTTGGTTTTGGGCCAGATCAGATCGACGTGGTGGTTCATCCTCAAAGTTTGATTCACTCAATGGTTCAATACGCTGACGGCAGCATCATTGCGCAGTTAGGTTCGCCCGATATGCGCACGCCCATCGCTTACTCGTTGGGGTGGCCCAATCGTTTGGACGGTCATGCTGAACGTGTAGACTTTACGGAATTTGCCAACGTGTCCTTTGAGGCGCCTGACTTGGAGCGTTTCCCGCAATTGAATTACGCCTATGAAACTTTGCGCTCTAAAGACGCGGCTTCCATTGTTTTAAATGCGGCTAATGAAATCGCTGTTGAAGCGTTTTTAAATCGCAAAATTGGTTTCTTGGACATCGCAAAAACTTGTCGTACGATGCTCGATCGCATGATTCGTCCTTTGCCGGCTTCTCTTGAAGAAGTGCTTGAATTCGACCGTGAAGCCCGTATTTTGACGCTTGAGGAACTTGCTCGATGACGTCATTAATCGCCTTTTTGGTAGCTATCGGTATCCTCATTACGTTTCATGAGTTAGGTCACTACCTTGTGGCACGCTTGTGCGGTGTCAAGGTAACACGCTTTAGCTTTGGTTTTGGCCCTAAACTTTGGTCAAAGAAAATGGGGCGCGATCAAACCGAGTGGCAAATTGCGGCGATTCCTTTGGGCGGTTTTGTTCAAATGGTCGATGAGCGCGAAGGTAATGTTGCTCCTGAAGACCTTCCTCGTGCATTTAACCGTCAATCCGTTTATAAGCGCATTGCGATTGTGAGCGCTGGACCATTGGCCAACTTCTTGTTGGCGATGTTCTTCTTCGCCTTTATTGCGGTCATGGGACAAGCAGAAATTAAACCCGTGATGGCCACTCCTACGGCTGGCACGCAAGCCGCTACGGTGGATATTCGAGCATTGGATGAGATCGTCGGTATTGACGGCAGTGACGTTGAAGGCTTGCAAGACTACACGTGGCAACTTTTAGCCAAAGCCGGTCAATCCAATGTCACCATGCAATTAAAGCGTGACGGACAACCCCATGAGGTGGATTTAGATTTGTCCGGTATTGCACTTTCTGGCGAAGACGTTGATATCAATAAGCAGTTAGGGATTAATCTTTATTACGGTCGTCCCGTTTTGTTTAATTTGGTTAAAGATCGTCCTGCCTATGAAGCCGGTATTCAAGATGAGGATCGAGTGATTGCGGCCAATGGTCATTACGGCATTACGCATAAAGAATTGCTTGATCTGATTCGCAACTCGGCTGATCGTCCTGTTTATTTTGTAATCGAAGGTAAAGAAGGCGGCGTCCGTGAAGTGACGGTGACGCCCCGCGTTTATGAAGTGCCCGATGCCAACGGGAAGATGGAGCATCGTGCCATTATTGGTTGCCATATTGGTTTAGCTCCGAATCTGACGTGGATTTCCAAAGGTCCGATTGACGGCATTCGCGAAGGCTTTAACCGCATGGTTTCCATCACGCAAATGACGTGGAATGGTCTTACGCAAGTGGCAAGTGGGGAAGCCGGAGCAGACGCCATTTCAGGCCCTGTGACGATTGCTGACTATGCCGGTAAAACCGTTCAGATGGGTTGGCGCGTTTATCTATCCTTCTTAGCGATGATTTCAGTGAGTCTCGGGCTCTTTAATTTATTGCCCGTGCCGTTGTTAGATGGGGGTCACCTCCTGTATTATTTGTTGGAAATGATTCGTGGACGGCCCTTGCCCGAGTCCGTTAAGGAGATCGGTCAGAAAGTTGGATTGTTCTTTGTGTTAGGTTTAACCGCTTTAGCACTTACCAATGACTTTGTTCGGCTGTTAGAATAGCCAAAGTTACGACACTCGAAAAAGAAAATGAGTTTTAAGTATACTTTATTAAAAATTTCTGTCGCTTCTGCTTTGATGACCATGGCAGTAGGCGCATTCGCTCAAGATTTTAAGATCAAAGATATCCGTATTGAAGGCATTGCTCGTACGGAACCTGGTACGGTCTTATCTCACTTGCCTTTCCAAGTCGGTGACGACTTTACGACTGACAAGGGTAATACGGCTATTCACGCCTTGTATTCCTCCGGTCTTTTCCGAGATGTTCGCTTAGAGCAAGACGGTAACGTCCTTGTGGTTGTTTTACAAGAACGTCCTGCCGTTGCCACGATTACGACTCAAGGTATTCGTGCCTTTGACCAAACGGCCATTTTGCAAAGTTTGCGTGACGTTGGCATGAGTGAAGGTCGTATCTTTGATTCGGCCATTTTGGACAAGGCTGACCAAGAATTGCGTCGCCAATATTTGGCTCGCGGTTACTACGGTGTTGACGTGAAGACAACGGTGACGCCGTTGGATCGTAACCGTGTGCGCTTGTCAATCGTTGTCGATGAAGGTGAAGCCGCCAGCATTAAGTCCATTCGTTTCATCGGTAATCATGTGATGGACGATGAGACGTTGCAAGAACAAATGAGCTTGCGCGTAGGCGGTTGGATGAGCTGGTACACGAAGAGCGATTTGTATTCTCGTGAAAAGCTTGCTGCCGACATTGAAGCGGTTCGCTCATACTATCTCAATAACGGTTATCTCGACTTTAAGGTCGATAGTGTTCAAGTTTCTATTGCTCCGAATAAGCAAGATATCTTTATTTCCATCAATTTGACTGAAGGCGAACAATACACCGTGAGCGGTGTGGAGTTGGCCGGTGACATGTTGGGTCTTCAAGATGACTTGATGCCGTTGTTGGAAATCGAACCGGATTCTATTTATAACGCAGAAGACATCAATAAGGGTGCTGAAGCCATTACGCAAAAGCTCTCCTCTTTGGGTTATGCCTTTGCAACAGCACGTCCCAACCCTGTTGTTGGCGAAAACAACACGGTAAAGATTGTCTACACGGTTGACCCCGGTCGTCGTGCCTATGTTCGTAAGGTGAATATTTCCGGTAACACGAAGACCAAGGACGAAGTGATTCGTCGTGAAGTTCGTCAATACGAAGCTGCTTGGTTTGATAGCCAAAAGGTGAAGTTGTCTCGTGACCGTATTGACCGTTTGGGTTACTTTGACTCTGTGACGGTGGATCCGAAACCTGTTCCGGGTACGCGTGACCAAGTGGACTTGGAAGTTAACGTCCAAGAACGTCCCACGGGTAGTATTTCTTTGGGTGCCGGTTACTCTACCTCTGACGGTATTATTTTGAGCGCCGGTTTTGCTCAAAACAATATCTTCGGTACGGGTAACTCGATGAGTGTCCAAGTCGACACCTCTGACAGTACGCAAACGTATGCATTGAGCGTGACCGAACCTTACGTGACGCCTGAAGGCGTTTCCCGTACGATCGATATTTACGATCGTAAGGTCGACATGGAAGAGCAAGAAATCACCGATGACGTGATTTACGAAACCCGTGGTGCTGCTGTGAGCTGGGGTATTCCGTTTACCGAATACGACCGCGTCTTCTTGGGCGGTAAGTTTGAAAGTACGACGGTGGAAATTGATGGTCCTGACGCACCTGCTCGCTATCAAAACTATGTGAAGCAGTTTGGTGACGATCCGCAAGCCATTGCAGCAACGCTCGGTTGGTCACGAGACAGTCGCGACAATGCTTTGGCACCGAACCGTGGTACATACCAACGCTTGTCTGGTGAAGTGACGCTTCCGGTGATGGATTTGCGTTACTACCGTTTGAACTACCAAATGTCTCACTACTATCCGATTACCAAGGACTTGACTTTGGCCGGTAATATCGAATTGGGTTACGGTGATTCTTGGGGCGGTAAAGCCTATCCGTTCTTTAAGAACTTCTACGTGGGCGGTATCGGTAGTGTCCGTGGCTATGAAAGCTCGAGCTTAGGTCCGCGTGATACTGACGGTGACTCCGCCGGTGGTCGTGCTTCGATGAACTTCTCCATCGAATTGTTGATGCCGTTGCCGGGTGCTGACCGCACGTTGCGTTGGTTCACGTTCTTGGACGGTGGTTACTCTTGGGGTGATACGTACGATGAAAATGGTCGTATCAAGGATAAGACGAGCATTAGCTTATCTGATCTTCGTTACTCCGTGGGTGTCGGTGTGTCCTGGATTTCACCGTTAGGCCCGTTGAAGTTCAGTCTTGCCGCACCGTTTGGTGATAAGAAAGACGATGAAATCGAACGCTTCCAATTCCAAATCGGTACAGGCTTCTAATCAGTGGCTTGTCTCGAGAATTGGTTCTCGTCAAGGATAAAATTTAGGGGAAAGGCACTCAATCCGTGTACTTTCCCTTTGCCGTACTTAATGGAGTATGCATAAATGGTTAAAAAGTTGCTGATGGCCTCGGTTATCTCGCTCGGCTTGTTGGGTCAAAATGTGTTGGCTGACACCAAGATCGGCGTCGTTAATCCCGACCGAATTTTGCGTGAAAGCGATGCCGCCAAAACGGCTCAAAAGAAGTTAGCCAAAGAGTTTGCCAGCCGTCAAAATTCGGTTTCTGTTTCTGCAAAACAATTGAAGGCTGATGTTGAAAAATTTCAAAAAGAAGCAGGTTCTTTAAGTCCTAATGAACGCTTGACGCGCGAACGAGCATTGGCCGATCAAGAACGTCGTCTTCAACGTCGCGAACGTGAATTGCGTGAGGATTTAAACCGTCGTCGCAATGAAGAGTTACAGGCCATTTTAGAGCGTAGCAATAAGGTGATCCGTACGATTGCCGAACGTGAAAAATATGATTTGATCGTGCAAGAAGCCGTCTACGTTGGTCCCAATGTCGACATCACGAACAAAGTTATTAAAGCGATGGGGAAGTAAACCATGCAAGTTCAATTATTTCCGATTGCCATGCTTGTTGAGGCCGTGCGAGCTCAAAGCGCTGGACGTCTTGAAGCGAAGTTAATCGGTTCCTATGAAAACATTGCCGTCAATTCCATCGGCACGCTCTCTCACGCCAAGTCTCATGAAGTGGCTTTTTTAGCCAATCCGAAATTCCGCCACGAGGTTAAAGACTGTGGCGCTGGTGTGATTGTTTTGCGTGAAGAGGATCGTCAAGCGATTTTTGGTGACGAAACGCCTCGTGCAATGGTCATTACACCGGATCCTTACGCTTGGTTTGCGTTTGCTCTTCAAGTGGTTGACGCTCAAATGAATCGTTTCCAACCCGGTGTTCATCCGAAGGCTCAAGTGGCCGATGGCGCCCAAGTGGACGCAACCGCCCGAGTCGATGCCGGCGCTATGATTGAAACCGGCGCTAAGGTTGGTGCCAAGACGTGGATTGGAGCAGGTGCCTTTGTTGGCGCAGGTTCTGTTATTGGTGATGGGACGCGCTTGCATGCCAATGTGACCGTGAACCACGGTTGCAAGATTGGCCGTCGTTGCATTTTGCAATCGGGTGCTGTGATCGGAGCTGACGGCTTTGGTTTTGCCCCCTTTGATGGTCAATGGGTGAAGATTCCGCAAATTGGTGGCGTGACGATTGGCGATGATGTTGAGATCGGTGCCAATACGTGCGTTGATCGCGGTGCTTTGGAAGATACGGTGATTGGAGACGGTTGTAAGCTTGATAACCTGATTCAAATTGCTCACAACGTGAAGATGGGCAAGCACTGTGTGATGGCAGGCTGCGTGACCGTGGCCGGTAGCGTTACGATCGGCGATCATGTGATTTTTGGTGGTCGAAGCGTCATTAATGGCCACATTTCGATTCCGTCGGATTCTACAGTAGGCCCTGCCACCAACATCGTCTCTTGGCCGAAAGACACCAAGATGATGATGGGTATTTATCCTGCTCAACCCAATCGCGAAAGTGAAAAGGTTGCGGTTTTGTTGAAAAAATTACCTGAATTGAGAAAGCGCATTATTGCCCTTGAAGGCAAGGTGTCGCAATCTGAAGAAAACTAAACGAGGTTTTTTTGATGAAATACAATATCAATGACATTATGAAGATGCTTCCGCATCGCTATCCGTTCTTGTTGGTTGATCGCGTGGAAAGCGTCGCTGAAGATAAGACGAGCTGCGTGTGCATCAAGAACGTGACGGCCAACGAACCGCAATTCCAAGGCCACTTCCCGGAATGCCCCGTGATGCCTGGAGTTTTGATTTTAGAAGCCATGGCTCAGACGGGTGCTGTGTTGGCGATGGAACGTTTGGGTGATGATGCACGTGACGAAAAGGCATTGTTCTTCTTTGCCGGTATTGACGGTGCTCGTTTTAAGCGTGTGGTGTTGCCGGGCGATCAATTGCGTCTTGAAGCTCGCTATTTGCGTGATCGCGGCGGTATTGCCAAGTTTGAAGTTACGGCTACCGTTGATGGCCAATTGGCTTGTGAAGCCACGATGATGTGTGCACGCCGTAAGGTGGAATAATTCAGGCCTAATAAAGCGAGGCCGAAGTCCTTGGGACTTCTTAGAGTAACTTTTTAGAAAGGTCTGAAGACATGGCAAAGATTCATCAATTCTCAGTGGTCGACCCGTCAGCGCAATTGGCTGATGATGTTATTGTTGGTCCGTTTTGTGTGATTGGCCCTAATGTAACGATTGGCGCCGGCACAGAACTCATCTCTCATGTGAATGTTCACGGTTACACCGAAATCGGTGAACGTAATCGTATTTTCCCCAACGCCAGTATCGGTTGCGAACCGCAAGACAAAAAGTATGCCGGTGAGCCCACGCGTTTGGTGATCGGTGACGATAACGTTATCCGTGAACACGTGACGATCTCTACCGGTACGATTCAAGATCACGGTATTACCGTGGTGGGTTCTCGCAACCTCTTTATGGCCAACGCCCATATTGCTCATGACTGTATCGTCGGTAACGATACGATCTTGGCCAATAACGTGGGTTTGGCCGGTCACAGCATTGTCGCTGACCACGCCATTTTGGGCGGTCAAGCCGGTGTTCACCAATTCTGTCGTATTGGCGAAGGTGCCATGGTGGGTGGCGGTTCCATTCTTTTGATGGACGTTCCTCCCTTTGTGATCTGTAACGGTAATCCTGCAGAGCCTCATGGTTTAAACATTGTGGGTTTGCGTCGTGCAGGTTTTGACTTGAAGGCTTTGAACGCCTTTAAGGCCGCCTACAAGGTGATTTATCGCGACGGTTTGACGATTGCCGAAGCGGTCAAAGCTTTGGCTGTTTTGATTGAAAATAATCCTCAAGTGTCCCGTGAATTAACCTTGATGCGTGACTTTGTCGCATCAAGCCAACGTGGCATTATCCGTCCGAAGAACTAAGAGGAACGAGAAATATGGCAAAAGGCATTGCTTGGTTGGCAGGGGAGACTTCCGGCGACTATATCGCATCGCTTGTTTTACCGCATGTGAGTGCGCTCTATGAGGGCGAACGTATGTTCGGTATCGGTGGCGAAAAGATGGTTCAAGCAGGCCTTGAAGCTTGGTATCCGAGCTCTGAATTGGCTGTTCGCGGTTATGTGGAGGTACTTCAACGCTTGCCTCGTCTTTTGATGCTTCAAAAGGAGATGAAAAAGCGTGTTCTTGAAATTAATCCGAGAGCCTTCATCGGAGTGGATGCACCTGACTTCAATCTAGGGATTGAAACCTTTTTAAGAGAACGTGGTATCAAGACCATCCATTTTGTTTGTCCCTCTATTTGGGCGTGGCGACCTGAACGTATTCACACGATCAAAAAGGCGGTCGACCATATGCTCTTGGTCTTTCCGTTTGAGAAAGAACTCATGGATAAGGCGGGGATTGACTCGACTTATATCGGTCATCCCTTGGCCCGTGAAATCCCGATGGAACCCGATAAACTCGCAGCACGCGAGCGTTTAGGTTTAGACGTTACGGGCCCCTTATTTGCCGTGATGCCAGGCTCTCGTCAAGCTGAAGTTGCTTGGTGTTCTCCGCACTTTTTTGGTGCTTGTGATCGTATCTTGGATTTTGATCGCACTTCTCACTTTGTGGTGCCGGCAGCCGATACAGACCGTGAAGTCCAGATTGTGAAGTTCTTGGAGCAATTCCCACGTGTGAAGGCGGCTACGACCTTGGTGCGTGGCAAGAGCCACGATGCGATGGAAGCTTCTGACGCTGTGTTGTTAGCTTCTGGGACGGCCGCTCTTGAAGCAGCGCTTTTTAAGCGCCCGATGGTGGTGGGCTATGCCATGCCAGGCTTTACCGGCATCATGATGCAGAAAAAGGGCATCATCAATTATGTGAGTTTGCCTAATATCTTAGCCGGCGAACTTTTAGTGCCAGAACTTTTGCAGTATTACTGTCGAGCAGAACCTTTAGCTTTCCAACTTTGGGAAGCCTATCAAAAGCGAAATGATGCACGTTTAATGGATCGCTTTACTCAAATGCATGATTCACTCTTGCGTGATACGCCCTCTTTAGCGACAGAAGCGATTAAGGGTGTTTGTGGCTAGGAAAAATGCAAGAATCAGACGATTTATTTGCCTCGCTCACCTATGAACTTACGGCCGGCGTCGATGAAGCCGGTCGTGGTGCGTTAGCAGGTAGCGTTATCGCTGCAGCGGTGATTCTCGATCCCGATCAACCGATCGCTGGCTTGGCTGACAGTAAAGCATTAAGCGCCGCACGACGTGAAGTTTTGGCCAAAGAAATTAAACTTAAAGCGAAGGCTTGGGCGGTGGGTGAAGCCACTTGTGAAGAGGTTGATGAAATCAATGTTTTGCAAGCAGCCATGCTCGCCATGAAACGAGCCGTTCAAGCGTTAAAGGTGCAACCAGACTTTGTGCAGGTTGATGGCAATAAGCTTCCTCGTTGGGACTATTTAAGCGAAGCCATTGTCAAGGGCGATGCAAAAGTTCAAGCAATTTCTGCAGCATCCATTATTGCTAAAACAACGCGTGATGCGCAGATGATCGCTGCTGAAAAGTCTTATCCCGGGTATCATTTTGCTGTGCATAAGGGATACGGAACGGCAGAACACTTGGCCGCACTTGAAAAGTTGGGGCCATCAGAGATTCACCGAAAGACGTTTTCTCGGATTAAGGAAATGGTAAAAGCATGAGAGTGCAGAGAATAGAAAGTGATGCCAACGCGAAATACAAACGTTGGAAAAAGCTTTTTGACAATGCTCGAATGATGAAAAAAGAAGGAGCGACTTTAGCCGAAGGTGCTCACTTGGCGCAAGTTTGCCTTGAGAGAAAGGTTAAAGCTTCTGCGATGATCATTCGTGATTCTGAATCTTTTACTGATGAAACGCTTGCCTTGATTGAAGCGTTTGATCGGGCACGTGTGCCGGCGTACCTCTTGGATACGCGTCTTTATGATGCGATTAGTCCGGTTGAGCATGGAAGCGGTTTGATGCTCGAAGTGCCCATTGAGACGCCCGAAAAGCCTCAAAAGCTTCAAGCAGATGTTTTATACTTGGACGGCGTTCAAGATCCAGGGAATATCGGTACTTTGATTCGCTCTGCCGTGGCGGCGGGTATCAAGCATATTGCGGCTTCGCCCACAAGTGCTCACTTTTGGTCACCCAAAGCGCTTCGAGCCGGTATGGGCGCCCACTTTGCCGCTCATCTCTACGACAATGTAGAGCCTGAGGCATTGAGTGAACTCTTTGACGGCCAATGTTTGGCGGCGGACGCTCGTGGTGGAAAAGACCTTTTTGCAACGACCGAGTGGGAAGCAACGCCTGTGGTTTGGATGATGGGTGCAGAAGGTCCGGGTTTGAGTGATCGAGCTTTAAAGGTAGCGCATCAACGTTTCTACATTCCGATTGAAAAGGACTGTGAGTCTTTAAACGTTGCGGCAGCCGCAGCTGTTTGTATGTTTGAATTGCGTCGTCGACGTTTGTTGCAAAAGTAAGCGAACGACGCTGAGGCATCCATCGTGAAAGTTTTTAACTGTGTTTGCGAATTTGGCCACACTTTTGAAGGTTGGTTTGATTCCGTTGAAAGCTTGGATGAACAGATTGAAAAGAAGTGGGTGGCTTGCCCTTATTGTGAGACCACCAACGTTAAACGCATCCCGAGTGCTGCACACGTGCGAGGCTTTCGGGATCAAGAGCGCTATGACGCTCAAGAAAAATTGGATGAACGTGAAGCGATTGTTCGCATGAGAGCAAAAGCGGTGAGTGCGGCAAGACGTTTGCTTAAAGACAGTGAAGATGTCGGCGAGCGTTTTGCCGAAGAAGCCCGAGCCGTTCATCAAGGAAAAGCACCGTCAAGGACGATACACGGGAAATGTACCCTTAACGATGCACAAGATTTATTGGAAGAAGGGATCGGTGTTTTGCCGATTCCTGACGGTGTGATTCACACCAAAAATTAAAAGTTGGAAGGTAGATTTAACCATGGCGCTTTTTGGACAATTATCAACTCCTACGAAAGCATTGCCGCTGATTGATTTAACCAGCGCAGACATCATGATGGAATTGCTCGAAGAGGTGGCAATTACCGCTTCGACGGCTGACTATATTGATCAACATGAACCGCACCACCCGGAAGCGGCTGAAATTCATGAACAAGCCAATGATGTTTACCAAGACTTTTTAAATATCCTCAAGGGTAAGGTTAAGGATAAGCGTATTAACCGTAAGTCTGGTTACGATCCTGAAGATTTGCGCGAACATTTTGCTAAGAATGAAAAGGATGTTGAGGGCGACATTCTTGAATTCACGTTAAAGCGTTTCTTAGCCGAATTTATTCGTTTGAGTCGCCTATCTATGGAAAACCATGAAGCGATGTCTCGTCGCGAATACTATGCCTTTATGAGCGGTTGGGCCCATTATTTTGCTGGCCTTGCTCCTGATGAAACGCCTCCGACGGATCCGGCTAAGTAAAGAGGCTCACGATGGCACAAAAGAAATTTAATAAAACCGTTCGTTTGATTTTAAATATCCTCTTTACGATCGTTGTGATCGCAGGCATCGTGATGGGATGGAATAAGGAAATTGATGACCCAGATGCATGGTTTCCGAATGAGGTAAAGAGCGAGCCTGCTACGCCTGCTGCAGAGCAACCCGCACAACCAGTCGAGAAAAAATAATAACCTCAAAACAAATATGGAAGGCAAAGAAGTCTTCCTTTTTTATGCTTAACAACTTGATATATTGAGGAGACAACGTTGAAATATCCGGTTGCCGTAACCATTGAAAATGGAGTGTATTCAGCTGAAATGCCTGATTTTCCAGGTGTTATCACAGAGGCAGATACTCTAGGAGAGTTAAAAGTTTCAATTAAAGAAGCTGCCTTTGGTTGGATAGAGTCTGAGATCAAGTGTGGAAGAGAAATTTCTAAACCTTCTTCAATCGAGATTCTCTCATCGAACAAGTATTATGATGATTGCCTTTGGTTATTGGTTGATTTAGCAAAAAATTAAATAAGGAAGGCCTTTTGACCTTCTTTATTTCAATGGTACATTAATTAAAGTGTGCCAAACCAAGTAATGGTCAGCGCATTGATAAAGTCAATCAGGAAGGCCCCCACAAGACTGACCACCAACCAAGCCTTCGGATTGTGACCGTACTTTTCACCTAAACCCTGCATATTGGTCAAACCCGTTGAGGTTGAACCCATACAGAAACCACAGCCGCCGACCGTTAACATCACGGCATCGTAATTGCGTCCGAAAAGATTAAAGAGTACGCCCCAGGCAAAGGCTAACAAAAGAGCCAATTGGCACAACCAGATCGTAAGAAGTGGCAAAGCCAAGTGAACCAATTCATTGAGCTTTAAGCTCACGATGGCCATTGTCACAAAGAGAGCTAAAGAGATTTCCGCAATAGCGTTCGTTGCCTTATCGTTTTCATTGAAAAAGCCGAAGTAGTCACTTACGTTACGGAAGATGGCCGCAGCGATCATAGAGCCGATATAAACGGGGAGTGTGAGATAGGCACCCAATTCTTCAGAGATGAGTTTGCCCATACTCATACAGATGAGAATCACCGTCAAGGCTTTGAGAATATCAGAGGTCCAAGAGCGACCGTCTTTGTGCAAATCCACCGGATCAACATTGGTGGTTTGGCTGATTTCTTTGCGCGTCATATCAGGGGTTTTTACCTTGTAGCGCTTAATCAACCATTCACCGATCGGTCCGCCGATTAACAAAGAGTTTGTCATGGCAAGCGTTGCTGAAGTAATAGCAACGGCGGTAGCACCCGTTAAGCCATAGGTTTGTTCAAAGTAAGGACCAAAGGCAGCAGAAGTACCCAAACCACCCATCAAGGAAACGGAACCCACCATAATCCCGTATTGAGGATTAATGTCTAATAGCGAAGCTACGCTCATCCCCAAGACGTTTTGCATGATGGTTAAACCAGTAACTGCCACCAAGAAAAACGCCAGCATAATGCCGCCTTTACGTACTACTTTAATGCTCGCCATCAAGCCGATGGTCGTGAAAAAGGCAATCATGAGTTGCTTTTGCATGGTGGGATCGAAGGTCACACGGGCAATGTCAAAGCCTTGAAGCAAAGATAATGTGACGGCAACGATAATACCGCCCACAACGGGGGAAGCAACGGAGAGGCGTTGAAGTACAGAAACTTTTTTCTTGACCCATGTACCGAAATAGTAGACGAGTGCGGCAATGGTGAGAGCTTCTAAACTGCCGAAGTGGATGGTCAAAATATCGGTAGCGGGCGTCATAAGAAAATAAGAAAAAGGTTTATGGACGAATCGAACTGTACCCGTTACCTAAGTAAAAGCATATAGGGGAAAACTTGCAAATGAATTCCCCAAAAGAAAACTCCTGAAGTGTCAATCGCTTCAGGAGTGTTGCTGCATTATCGATTTAAATGTTTTTCTGCCAACTCAATTTGTTCTTTAACTTGACTGTGACCCGTACCTCCATAAGATGTTCGAGCCGCTACGCACTGTTCAAGTGAGATACATTGATGAATATCGTCTTCGATCAAGTCTGAGAATTGGTGGTATTCATCCAATGTGAGCGTTTCAAGATCCTTACCGTTTTTGGTGCAATAGTTGACGATATGGCCAACAATGTGATGTGCTTGACGGAAGGGGACACCTTTGCGAGCAAGGTAGTCAGCTAAGTCAGTTGCGTTAGAGTAACCTCGACCTGCACCCATACGAGTTTGCTCTTCATTTACCTTCATTTTTTGCAACATCGGTGCCAGCACACGAAGACTAATCATGAGCGTATCAATGGAGTCAAAAGTTGGTTCTTTGTCTTCACTCATGTCGGTATTAAATGCAAGTGGTAATCCTTTCATCATTGTGAGCATGGCTTGAAGGTTGCCGTACATGCGACCGGTTTTTCCACGGATCTTTTCGGCAACATCTGGATTTTTCTTATTTGGCATGATAGATGACCCTGTGCAGAAGTCATCCGAGAGTTCGAAGAACTTAAAATCTTGACTAGCAAAGAGAACGATTTCTTCAGCCATTCGGCTTAAATGCATGAAACAGATGGCAGTTGCACTATTGAGCTCAATTAAATGATCTCGGTTGCCAATAGTATCAACCGAATTTTCAGTGGGTTCTGAAAATCCCATGAACTTCGCTGTCATAAAGCGATCAATCGGGAAGGTGGTTCCAGCCATCGCGGCTGTTCCCAAGGGGCACTTATTTAGGCGCTTATAGGTGTCATCTAAGCGTCCGATATCGCGTTCTAGCATCCAAAAGTAGGCCATTAACCAGTGTGAAAATAAAATAGGTTGACCTGTTTGAAAGTGGGTGTAGCCAGGGAACATTACCCCCATGTACTCTTTGGATTTTTCGATAATAACTTCTTGGAGGTGCTTAATGGCAACCTTCAAGTCAATAATGGCTTGTCTTGTATAGAGTCGAACATCAAGTTGGGCTTGGTCGTTACGGCTGCGGGCGGTGTGCATTTTGCCACCAACGGGACCAATGATTTCAGTCAAGCGTCGTTCAATTGCCATTTGAATATCTTCATCGGAGACGTCAAAAATAAATTGACCGTTTTTGACCTCATCTTCGACTTGATCTAGACCTTTAAGAATAAGAGCGCAGTCTTCTTTAGACAAAATCCCTTGTTCGCCTAACATATGAACGTGAGCACGACTGCCGATAATGGAAAAAGGAGTGACACGCTTTTCGATCAAAATCGTAGCGTTGAACTCTTCAACTAAATGATCGGTCGGTAAATCAAAACGACCACCCCACATCTTCTCTGACATTATTGTTCTCCTTGGACTGAAAACTCATCAAGCATAGCACTGCGAAAGCACTGAAACAATCGGACGAAACACTAAGATAACCTCAATATCTAGGCAATTCCCTGATAGCAACCCTATAAACCATTTTCTAAAATGATTTACTGTGTTTGAAGGAGTGAGAGTCATGAAAATCGTAGATTCAACACAAGTCAGTGAATTATTAGACCGTATCCCAGTCTTTGATGTCATTGAAAAAATGTTTAAGGCTTTAGGAAAAGGAGAAGCGGTTCAACCGCCTCAAGTGCAAACAGTTTTCCCTAAAGATGCGGGAGATTTTATTAACTACAGTGGTATCTGGTCTGAGGCTGGCGTCTACGGTATTAAAACGTCGCCTTACATTGTCACCTCCGCAAAACCCGTAATTACGGCATGGACGCTTTTGATGTCGATGAAAACAGGTCGGCCTCTTTTATTAGTCGATGCCGGTGCCCTGACGCTTGAAAGAACTGCTGCAACAAGCGCGTTGGCAGTTAAACTCTTAGCAAAACCAGATGCTAAGAAATTGGTTGTTATCGGTTCTGGCTCTCAGGCGTTAGCACATATTCGTTATGTGAAGACTTTAAGAGATTGGGAAACGATAGCTGTTTGGTCACCTAATTTAGAACAAAAATCATCATTAACTGCCTTCACTCAATTGGATTCGCGTGTTCGTTTTGCTTCTGACAAAGCCTCGGCTCTCAAAGAGGCCGATGTCGTTATGCTTTGTACCAGTGCGGCAGAGCCTGTCATTGATGTGGAAGAACTTCATCAAAAGGCGTTAATTACGTCCATTTCAACGAATGCCTATCGAGCTCATGAAATCGATCCCAAGGCCTTGGCTTCAATGGATGTTTACTGCGATTGCAAAGAAGCTACTATCGGTCATGCGGGTGAAATGGTCATTGCTGCCGAGAAGTTTGCTTGGAATCCAGATGCGGTCAAGGGCGACTTGGGCGCTTTATTGAATAATCAATGTGCAAAGCCCGATTACAGCAAGCATGTTTTCTTCCGTTCTATTGGTCAGGGGTTGGAAGATGTAGCTTGCGCAGTTGCCGTTTTAACAAAACTTAATGAAGAGGAAATGTGATATGAAAATCGAGGCTTTTGGCGTAGAAGAATGGATGAACGACTGGGAGACGCGTTGCGATTGGAATATCGCTGAGACCTGTGTTGAATCCATCACTGTTAAAGAGTTAATGCAAATGGCCGGCGTTTCTGCGACTCAACTTTCTTCTGATTTAATGCAAAAGAAATTAACGTACGGTTGGATTGAGGGGAGTGCTCGAGTAAGAGAGCTCATTGCCGGTCTCTATCAAAAGCAATCGCCTTCAAACGTCATTACCACTCATGGTTGCATTGGTGCTAATCAATTGGTACACCGCTCATTGGTCGAACGTGGTGATCATGTTATTTCTGTTATTCCGACTTACCAACAACATTATTCGATTCCTGCAAGCTTTGGTGCAGAGATTGAAACTTTACGACTAGAACCGGAAGACGGTTTTTTGCCGAATTTAGAAAAACTTGCATCCATGGTTCGTCCCAATACAAAACTGATTTGTATTAACAACCCCAATAATCCGACAGGTGCGCTAATACCGAATGAAGACTTAATCAAGATTTGTGATATCGCACGCTCTGTTGGTGCGTGGGTGTTATGTGACGAGGTTTATCGGGGACTAAATCAAGACGATTCAGAATATCCTCTTTCTGTAGCAGACATTTATGAAAAAGGTGTCAGCACCAGCGGGATGTCCAAGGTCTTTAGTATGGCTGGCATTCGTTTCGGTTGGGTGGCGGCCCCTGAATCTCTGATTAAAGAAATTCTTCACCAACGCGATTATGACACGATCAGTGTTGGCATGATTGATGAGTATTTTGCAGAGATGGCGTTGAGCGTTAAGGATAAGATTCTGGAACGTAACCGTGCAGTTATCCGTAAAAATCTACCGATTTTGGATGCATGGGTTCAACAAGAGCCAAGAGTCTCTTATGTAAAGCCCAAGGCAGGCACCACTGCTTTTGTAAAAATTGACACTACGCTTTCATCCTACGATTTCTGTGTGAAGCTTGTTAAGGAAACGGGGGTGATGGTCACGCCGGGTTCTGCCTTACATACGGAAGGGTATGTCCGAATTGGTTACGCTAACAATGTTGAGATTCTGAACGAAGGTTTGGCTCGTTTTTCAGAATTCTTAAAGACGGCGCCTTAATTGCTATCGTCAAAACAACAAAGCTCCCATTTTGCATCGGGAGCTTTGTTTTTAATAGTCCAATAGTAATTCAGACTATGATCATTATTGAGCTTGCGTCGATTTAAAGAACCCTAAGGGTCTTAACTCTTCATCGTAGTAGATCGCCATGGGGGCCGAAACCGTAATGGTATTCATGATGGCGTATTTACTCACAATAGCGTCTTCTGCTTCCAAGGGATCAGACGTGGTCAAAGGAGCTTGAGCACAAGTCCACATAAAGCCGATAAAGCACATCAAAGCAATCAAGAGATTCGTCCATTGGGTGCCTTGCCACAAGTTCCAACGAGAGATGATGGAAGCTAAACGGAACCAAAGCGCAACGAAGATGACGCCTACCAAAATACCGATCACCACATCGGTGACAATCGGGTAGTGGTTCCAAAATTGACCTAACATCTCAAAAGGTGCGGCTTTGAAAGCTTCCCATTCAGGAGCACCCAAACCGTGACCGGTCGTATTGATGTAGTGAAGG
>DYCH01000017.1:0-2751 GCA_019418235.1 Sutterella sp.
CGACCACGGGACTTTCACCCGCTAGAACAGCACACATGTCGTGCGCACAAACTAAGGCTCTGAAATCTTTCGACTCAGAGCCTTTTGTTTGTGAAGAATTTTCGTTACGGAATAACACCTAACGAAATGACTGACGTCACCAACGTGATAACAATGATGGAGATGATGTTAAGCCAGAAACCCGCACGGATCATCTCTGCAATACGGATACGACCCGTACCAAAGATGATGGCATTCGGGGGCGTACCCACCGGCATCATGAAGGCCATTGAGGCACCCAACGTCGTACAAATCAACAAAGATTCCGGATGCATATTAATGGACTCGGCAATAGCGGCCACCAAAGGCATCATCGTTGCGGCCAAAGCCGTGTTGGACGTAAATTCAGAGGCAAAGACGGCCAACGTCGTAATACCGCCGGCAACAGCGATATCGGGCAAACCGGCAAAAGCGATCGCAGCCGAACCCACAACACTGGCCATACCCGTCGTTTGAATGGCGTGCGCCATCGTCAAACCACCACCGAACAATAAGAGCACGTCCCAAGCCACCGCTTCAGAAGCACTTGACCAATCCAAAGCGTGCACGCCGTGCTTAATATCAACAGGGATAATGAACAAAATAATGCCAGCACCCATTGCGATCACGGTGTCGCTCAAGTCTTTAAAGGGGCGAATACCATCGACTTCAAAACCACGAATCAAGGGACCAAAGCACCACAAAGCCGCGGCCGTCACAAAGACCGTTAGCACAATCTTTTCGCCTTTGCTTAAAGGCCCCAAACGAGAGATTTCGTTTTTAACCCATTCTTTGCCACCGGGCAATTCAGAGATTTGCTCACGGAACAAAAACTTGGTCATCATGAAGTAAGTGCTTGCCATCAAAAGAACAACGATTGGAATCGAGACCTTCATCCATTCCAAAAAGTTCACATTCACGCCATACATTTGTTCAACAAAGCGAACAAAAATCCCATTTGGCGGCGTACCAATGAGTGTTAAAACACCACCCAAACTTGCACCGTAGGCAATGGACAACAAAACGCTAACACCAAAATTGTGCTCTCGCTTATCAACCGGTTCATCCCCACGCGTATTGCGAACCACACCCAAAATAGCCAAAGCAATCGGCACCATCATCGCGGCCGTGGCCGTATTGCTGACCCATGCCGACAAAAAGCCCGTTGCGACCAACAAACCTAAAATAATTTGTTGGGGTTTCGTCCCGAACACACGAATCGTCAACAAAGCGATACGACGGTCTAAGTGCCAACGAGCAATACCGGCAGCAATCAAAAAGCCCCCCATGAAGAGGAAAATCGTGCTGTTGGCATAGTTTTTGAGCGTTTCAGAAGGACTCAAAACACCAAAAAGCGGGAAAAGCACAATAGGCAACAAAGACGTAACGGCAATCGGCACAGCCTCGGTAAACCACCACGTAGCCATCCACAAAACAATCCCTGCGCAGGCGCGACCGGCATGGCTAAATTCCACCGTTTGACCGGCCGTGTTTTGGTACGTTTCAGGAAGAATGAAGTACAGGGCCAAAGCCAAAAGCGGCCCAATGATAAGAGGTATGATCTTGGACTTGTTACTTAACGCACCAATTTCAATACTAGATTCATGATGAAGCATGGAACTTCTCCTTTCAAGCTCGCCAATGCGAGTGGGGTGTGAAGTGAGTTATATTCGTAAACTCGAAAAATTTTGTTGATACTAATCAAATTTTCATGACCGTTCAAGGCATTTTACAAAAAAAAGAGCGGATTGCACCGCTCTCTTTAGGATATTTTGCTCAGAAATAATTAACGAATTTCTCGATCTAATACCTCTTGCATCGTGACAAAATGCACGCCATGATCCTTCAAACTCTTTAATTTAAAGGCATCTTGCTCGGCATTGATACCAGCCACGGCATCTTTAACCCAATAGACTTCAATTTCATAGTGAAGGGCATCAAACGCTGTGCGAACCATAGAATCATCAACGTTTAAACCGCATAAATAAATACGGTTGACAAAGCGATCTTTGCAATAGGCTTCTAACCCCGTTTCGGTTTTGCGGTCAGCTTCTAAGAAGGCCGAATAACTATTAACACCGGTTTGAGCGCCTTTTAAAATCGCAATGATACGAGACATGGGTAGGGGCATTTGACGCGGCATATCGGCGCCTTGCGTGCCTTCCACGCAGCACTTTTGCGTTAAAACCACGGGGCCGAACTCAGACTCTACCGTCTCACCCACCGTGCGACCGGCGTGATTGTCCACAAAACTGATGTGATTTTCAGGCTTATAGTCTTGAGCCACGATCACGCGCTCAAACGTCTTTGCCATCTCTGAAATCGGTGCGAAAACAGTCTCTGCGCCTTCAATAGGACGCACGCCATTGGTTAAATAATCGTTTTGAACGTCTTGCACCAAAAGTGCTGTAAAAATCTTAATCGCCACAGTCTTCCCCTAACATGGTTTCAAAATCACGCATTAACGTGTCAATAATCGTTTTCGTGTCTTGCGCAGGTGCTAATTGTGCAGCTTGCCCCAAGGGCATTTCCAATAAGTCTGCACGGTTTTCATTGATCGCACCGCGATAGACTTCAGACATTGCCTTGTATTGGCCCGGATAGGGGCTCACCGGCAACTCCGCATCCTTAAGAGCTTCAAATAACCCCGTTGGAATCACGCGAGTTTCACGACCCGTTGCCCAATTGGAAAAACGCGTTGACGCATCATCGCACCAAGGCACTTGATCTTTA
>DYCH01000017.1:2761-45947 GCA_019418235.1 Sutterella sp.
ATCTTTAAGCGCTTGAGGCCAAGCCGATTCCGAAGAGCGAACCAAAAGGGAACCAATTTGCACGCCATTGGCGCCTAAAAGAATGCTCGCCAACATCGCTTGAGCCGACATCATGCCACCGGCTGCAACCACATCAATCGCCTCACCACAAACGCGACGCACAGGCGGCAACAACGCCATCAGCCCCACCTTAGACGCCTCTAAGGGGTTTTCAAAGTATTGACGAGGGCCACCGGCTTCTACGCCTTGGGCAATAACCGTACCGCACCCTGCGACCTTTAAAACTTTTGCTTCGCGCGTGGAATTAACGCTTCCCATCATCTCCACACCCATCGCTTCTAATTTCTCGGCGAACTCTTCACGAGGCCCGCCGAAACTAAAGGAAACCACCGGCACTTGAGCGTTAACAATGGCTTCAAACTGTTCTTCAAAGGTCGGCACCGTCCCCAACACATGAGGGACGTTTAATTCATCACGCAAGGGTTCTAATGCGTCAAAGACTTGTTGCGTTTTTGCGGGATCTTCCGGTTCACGCGCTTCTACACGGATATTGAGAGCGAAAGGCTTATCGGTAAGCGCTCTGACCTTAGCAACTTCAGCAGCAATTTCTTCAGGCTTCATAAAGCCACAGGGCAAAACACCTAAGCCACCGGCGTTACTGATGGCTGCGACCATCGCTGGCGTCACCACACCCACCATGGGAGAACCAATGATTGGCACCTTAATCTGTAAGCGCGAACACAAGTGCTGCGTTCTTTCTCGAATAAGCTTTTCTAAACTCATAACACTCGGAAATTCAAAACAAAATCAAAGCCGATATTGTAACCCGTGCTTATAATTAGCGCATTGATTATTTTTAGTGCAAAGGTTTTTTATGAGTAAACGAGTTGTTGTCGGTTTGTCGGGTGGCGTAGATTCCGCCGTTTCCGCCTACCTTCTTAAGCAACAAGGCTACGATGTGATCGGTCTTTTCATGAAGAATTGGGAAGACGACGATGACAGCGAGTACTGTTCCTCTCGCCAGGACTTTATTGATGCAACCGCTGTGGCTGACGTGGTTGGTATTGATATTGAAGCCGTCAACTTTGCCAAAGAATATAAAGACCGCGTTTTTGCTGATTTCCTTCGTGAATACTCTGCCGGTCGCACACCTAATCCTGACGTGCTTTGCAATGCCGAAATCAAGTTCCGTGCCTTCTTAGATCACGCCATGGCCATGGGTGCCGAAAAAATCGCCACCGGCCACTACGCCCGCGTTCGTGAAGTTGATGGCAAAACGCAATTGTTGCGTGGCTTAGATGAAACGAAAGACCAAAGCTACTTCTTGCATCGTTTAACGCAAGAGCAAATCAGTAAGGCTATCTTCCCGGTGGGTGAACTGCGCAAAACGCAAGTGAGAAAAATTGCTGAAGAAATCGGTTTGCCCAACGCCAAGAAAAAAGACTCTACGGGCATTTGCTTTATCGGTGAACGCCCCTTTAGAGAGTTCTTAAACCGTTATTTGCCCACGCACCCCGGTCCCATGAAGACAACGGACGGAAAAGTCGTCGGTGAACACATGGGCTTGGCTTTCTATACATTAGGTCAACGCAAGGGGATCGGTGTCGGCGGCAGTCGCGACGGTAACGGTGAACCTTGGTTTGTTGCTCGCAAGGATCTGGCCACAAACACGCTTTGGATTGCACAAGGCCATGACCATCCGTGGTTATTAAGTCATCATTTGACGGCTGTAATGCCTAATTGGGTATCAGGCGTTGCCCCGCTTGCCGGTTCTGAATTGACCGTTAAAACGCGTTATCGTCAAACCGATGGTGCTTGCCGTATTGCAGAGAGCTCAGAAGAGGCTTTCAAATTGAATTTTGACGTTCCTCAATGGGCCGTCACGCCGGGGCAAAGCGCCGTGATTTATGACGGTGAAGTCTGCTTAGGTGGCGGTTTTATCGATGTGATCGATCAACACAGCATTTAATTCGACAACATCACTCCAAGAATTAGCCCAGATTCCTTTTCGGATCTGGGTTATTTTTTTCTCAAACCATTTCGACTATCACTGAGTTTCTCTCTTTTTCCCACCAAACCATTCGAAAATCGTCCCTTCTGTGGGGAAAACAGAAATTCTACTTTTCACTAATACAAAAGACTTTCGTCACTTTTGCCACCAAACTCCCCAAAATTAACCTGTTTGGTGGCATAAACACTGATTTCGGTCCCTGGAAACATTAACGGCCAAACTTACACTGCAAGTTTGGCCGCAAAATTTTTAGTTCTGATTCTTTTTAACGTTTTTTCAAAATGATTTCCGTAATTTCAGAAGGCACACCTAAACGCAGACTCATCCCTGTCCAAAGGCCAGTGCCCGGCGTGACATAGAGTTGAGTACGGTCATTAGCTTGGTAGCGCCCCGTCACAAATCCATCATTACCTAAGGCCACAATGGGCTGGTAAAGCGTATAAAGACCGCCATGGGTATGACCAGAAAGTTGTAAATCTACACCTTGAACTTCACGTGCACCGGCAGGTTGGTGAGCTAAGAGAATTGTCGTGCCTTCAGGGGCTCCCGCCAACGCTTTCTTCAAATCCGGTTGGTATTGGGTTTGTCCAAAAAATCGCCCGGCCGCACGATCAATTGTTCCTGCGATAACGAGATTGGCATTCCCTCTCGTAATCACGGCATGGCGGTTTTCCATCATTTGAATGCCTAAGGTTTCAAAGTAGCGCTCCCAAGACAAGGCGCCGTGATACCACTCATGGTTGCCCGAGACCGCATAAACACCGTCTTTGGCTTTCAACTGACGATAGGGCTCGACCATTGAGGCAAGCTCTCCCACCTTTCCTTCAATCAAGTCGCCTGAGAGCACGATAGCATCAGGCTTTAAAACATTAGCGCGCTCAATCGTGGCCTCTAACCATTTTTGATTCATCAAGCGACCAACGTGCAAATCGGCCATTAACACCAAGCGATAATTTTCAAATTCGCTCGGAAGGTTCTTAACCTGAATTTCAACTCGTTTGACATCGGGTACTTTCAGTGCCGAATAGGTGCCGTAAAAAGCCCCTAACATACTGACCGCTAATAACGCCCACTTAACACCGTCTCGAGAAAAAGGCCAAGAAACCGGCAACCCCGTTAGATTTACCAAACGGCAAATCCAAAAGCCCAAGTCCTTTAAAACAAGCAAAGGAAGCATCACGAGCAAGATGTTAAAAAGCGCTTCACACGCAACCAATACCGTGCGGTTATAGACAGGGTTAAAGAAATCTCCGCTCAAAAGATAATAAAGTGTGAACTTTTGACTCAATAACAAGAAAAATAGTGACAGCAAGAGTTTTAACTTGAGACTCACTGCCATAAAGGCAGCAAAACTCACTGACACATAAAGTGCAATTGCTAATGAAACAACTGACACAGACAACACCATACGAGACCTTCCTTTCTTTGCAATCAAACGCTAGGAAATGGTAATGCGTTCACGTTGAGTATCGCGATGCGGCGGTTCGCCAAAGGCACGCTTATATTCGCGATTAAATTGACTTGGGCTTTCGTAACCCACTTCAAAGCACGCCGTTGTCGCATCTTTTCTCTCGAGCAACATGAGGCGTTTAGCTTCATGAAGACGCAATTGTTTTTGGTATTGCAAAGGCGTCATACATGTCACCTCTTTGAAATGACGGTGAAATGTTGAAACCCCCATATGTACATAATCAGCCAACTCGGAAACGCTTAACGATTCACGGAAATTTTCGTTGAGCCAACCCACCGCACGAGCAATTTGAGCGCTCGAACCTTGGTGAGCATTAAAGCGACGCAACGGTGCGCCGAAATCACTTAAAAGCAATCGATAGTGAAGTTCTCGCACAATCATCGGCGCCAAAACAGGAATTTGATCAGGGCGCTCAGTCAAAAGCACCAAACGTAAAAGTGCCTCATAAGTATCCTCGCCAACATTACCCACACTCAAAGCTTCATCTGCTACAGCGTTAGAACGTGCAGGGAGAGGCAAGGCGTTACAGAGTTCAGCCAAAATCATGGGATTAAGATCCAAGGAAATACCTAGATAGGGATTTTCACGAGTCGAATTAACTGTACAAAATTGACAGGGCACATCAACGCCCACAAGCAAACAGTCGCCTTCTGAATATTGGTAGACACGATCACCCATCACCGTTTTTTTGCTGCCTTGAACCACAAAGGCAAGTGCCGGACGATAAATACTCGCCCCTTCCTGATTCTCAGGATCTCGCCGATGAAAAGTCAGCCCAGGAATGCCTGTCGGATAGGCACCACCCTTTTGGCAAACGTTAAGAACGATTTTCTTTAAAACTTTTTGGATTTCACTTAATCGATTATCAGTCATGGTCTGAATCCTCCACTTATCCTATTTTTGCAATTCTTCTCACAGAAAACCCATCTATTTCTTTCTTATTATTGCCTAATTCTCTCTCCAACAGAAAAATTGATGATAATTTTTGTAGATAAGTTGCCTTATCTGTCTTTTGATTTTATTTTCAAGAAAAGACAGAAATAGGCAATTAATCACGAGAATTGATAAAAAATTTTCGCAGTAGCGCTCCTAAACTCTTTTCTAAGACAAAACCTTTCCCAACCTTGGAAGGACTTTTACCATGCTAAAAAGAAGAGCTTTTATGAGTACTGCAACCTTAATTCCCGCTGCCATCTTATCGGACGCTGTTGCGGCTCGCCCGGTGGGTAATACAGAGACCTCTCAATTTGACCCAGCCTTTGCCTTAATTGAGCAAAACATTTTGAAGGAAGTCAGCGAACAAAATTCGCTTGATGCCAAAATGACGGTTTCGGTCACGATCGCTACCCTTGTCACCATGCAAGGGCAAGATGAACTTCGCGCCTTTGTCCCTCGTGCGATTGCATTGGGTGCCAGCGTGGCAGAAATCAAAGAAGCTGCCTATCAATGCACGCCTTATATTGGACTCGTTCGAGTGAAAGAAGCGCTCAATACCATTAACTTTGCGCTCACCGAACACAAGATTGCGATCCCACCCATTGTTGATAGCAACGTCACGCCCGCCAATCGCTTTGAAAAAGGTTTGACCGTTCAAAAAAGTATTTTCGGTGACGGCATCGACAAAATGCACCAAGCGACACCCGATGAGCAAGCCTTCATCATGAAACAAGCGCTATCAGCTTATTGCTTTGGCGACTTTTACACTCGCAGCGTCTTGGATCTGAAAGCACGCGAACTCATCACTTTCACCTGTATTGCTTGTTTGGGCGGTTGCGAAAATCAATTAAGAGCGCATCGTGCCGGAAATTATTCTGTGGGCAATACTCGTCAAGATTTGATTGGTGCATTGGCCATTACAATGCCATATATCGGTTTTCCGAGAACATTGAATGCACTTGCGATCGTTAACGAAAAGTAGTTAATTCATTCCTACTGGAAGATTTTCTGAATTTTGGAAAATCTTCCATTACTACTGAAAGATTTTCCATTTTCTGTAAAATCTTCCATTAGGAAGTTGAAAAATGGGAACTCTAAAATGATCACCCGCGAACATTACATTGAACAAATTCGCCCCTTTTATGACAGTGACCTCATCAAAGTGATCACTGGTATTCGTCGTTGCGGCAAATCCGTGATCATGGACCAAATTGAATCTGAGTTAAACCACAGTGGAAAGCGCACTCTCAAACTCAATTTTGAAGACCGCCATGTATCTTCCTCTATCACATCGGCCGATGACCTGATTGCAACGATTGATCAACACTTATCAGAAGAAAAACTCTACGTCTTTCTTGATGAGGTTCAAAACATTGCCGATTGGAACATTGCTTGCCGTTCATTGAGATTAAAAAACCTCTCGCTTTTTATCACCGGCAGCAACTCCAAGCTCCTTTCAAAAGAATTCACCAAAGAATTAAGCGGGCGCTATGTGTCCTTCCGCATTCGTCCCTTTGTATACAAGGAGCTTCTGACTTACACCCAACAATTTAACCACGATTACTCCATTGCAGACTATTTGGTTTACGGTGGGTTTCCCAAAATTGTTGAGTTTGAATCCAAGGAAGCCATCACGCGCTACCTTAATGATTTGGATGACACGATCGTTATTAACGATATTTTGAATCGCTACAAAATACGCAAAGACATTCTGTTTCGTCGGTTGGTCAATTATGTTTTAATCTCCAATGCCCGTATTTTTAGCGCAAGTTCCGTGCAGAAATACCTCAAGGGCCAACAATTGGAGTGCTCCCTCACCACCGTAATGAAGTACCTTTCCTACTTAGAAGAAGCTTATGTCATTGCTCCAATTCGTCAATATTCGACAAAGGCCAAACGAGAGTTAAAGTACTTTCAAAAAATTTATAACGAGGATGTTGCCTTCAATAGCATCCGACAAACAAGCGGTCGTTGGGATATCACGCATAACTTGGAAAACATCGTATTTAACGAATTGCTCTACCGTGGTTACACGCTTTCGGTATTCACACAAAATAATCTGGAAATTGATTTCTTGGCAGAGAAAAATAATCGCCAATACCTGATTCAAGTGGCCTATAGCATTGCCGAAGAGAGTACCTATAACCGAGAATTTGCTCTATTTAACAAAATGGACCAAAGTCGACAAAAAATCATCATTACCAACGATGACATTGACTACTCAACGAGTACTGTACGACACATCAAACTGAGAGACTTTTTGCTAAGCGATGATCTTTAATTTGAAAAAACTCTACTTATAGGAAAATCCCTCAGATTCTAAGCAAGAAAACTGAGGGATTTTGTTTGAAGTGAGTGTCTATTTAAGATTAAAGAACCTTAGACAAGAACGACTTCGTACGATTGTGTTGCGGGTTGCTGAAGATTTGCTCCGGCGTACCTTCTTCAACGACACTGCCGCCATCCATGAAGATAACACGGTCACCCACTTCACGGGCAAAGCCCATTTCGTGCGTCACCACCACCATGGTCATACCTTCGTTAGCCAATTGCTTCATAACGTCCAACACTTCCTTAACCATTTCCGGGTCAAGGGCGGAGGTCGGTTCATCAAACAACAAGGCCTTCGGGCGCATAGCCAAAGCACGAGCGATGGCGACACGTTGCTTTTGACCGCCGGACAACTGAGACGGATAGGAATCGCTCTTGCTGCGCAAGCCCACCTTGTCGAGCAAGTTCATAGCGATTTCTTCAGCCTTTTTCGGATCCATCTTGCGCACTTGAATCGGAGCAAGCGTCAAGTTTTGCAAAACGGTCATGTTCTCAAACAAATTGAAGTGTTGGAACACCATGCCGACTTCAGCACGAATGCGGTCGATGTTCTTCTTATCATCAATTTCTTCGCCATCGATATAGATATGACCATCTGTCGGCGTTTCCAAGTGCGTGATGCTGCGCAACAACGTGCTCTTACCCGAACCAGAGGGACCAATGATCACCACCACTTCTTTGGCTTTGATTTCCATGTTGACACACGGCAACACCACATGATCACCGTAGGCCTTTTTTAAGTTCTTAATTACGATCATTACTTGTATCTCTTTTCAAGGTAAGCCACTAAACGAGTAATCGGGAAGGTCAAGGCTAAGTAAATCAAAGCCACAGCCGTCCAAATTTCCATTGCACCGTAGGTACTGGCGATAATCAACTGACCTTGACGGGTCAATTCTTCAAAGCCAATGACGGAGACCAAAGAAGAGTCCTTCAACATGGCGATAAATTCATTGCCAAGCGGCGGAATAATGCGCTTAAAGGCTTGCGGAATCACCACGAATCGCATCGTTTGAGACCAATTCAAACCCAAAGAACGACCGGCTTCCATTTGGCCCTTATCAATAGAGAGAATACCGCCGCGGAAGATTTCTGCGATGTAAGCGCTACTATTGATACTACAAGCCACAATGGCTGCAATGAACGGATCGATACGCGTACCGATTAACATCGGCAACGCAAAGTAGATCATAAAAATTTGCACCAAGAGCGGCGTACCACGCAAAAAGTCCACGTAGATCTTTGCGGGGATGCGGAAAATAGCCACACGGGAAATTTGAGCGATCCCGATAAAAAGACCAAAGAGCAAGCCCAAGCCCACACTAATGGCCGTAATTTTGAGCGTAACACCGGCTCCGACCAACAAGAGCGGGAAAGAGTCGATGATTAATTGAAAATCAAACATGTCGATGTTTTGCCTTTTCGTTGTTATTGATTATTGGCGAGCGCCAAACCACTTTTGGTAGATCTTGTCGTACTCACCATTGGCACGGATGATTTCCATACCCTTATTGAGTTTTTCCAAAAGTGCCTTATTGCCCTTTTTGACGCCCATACCGTAATTTTCGGCATCAAAAACTTGATTGACGGTCATCACCGTCTTGTCACCGCGGCGTGCGAGGTAGTAGTCAACGACAGGCTTATCGTTTAACACAGCCTCACAACCTAAGTTCTTTAATTCCATGAAGGCTTCGGTAATGCTATTGAATTCCGTTACCTTGGCGCCCTTCACACGATTAGCGGCCATGGCACCCGTCGTACCGATTTGAGCGCAAAGGCGTTGACCTTCCAAGCTCTTTAAACCGTCGTACTTGGCTTGGTCAGCCTTACGAATCAAAATCACCAAACCGGATTGGTAATAAGGACTCGTAAAATCAATACGTGCTTGACGTTCGGGCGTAATCGTCATGGCGGCAGCCGTCACATCAATCACACCGGTTTGCAAAGACGGAATCAATGCATCAAAACCCATGTTATGAATTTTGATATCGTCACCCACAGCCTTGGCCATGGCGCGAATCACATCAATATCGAAACCCGTGACTTCATGGGTTTGCTCGTCCATAAATTCAAACGGAGCAAAGGTGGCTTCCGTGCCGATCGTAATCGTGCCGGCTTGAACACTAAAGGCCATCCCAACGGCAGCAAGTGCCCCCACAATCGTCTTTTTCATGAAAAAATCCTTTCAGTCTGTATTCGAATTGTCTTCGAAATTACTTCTGAGCCCCGAACCACTTCTTGTAAATACGGTCGTATTCACCGTTGGCTTTTACCTTTTCCAAGCCTTGGTTCACGAACTCTTGCATCTTCTTGTTATTCTTTGCCACGGCAATCCCGTAATCTTCAGCCGACAAGGCTTCAGGCAAACGGTACATTCCTTGAGTGCCACGACGAGCCATATAGTAATCCATCACGGGCTTATCGTGCACGACGGCTTCACAACCGCCATTTTGCAATTCTAAGAATGCTTCCGGAGCAGAGTTAAATTCTTTTACGTTTTGACCGGAGAACTTGCGAGCCGTAATAGCACCCGTGGTACCAATTTGTGCGCACAGTTGCTTACCCTTAACGCTATCAATCGTCGGATACTTATCCTTATTGGCTTCACGAACCATCACGGCTAAACCGGATTGATAGTAAGGCGTAGAGAAAAGCACACGACGAGCACGTTGTTCCGTAATCGTCATGCCACTGATTGCGAAGTCAATGGCGCGTGTTTGCAAAGCCGGAATCAAACCGTCAAAAGGCATATTTTGCAACTTGATTTCAACACCTTGGGCCTTACCGATAGCACGGATCAAGTCCATTTCAAAACCAGCCGGTTGATTATTCTCATCCACAAACTCAAACGGAGCAAAAGCCATGTTGGCACCGGCCGTATACACTTCAGCTGCTTGAGCTTGCGCCATCACACCAGTTGCTGCCATCATCACGGCCATCATCGTTGCTTTAATCTTTAACGTCATTTTGCTCTCCTTGTCGATCCAAGCAAAAATTTTTCTTCTTTATTTCTTTTAAACGCCCCTTTCAGAACTCTCGGAGTCACTTTTGGCGTCGTGAGGTGAAAGTTTATCCATGCAAGAAAATCGTACAACCTCACAACCGATTGTTTTTATTCATAAAATGTCGAATTGTTTCAACAAAAGGTCGACAATTTCTTACTAATTGCCTATTCTTTTTTTGTTCTCGCATTTAAAAATAATACTAACTCTTTGAAATCATTAAATAAAGACTCGTTTACACTTAATTGATCTTAAGAGATGAGAAATAGAGCTTTTTACTTAAGTCAAATCACAACACAAAAAATATGTAGAGATTTTTTTCTCATCAAGTTTTTTGATAACTTCTGAAAAGAAAAACTATTTTCTTTATATTTCAATGAATTAGATAAATAAAAGTGTTAATTCTTTTAATTGACAAGTTTGAATTTTTGTCGACTAAAAAAAAGTTTGAGCTAACTCAAACTTTTAATGGAAAAGTCAGTTCTTACGAGAAAAAACTGCTGTATTTGAAAAATTTTCAACCCATTTGTTGAAAATCGTGGCGTCAAGATTGATTTAAAGCGGAGGTGTTGTGTAACTGTTTCATCAAGGCTTGAAATTCATCCTCGGTCATCTTCTCTTTGGCTCTGGAAAAATAGGTGCTAAAAAGTAGCTCCAGACTGCGAGTGATCACTTCAGATGAAGAGCATTGATGAATTTGAGCAAAAGCTTCCAGTCGCTCTGCGTAGTGGCTTGGAACTTCGACCTCAATGGTTCGGTGCTGCATGGGCTAAACCTCCTTGACTTATTATCCTGTCTCAAGGAGAAAAACTCTTCCCTAAAAGTCCCATGCGTTGATAAAAGCCAAAAGGCTCTCTCGCCTTTACGCCTTATCTTCTTCGATTTCGACCAAAAGATTGGCGGCGGTCTTTTCTGTCAGGGTGTTAATGAGAGTGTCAACATGCTCAAGAGGCACATCGAGCAAAAATGTCACGTCCATCCCAAAGTCTTTTTCTAGAATCTGAGCGTTCACTGATTCAAATTCACGCAAAGCAATATTGACAAAACGATGTTCTAACGTGATGCGAACTTTCTGACACGGCACTCGCTCTCGAATGGGTAACGACTCCAGTCCTAATTTGGTAAGTCCTTGATAGGCCCTCACAAGACCCCCAGTCCCCAAAAGAATGCCACCGAAATATCGCGTCACAACGGCAGCGACTTCGCCCACTCCGCAATGCAAAAGTACCGTGAGCATCGGTCGTCCCGCCGTGCCCTTTGGCTCCCCATCGTCACTGGCGCCCACCTGAGCAGTGCTTCCTGGCTCACCCGCAACATAGGCCCAGCAGTTGTGCGTTGCCGTGGCGTGCTCTTCTCGAATACGTTCGATGAAAGCCTTCGCCTCTTCGGTATTGGTGACGCGCGCCATCGTCACAATAAAACATGAACGATGAATGATTTCTTCAGCGCGATGAATTTCACCGGGCTTAAGATCGGGGACGTTGTAGACGGTTTGAGCCATTGTTTAGTGAGAAAAAGCGATCCGAAAACATCATGTCTCGGATCGCTTTTTTGATCAAGGAATCAAATTCTTATGGAATCCGATTACATCATCGGCATGCCGTCCATGCCGCCCATGCCGGAGGGCATCGGCTTAACATCTTCAGGCAAATCACCAATCATGCAATCCGTCGTCAAGATCAAGCTGGCAACGGAAGCAGCGTTTTGCAAAGCCGTACGCGTCACCTTCGTCGGATCCAACACGCCCATTTCAATCATGTCACCATAGGAGCTCGTTTGAGCATTAAAGCCGTAGTTGCCTTCGCCGTTAGCGACAGCGTTCACAACGACGCTGGGTTCGAGACCGGCGTTGGAAACGATTTGACGCATCGGTTCTTCCATGGCACGCAAAACGATCTTGATACCGGCCGTTTGTTCTTCGTTGTCGCCCTTAAGACCGGCAACAGCCTTTTGAGCACGAACGAGAGCAACACCACCGCCAGGAACCACGCCTTCTTCAACAGCAGCACGCGTAGCATGCAATGCGTCGTCAACGCGAGCCTTCTTTTCCTTCATTTCGACTTCGGTAGCAGCACCGATCTTCAACAAAGCAACGCCACCGGCCAACTTAGCCACACGTTCTTGGAGCTTTTCACGATCGTAATCAGACGTGACAGCATCGATTTGCGTGCGGATGTTCTTCACACGGGCTTCGATCAATTCAGGGTTACCGGCGCCATTGATGATGGTCGTGTTTTCCTTGTTGACTTCGATACGCTTGGCTTGACCCAAGTGTTCGAGCGTCGTCTTATCCAAGGACAAACCGAGATCCTTCGTGATCAACGTGCCGCCCGTCAAGATAGCGATATCTTCGAGCGTGGCCTTACGACGGTCACCAAAGCCCGGAGCCTTCACAGCGCAGACCTTCAAGATACCACGCAAGCTGTTAACCACCAACGTAGCCAAAGCTTCGCCTTCCAAGTCTTCCGTGATGATCATCAACGGACGACCGGCCTTAGCGACTTGTTCCAAAATCGGCAAAAGGTCACGGATGTTGCTGATCTTTTGGTCGTGCAACAAGATGAAGGGGTTATCCAAAACAGCCACTTGCTTGTCCGGGTTCGTGATGAAGTACGGAGACAAGTAACCGCGGTCAAATTGCATACCTTCAACCACATCCAATTCGTTCTTCAAGGACTTGCCGTCTTCAACCGTGATGACGCCTTCCTTACCGACCTTTTCCATGGCTTCGGCGATGATTTCACCGATTTCCACGTCACTATTGGCGGAAATAGAACCGACTTGAGCGATTTCCTTGGTGGTGGTCACGGGCTTGCTGAGCTTCTTCAATTCTTCAACAGCCACAGCCACAGCCTTGTCGATACCGCGCTTCAAATCCATCGGATTCATACCGGCAGCAACAAACTTCATACCTTCAACCACGATGGCTTGGGCCAAAACCGTAGCCGTCGTCGTACCGTCACCAGCGTTGTCATTGGTCTTGGAAGCGACTTCGCGGACCATTTGAGCGCCCATGTTTTCAAACTTATCTTTCAATTCGATTTCGCGGGCAACCGTCACACCGTCCTTCGTCACCAACGGGCTACCGAAGTTACGATCGAGCACAACGTTACGACCCTTCGGGCCCAACGTCACCTTAACGGCATTAGCCAACGTGTTAATACCGCGAACCATACGGACGCGGCCGTCTTCACCAAAAAGCACTTGCTTAGCAGACATGAGTTATTACTCCAAAAACAAATAAATCGAAATGCAAGAAATTAGCAGAGAACGCCCATGATGTCTTCTTCGCGCATCACGAGGTATTCTTCACCATCAACCTTGACGGTTTGACCAGCATACTTGCCGAACAAAACACGATCACCGACCTTAACATCCATCGGGATCAACTTGCCGGCATCATCACGCTTACCAGGACCGACAGCCAAAACTTCACCTTGATCGGGCTTTTCACCAGCGCTATCGGGAAGAACGATACCGCTAGCGGTAGTACGTTCAACTTCCAAACGCTTGACGATCACACGGTCATGTAACGGACGAATTTGCATTTGATTTCTCCTAATTTTCAATGAAACCTTTTTTACGAAACGCCACATTATCTCTTATCTTGGACGCTTCTATTCATACAGATTTTCGGTACTATTGATAGGAACAATTCCTATGTCCGAAAAATTCCTTCGTATATTGGCATATGTGGGGATACTTTTTCCATTTTCAAGGGCAAAAATGCAAAAAAATCTAAAATTCTCCCTTTTAATGCCGATCTTCGCATTATCTATTTGTTTTTATTCGACTAATTCTTTTTCGGCACCACAAAAATTACCGACTTCCATTCAAAAAGCCCTTAAAAAGAATCAAATTTCTTCGCGTCAGTTAGCTGTCAGCGTCCGTCCTTTAGATGGCGGTAAAGTGAAATTAAATTGGCGAGCTGCTCAAAAAGTCTCCCCGGCCTCGACCGAAAAAATCATTACAACATTGGCAGCCTTAGAGACCCTTGGCCCCAACTGGCGTTGGCGCACGCAGTATTTGACCGAAGCTCCGATAAACGACGGTGTAATTGACGGGCCTTTATACATTCGAGGCGGTGGCGACCCCACCTATGTGATTGAGCGTCTTTGGCGAGACCTCTCTGCCATGAAAGCCCAAGGGTTAGAGAAAATCCGAGGCGACATTGTGATTGACCGCACGCTTTTTGCAACGGACAAAAATAGTGTCCAATTTGGTGAAGAAATTCATCGCCCTTATATGAAAGAAGCCGATGCGGCTTTGATTAACTATCAAGCGGTCACCTTTCACTTTGAGCCCGATTATGAAAATGGCATCGCTCACATCACGACAACGCCTACGCTAAAAGGTTTTGAAGCGCCAAAAACCGTGAAACTTGTCGCCTCCAACGCCAATTGCGTTGGCTGGCGCCACGCGTTAAAACTCAACATTAAAAATGAATGGGAACCCACCTTTGACGGTGGCTTTCCGAAAAGCTGCCCTGCTAAGGATCTTTCCTACATTTTCAGTAACCCGGAGAGCTATTGGCAAGCCTTATTAGAGCCGTTATTGGATGAAATGGATATTAGTTGGAGGGGTGAAGTTGTCAAAGGTGTTATTCCTGAAAAAGCCAATCCGCTTTATACGGCTTACTCCGAAGATTTGGTGCATGTGAGTCGCTTAACGAATAAATTCAGCAACAACGTTTTGGCTCGCCACATTTATCTCACACTAGGCCTCATCGCCAATGATGAAAAGTCAGGAGCTGATTACCCCATGGCCCGTTCTGCACTTCAAAATTGGTTAACCCAAAGCGTTAAAGTGAAACCCGGTACGGTTTTTGTTGATAATGGCAGTGGCCTTTCAAGAGAAAGCTTCGTGACCGCAAGCGCCATGACTCAAATCATTGCCTACGGATGGAAAAGCCCCCGTATGCCTGAATGGGTGAGTACTTTCCCCGTCTCCGCCACAGACGGCACGATGCGTCGCCGACAAGTGGCTCCCGGCTCTGCGTACATTAAAACAGGACTTTTAAACGGCGTGAAATCGGTTGCGGGCGTCATTCAAGCCAAAAGTGGCAAACGCTATGCCATCTTTGGTGTCGTAGAGGGGGAACGCGCAACAAGCACCGATGCCCCCTTGGATGCCGTCATTCAATGGGTTTTCCTTAAGGGCTAGAAAAGAAAAACGTCTATAATTAACAGATCGTGATCTTGTTAGGTTCGAGTTTTTAAAATGACTTTTATTGAGAAATTACAAAATCGTTGGGCTGAAAGCCAATCTCTTTTGTGCGTGGGTTTAGATCCGGATAAGCATCGTTTGCCTGAACATCTCAAGGGCAAGGACTACGCTTTTTACGAATTCTGCACCGCCATCGTCGATGCAACCGCTCCGTACGCTTGTGCCTTTAAGCCACAAATCGCTTACTTCGCCTCCCGTGGCGCTGAAGAACAATTAAAAGCCATCATTTCCTACATTCACGAAAATTACCCCAATATTCCGGTGGTATTGGATAGTAAGCGTGGCGATATCGGCTCCACGGCCAAACACTATGCTCGTGAAGCTTTCGTGCGCTACAACGCCGATGCCGTAACCTTGTCGCCTTACATGGGTTTTGACTCCGTCGAACCTTACCTCGAATACGAAGACCGTGGTGCGATTCTTTTGTGTCGCACGTCCAATAAGGGCGGTAACGACATCCAAATGTTGATGGTCGATGGCAAACCGATTTACCAACACGTTGCAGCATTGGCTGCAGGCCCCTGGAATAAGAACGGTCAATTGGGTTTAGTGGTGGGTGCCACCTACCCCAATGAAATTGCTCAAGTCCGTCAAATCGTGGGGGATATGCCCTTGTTAGTACCGGGGATCGGTGCTCAAGGCGGTGACATCAATGCTTGCGTATCTGCCGGCGTCACCGAAAACAAGATGGGCATGATGATCAATTCAAGCCGCGCGATCTTGTACGCCTCTTCCGGCGAAGACTTTAAGGAAGCTGCCGCTAACGTGGCAGAAGAAACCTTCAGCAAGATTAACGCTGCTCGTCGCCTTTAATTGCGACACCCAAAACTGATCAGCCTGAGATTTTTGTCTCAGGCTGATTTTTTTTTGCTTAGCCGTTTAGTTTTTCGATTGCGCGAGTAAAGATCCCGAAAGCGGTTTCCATCCCCGTCTCGTCAAAATCAAACTCAGCTTGATGGTGAGCGGCCGTACGATCTGCACCCACAACAAAGAAGCAAGACTTGCCACCTCGATCACGCACAACCTTGGCAAGCATCGTGTAGTCTTCCGAACAACCCAACTTCTTAAAGTCAATGACTTCTTTGCACGTCGGCTCTTCATGAGCACATTGGGCTACGACGTCAACTAACGCTTGGTCATTGATGAGTTCACCGGCTTCGCCCACTTTTTCGATTTCAAAGTTAACACCATAAGCCAGTGCCGTTCCTTCAATGATGCGCGCGGCTTGATCGGCCATGTAAGTATTGATCTCATCGGTTTCACCGCGAATTTCCATCTTAATTTCAGCGTGTACCGGAATCACGTTGCGACATTCGCCGGCCTTCATCAAACCCACGTTCACACAACCTAAGCCCTTACCGTGACGGGCCATGCCTAAAAGTTGGCCCACGCAATTGCAGGCGGCAGCCAATGCATTACGACCCAAATGCGGACTCATCGTCGGGTGCGCAGGAGCGCCCGTGAAGCGAACATCGAACTTTGTCGTGCAAAGCACGCCAGTGGGTGTTGTCGTGACTTCTCCTGTCGGGCACATCATCGCCAAGTGGCAACCTAAGATGTTATCAACGTCAGCCAGCAAACCGCTCACTGCTTGTGCTGCACCGCCTCTCACACCTTCTTCAGCAGGTTGGAAAATGAGTTTGATCTTGCCGTTTAATCGGTCTTTGTTATCCACAACCCATTGAGCCACGTGAAGACCCACGGACGTATGACCGTCATGACCGCAAGAGTGCATTTCGCCCTCGTGCTCACTTCTGAAACCTTCTTGATTGGGCTTGTGGCAATCACATTGAGTTTCTTCAACACCCACACAGTCGATGTCAAAGCGCAACGCTGTTACGGGGCCCTCACGGCCCGTATCCCAAAGCGCAATGGCTCCAGTGTAACCTTCCATACGCTCGAGAATGGCTTCTGAAACACCGTCCGCACGGGCGCGCTTTAAATGTTCTTCAACAAATTCCAAGTCACGTCCCATCACGGCATCGACATTAACTTGTTGGGTTCCCGTGAAAACCTTCCAACCCAAACTTTCCAAGCGCTCAATAATGTAAGCGGTTGTCTTAAATTCGCCCCAACCCATTTCAGGCATTTTGTGCAAATCGCGACGTGTTTGAATCATCGAAGCTTTGTAATCATGCATATCAGTCTCCTCCAACAAGATTCGGTTACTTTCATCTTATTCTTAATTTTGGATTGGCAACATTCGTATTTCTCATGAAAAAACACGCCGAGAATTAACCCAGCGTGTTTTACATTTAAGCGAAAAAAGCGTCAGCGATTAGTACTCAAACGTACCCTTTTCAACGATTTCGCCGTTGCGCATCATAACCTTGTTGCGAGAAATAACGGTCGTCAATTCCATGGCGTCGTTAAATAAGCATGCATTGGCGCAGCCACCTTCTTCAATCACGCCTTGACCCGGCAAGCTCAAAGCCTTACCAACGTTAGAAGAGATGAAGGAAACGGCTTGGCCGATCGGCATATTGTATTCAGCGATCAAACGCTTAACTTCCGTTAAGTTGCCGCTCACGCCACCAACACCCAAACCAATCATTTCGCCCTTATCGTTAAAGCGCGGGACGGAACCGTGGCCGTCGGTCGAGAGCGTGATATGCGTCGGATCAACACCAGCGTCCAAAGCCGTCATCACGGCAATAGCAGGATTATCGAAAGCGCAGCTTGCACCCGTCGTGATGTCAATGTAACCACCTTCCTTAGCAAAGTCCAAAGCAGCATCAAAGACGTGACGGATACGGCCACAGTGCGTCGGACGAATATGGCGAATCGGGAAACCCTTGGCAACGATTTCCTTATACATATCGAAGCTACCCGGGATGTTACCCGTGTGAATATGCAAGAAACCGATCTTACCGGCAATCATGGCACCCACACGAATGTCAGCCAAGAGAGCCAACACTTGTTGCATCGTGGGGAAGGAAGAACGGTGATCTCCCAAAGCGATCTTTACGCCCAAGCATTCCGGCACGAAGAACAAATCGTCAGAGACAGACTTCGTCATCGTTGTGGGCGGATAACGGTAGTTGGACGTGTACATCCAAGCACTCACGCCTTCGCTCTTTAATGCACGAACCTTAGCGAGCAAATTGGGAATCGAGCGCGTCGTGTAGTCCGTACCGGAGACACCCACAACAGAGGTCGTACCGCAAGCCACCAATTCAGACAACATGATTTCAGGCGTGCGCGTCACGGGGCCACCTTCACCGCCACCGCCGGTGACGTGAATGTGTTGGTCAAAAAAGCCCGGTGTCATGATTTGACCCTTGGCATCAATGACTTCCGTACCCGGCAATGTGGACGGAAGATCCTTACCAATGGCCACGACTTTTTCAGCCACCATCAAAACGTCTTGTTCACCCAAATCCGTCGGTGCAAACACACGAGCGTTTTTAATTAACAAAGCCATAAGAACCTCTCTCAGATGATGATTATTTTCGTGCTGATTATCAGCACCACAACTGACTATTGTAGTGCCAATTTGTAACGAATGAACTAAGGAAAAGCATACTTTTCTGATTGACACGATATTGTTAAGCGGTCTTAACAAATTTCATGGAATGTGTGTAACCGATAAAAATAGATATTTATAATATTTATAATATTTACAATATTAATAATTATTACACAACCACTTTTCTCATCAAGCGACAGCACCATGATAAAAGAAACTAAAACCACCCATGCCTCTGATAACGAAACCCCTGAAATGATTAAAGTCTCATGTGATCAAGATCATGAAAAAGCAATCTCATTTTCCCAACAGCTTACATTTAATGATGCCAAAGCCTTCTTTAAACAACTCGGCAAAACGCTTGATAAAGCCACAATGAAAACCATTGGCGCAATGACCACTGACGACTTATTTACAAACTTAGGCTTGTTATTTTCCGATCAATGTCCATTTTGCACAAAATTTGGACTCTTCAATACAAATTCCGCAACAGGAGAAGAACTTTTCGTTGATCAGAAAGTGGTCGAAGGTTCCATTTTTAAACAATTATTAGAGGCAGAAGATTGGTTTAACTTGGTTAACAAAACGGGGGCCGAAATTTCTGGTTTTTTCCGCAAAGATTACCGCGACTACCCACCAAGAGCACTACGAGAAGTTTTTATTAATGCTCTTGTTCATCGCGATTACGCTTTAAATGGCCCTACCCTTGTTAACGTCTACGAAGATGAAATCGAAATTATTTCGATTGGCGGACTGGTCAAAGGACTTAATATGGATGATGTTATGCTAGGGATCTCAAGACCGAGAAATATTCTTCTCGCATCAACCTTCGTTGATTTGCGCTTGGTCGAAGGATGGGGACGAGGCATTCGCGAGATTGAAAAACTGTATCGTCAAAACAGTTCAAAACCCACTTTCACAGCATCCTCTCATGGTTTTAAGGCAATCTTACCGAAACAGGATACTCCTGCCGAAATCCGCCAAACCCGCCTATCAGAAACTGCAGCAGATCGCATTTTTGGCTACCTTGAAGCGCAAGGTGAGACCTCCAGAGAGCAGATACAAAAAAATCTACAACTTCCGCAGGCCACTTGCCTCGCGGCATTGCGGAAGTTAGTAGAAAATGAAACAGTTATTAAAATCCGAAACGGAAGAAAAATTACCTACACCTTGCCCAACTAAGCCGTGATCGTGGCGTCGTTTTGAGTGTTTTCTTCAGGCAAGCGAGAAACCAAAACCTTATCAATACGACGCCCATCCATATCAACCACTTCAAAACGCCAACCTTGCCAAGTGACAAACTGACCGGTCTTGGGCATATCTTCCATGATCCAAACAATCATGCCGGCCAAGGTGTTATAGCGACCTTCATTTTCTTGAGGCACGCTCTTGAGTTGCAAATGGTCTTTTAATTCAGGCACGGCCAACATACCGTCTAAAAGCAGCGAGCCGTCTTCACGCTCCACAATCCAAGACTCGTCCCCGACATTGGGTTTGAATTCGCCGGCAATGGCTTCTAACACGTCTCGCGGGCTCACTAACCCCTGTACCGTACCGTATTCATCAACGACAATCGCCACAGGAATATCGTTATCACGGAAGTTTTCCAATAATTCCAACCCCGTTAACGTTTCTGGCACATAAGAGGCCTTGGCGACTTGGCTCGTAAAGTCCACTCTACCGTTTTCTAACAGTTGCTTTAACAAAACACGCGTAGAGCAAAAGCCCTTGATGTCATCTAATGAACCATCAGCGATCGGCAGGCGAGAGTGTTGAGACGTCAAAATCTTACGAACGTTCAAATCGTCTTCGTCTTGAAGGTCAATCCACTCAACTTCACTGCGAGGCGTCATGAGCGTTGCAATCGTGCGGTCATCCAAACGGAAAAGGTTACGAGCCATGTTACGTTCTTGCTCTTCAATCACCCCCGATTCGCTCCCTTCTTCAATCACGGCATGGATTTCTTCTTCCGTGACACTGGGTTCTTGCGTATCGCTCTTACCCGTTAATTTCAAAATCAAATTTGTAGAAGCCGATAACAACTTCACAAAGGGTGCCATGATAATGGCCAACGTATTGATGGGACGAGCAATTTGACAGGCCACGCCTTCAGGATTCATTTGACCTAAACGCTTAGGTACCAACTCACCCAAAATGATGGAAAAATAGGTCACCAACACCACGACCAAAACTAAGCCCAACGTGCGAGCGGTCACGGGTGCGACATCCATACTCTCCGTTAACCAATGAGCAACCGGTTCGGCTAACGCTGCTTCCCCCACGATACCCGACAAAATACCAATGGACGTAATCCCTACCTGAATAGCAGACAGAGCGCGCGTCGGTTCTTCATTGAGTTCCATGGCCACCTTGGCGCCTTTATTACCCTCATCGTCCTTGACTTGAAGGCGGGCTCGGCGACTCGTCACCAAGGCGATTTCGCTCATGGCAAAAGCGCCATTTAAGAGAATTAATGCGATTAAACAAAAAATATTGAACCAGTTTTCCATTTCTGATGAAACTCGCTACTGAGAAATTCGTTGAATTAAACCTTCGATGGCGCATTGAATTGTGGCCGTGCGCACGGCTTGTCGATCACCGGGGAATTCCTTTCTGACCACTTCTGGCACTTCTCCTCGGCGACCCCAGGCTAAAAAAACGGTTCCCACGGGTTTGCCGGGCACTGCGCCTCCAGGCCCCGCAATACCGGTCACCGCCACAGCGATATCGGCATTTGAACGGGCCAATGCTCCTAAAACCATTTCCGAAGCACACTCAGAAGAGACCGCTCCCACCGCCTCCAACGTTGAAGCGTTTACACCTAAGAGGTTCATTTTCGACGCATTTGTGTAGGTCACAAAGCCCCTATCAAACCATTGGCTTGAGCCTGCAATATCAGTGATTGTGTAACTGATACCTCCGGCCGTACACGACTCGGCCGTTGCCACCATCACATGGGCCTTCAGTGCCACATCACCTAACGTTTTCGCTAAAACTTCTAACTGAGAATCCACGAAGAATGTCTCCTAGAAAAGCATTAATGCGTATTGGATGCCCCACAAGAGAAGCAACGCATAAACCGCAGCCACAGCATCATCGAGCATGATGCCAATACCATTTTTCATTTTACGATCAAAGAAACTTGCCGGCGGCAATTTCACAATATCAAAGAATCGGAAAGCCACAAAGCCTGCGATTTGCCAAGGCAGTGTTGCCGGAATTAAGGCGAGCACCCACCAAATCGCAAACACTTCATCAATGACGATGGAACCGTGATCGGGAACACCCAAATCTTTACTTGTTTCTTCACAAGCCCACGAACCTACAATAAAGGTCACTGCCACAATCACTAACCACATCGCAGGCGTCACCCACGGGGTTAGGGCCACATAGACTAACCACCCGGCCAACGTTCCCCAAGTGCCCGGTGCCGGACGAATGACGCCGCTACCGAAGAAACTTGCAATGATGTGGGAGACGCGAGAAAAGGCAAAGTGCCACGTCATGCGCACTTTATTCACAGGATTATCAGCACTGTATTTTTCTAACATTTCTACTCTCGGAAATGGTCAAAACCGGCGAACTGCACATTAACCACTTCGTTTTTATCGTTCTCAAAATAAACGCCTTCTTCAATCACGCACCCAATGCGAGATAAAGGCAATTGGTGATTATCAGACCATTTTAAAATGCTTTGACGATGCTTGGGATGAGCGGTAAACACCAATTCGTAATCATCTCCCCCGGCCCACTGCGCCTGACGGCGGCGATCGGTATCCATTTTGGCTAAATCTGAACTCACAGCTGGGCTATCAACCCAAAGTTTGGCACCGACGCCACTGCGCTCCAGAATGTGCCCCAAATCTTGATAAAGGCCATCGGAGACATCGGCTGCAGCTGAGGCAACGTGCGCCAACAATTCGCACCCCAAAGACACTCGAGGTGTTGGGCAATCCATGCGATTTTCTAAGTACTCGGTCACGGTTTCAGACCACACTTTTGTGCGCGTCATAAGCGCTGCATAGGCATCTCCCACCGTACCGCTTACCCAAATATCGTCGCCGACTGAGGCCCCGGCGCGTGTTAAAGCGTTATGCTCTGCTTCACCCAACGCCGTGATCGTAAAGGTGGCAGGCGAGCGAATCTGGCCCACCGTTGTGCTTTTCGTTGTATCGCCCCCCAAAAGCGCACATTGATAAGTTTGCGCTGCAATTTTTAATCCTTCAGAAAAACCTTTTAACCAGGCTTCATTGGCTTCGGGTAAGGAAATCGCAAGAAAAAACGCACGAGGCGTAGCACCAGCCGCTGCCAAATCGGACAGGTTGACAGCAAGGGCTTTGAAACCGACAGTTTGGGGATTGGCATCGGGTAAAAAATGCGTACCCAATGCAGTGGTATCCGTTGTGATGGCTAAAGTCGTCTCACCGACTTTAAGAAGGGCGCAATCATCACCGATTCCTTGGGAGGGCCAGTGACTGGTCACTCCCAAAGAAAAGAAACGGTGGATGAGATCAAATTCTGACGGGCGTGTGCCCATAGGCGTTATTTGTTGTTAACTTCGGTTGCACGCACTTGGGCGGCCACTTTGTCCAACACACCGTTGACATAACGGAAACCTTCAGAACCGCCGAAGTTCTTCGACAATTCCACGGCTTCGTTGATGACCACGCGGTACGGGATTTCAATGTGGTTCTTCAATTCGTACGTTGCCAAAAGCAACACAGAGCGTTCAACCAAAGACAAGCGAGAGACATCACGGTCAACGTGAGCTGCGTAAAGGGCTTCGAGCTCTTGGGCATTTTCAATCACACCCGTCAAAAGCTCCGTGTAGTGAGCCTTGTCGCAACGTTCAAAATCAGCAACATCAATCGTTGCGCCGGCAACGGGTTCGCCGTCTTCGCTTAACACGCTCAAAAGCGTCGTATCAATGGTCTTGGCATCAAGGCCGCTGACCAAGTGTTCGTAAATGCCCAACAATGCAAATTCACGGGACAAAGAGCGAGCACCGCGGCTCGGTCGATGGGGACGTTGTGCCATTTATTCCTCGTCTTCTTCAAATTCAAACATGTATTCTTTGCGGAAATTGGCCATTTCCACAGCCACGCGTGCAGCGTCCGTGCCCTTTTCTTCCAAACGGGCCTTGGTTTGTTCGTCGTTTTCGGTCGTCAACACAGCGTTGGCAATCGGAATATCCCATTCCAAGCTCACTTGCATGATGCCGGAGGCGCTTTCGTTCGAAACGATTTCGAAGTGATACGTTTCACCGCGAATCACAGCACCGATTGCCACCAAAGCGTCATACTCTTCGGTTTGAGCCAATTGTTGCAATGCAAAGGGGATCTCCAAAGCACCCGGTACACGGGCCAACGTGATGTCTTCTTCGACCACGCCCAAGCGAGCCAATTCAGCCAAGCAAGCCTTCAAAAGGCCTTCACCGGCGTAGTCATTGAAGCGGGCTTGAACAATACCGATACGAAGACCGCGACCATCTAAAGAGTTTTCGATGATATCCATGGACATCTTTCGTCTCCAGTTGTAAATTCGTTACCAAAAAATAATTGTGCATATTGTACTGATTTTCAAGGGCTCTTTCGCTTTCTTTTCAAAGAAAATCAGTCAATTGCAATCACAAATGCATACCGCGGGCGTAAGGGCTCGGGAAGGCCACGCTCTCGTCACCTAATTCGAGCGCCGCTTGCCACCCCCAATGCGGGTTTAAAAGCATTGCACGACCGATATCGACCATGTCCGCCGTTTCTTGCACCAAAATGGTTTCCGCTTGAGCAGCATACTTAATCAAACCGCAACAAAGCGTGGGCATCCCCGTGGCTTCTTTCACCGCGCGAGCGTAAGGCAACTGATAACCGTATTGCACGTTGATTTTTTGATCAGGCGACAAGCCACCCGCAGAGACGTCTACAAATTCGCAGCCGTAGCGTTGAAGTTCTTTCACAAAAGTAATCGTCTCTTCAACGCTCCAACCACCCTCAATCCAATCGGTTGCCGAAACTCGAACGCCCACCGTCAATTGCGGAGCGGCTTCTTTAATCGCAACAAAAACCATGAGCGGTAAGCGCATACGGTTTTCCAAGCTGCCTCCGAATTCGTCCGTGCGATGGTTCGTCAAGGGCGAAAGAAATTCGTGCATTAAATAGCCGTGTGCGCAGTGCAATTCGATGCCATCAAAACCGGCTTGTTGGGCTCGGAAGGCCGCAATAGAGAAGGCTTCGATAAGCTTATCAATCTCGGCTTTCGTCATCTCATGAGGCGCGCGGTGAGTCGGACTCAAGGCAATCGCTGAAGGTGCAGCCAATTCCCAACCGCCATCTTCAGGATTTAAATTGATGCCTCCTAAGGCACAACTTCCTTTACGACCGGCGTGACTTAATTGGATGATGACTTTCGTTTTGTCATCAATGTGACGCATGGTCGAAACCATTTCTCGCATAGCATCACACTGATCATTGGTCCAAAGACCCAAGTCATAAGGGGTAATTCGACCCTCAGGGCAAACCGCCGTGGCTTCAACACACACTAAAGCGGCACCCGACTGAGCGAGTTTACCGTAGTGCACGTTGTGCCAAACATTGGGCATTCCGTCAGTGGCTTGGTACATGCACATTGGCGGAACAGAAATACGGTTTTGAAGCTCCATGCCACCGATTTGGTAGGGGCTAAAAAGCTTAGTACGCATCACTGCTCTCCTTTCAAACTTTTTCTTTCGTTTGAGATTATTGATTTTGAACCTTCAACATGCGCTCAACGTAGCGAGCGATCGTGTCGATTTCCAAATTGATCGGATCTTGGGCTTTGAGGTGCTTAAGCGTCGTTACTTCGACCGTATGCGGAATCAAATTAATGGAAACATTCGTCCCATCTTCCGTATCCACAACGTCATTAATCGTCAAGGACACACCATTGACCGTAATCGAACCCTTGTAGGCTAAATAGGGACTCAAGGGTTTAGGTGCATGCACGACCAAATGCCAGCTCTCAGCCTTGGGTTCCATCACCACAACGTGACCCACACCATCAACGTGACCGGAAACGATGTGACCGTCTAAACGATCCCCTACGCGAAGGGCTTTTTCTAAGTTCACTTCGCCAGCCTTATGAAGACCCGTCGTTTTAGACAAGCTCTCGGCCGAGACTTCGATCTTAAACGTATCACCGTCAATGGCCACCACCGTCATGCAGGCGCCGTTCACAGCAATGGAGTCACCCACTTGAACCGTTTCCAGACCCAAGGTCGGTGCATCAATCGTTAATCGAACGCCGTCACCCAATGTTTCGGGTTCACGCACTTGACCGATGGCTTGAATAATGCCGGTAAACATCGTCTATTTTTCCTTTCTTGTTAAAACTAAACGCACATCGTCGCCGATTTTATCAGCGCTTTGGATATGCCAAGAATCGATTTGATTTAAATGGGTCGCAGCGGGTAAATCAAACGCACCCCGTCCTTGACCTAAAAATTTAGGTGCCGTATAAAGAAGCACTTCGTCGACCAAATCCGCGGTCAACAATGCCCCATTAAGTGTTGCGCCGGCCTCCACATGCACATCATTAATGTGACGCCTTGCAAGCTCCATCAATAAGGCTTTCAAATCCACTTGTCCGCCATCATTGGGGAAACTCAAAACTTCAGCGCCACGCTCGGTTAATGCCAAAGCTTTCTCGTCATTTTTTTCGGCACACACCACAAGCACTTGACCGTCGTCGAAAATGCGAGCTTCGGGACTGACTCGAAGGTGAGAATCCACCAACACTTTCAAGGGTTGGCGGTCAGCCAATTGACCATTAAAACGGACATTCATTTGAGGATTGTCAGCCAAAACCGTACCGATCCCCGTCAAAACGGCGCCTGAATAACTGCGATAACGATGACCGTCGTTTCGGGCATCCGGCCCCGTAATCCATTGACTTTCACCATTGGGAAGCGCCGTAAAGCCATCCATGCTCATGGCAACTTTCAGGCGAACCCAAGGGCGGTGCTGCGTCATCTGCGTCATGAAACCGGCATTGATTTGCCAAGCTTCTTTTTCCAAAATGCCCGTCGTTACCTCAATGCCACTGTCTTTGAGCATGGCCACACCACGTCCGGCCACAAGCGGATTGGGATCCAAACAAGCAATCACCACTCGGGCGACTTTTTCTTTAATTAAGCGTAAAGCGCAAGGCGGAGTTCGTCCGTAATGAGAGCAGGGCTCTAACGTCACATACGCGGTAGCACCTTCAAGGCTATGCCCTTGACGCAAGGCATCTTTAACCGCTTGGATTTCAGCGTGATCGCTCCCCACGGCTTGCGTAAAGCCCTGTCCCAATAAGACATCATCTTTGACAAAGACACACCCCACACTAGGGTTAGGCGGGCTAATGGGGCGAGCAAACTCCGCAAGAGCCAGAGCTTGTCGCATCCAATCAATATCTGTCATTAAACTTCTCGAGCAGCGTCGGCAAACTTCTTCACGTCTTCGAAGTTACGGTACACACTGGCAAAACGCACATAAGCGACTTTATCCAACATACGTAACTGATCCATCACCAATTCGCCCAAACGATCACTGCGAATTTCACGTTCCCCTAAAGCGAGCATCTTTTGTTCAATGCGATTGACGGCTTCATCAATACGTTCACGGGACACGGGGCGCTTGCGAAGCGCTAACATCATGGAGGCACGAAGTTTACTTTGGTCGTATTCGCAGCGACCGCCACCACGCTTAATGATAGAAGGCATGGACAATTCCACACGTTCATAGGTGGTGAAGCGCTTCTCACAATTTAAACAACGGCGACGGCGACGAATCGTCGTACCGTCTTCGCTTGTGCGCGAATCAATGACCTGTGTTTGTTCATGTTTGCAAAACGGACAAAACATAACATTCTCCGGTTAGATGTCTCGCCGACAATTCTTAAAAACACAAGATATTGCGGGAAACCGATGTTTCATTGTACCGCCTCACCATCTTTTGTGGTCAAACTTTTTACAACACCAAACTTTTATCATCTAGCAAGAAATCGAAAATATTCATGAAGACCACTCCGTCTTCGTTTTGATACTTCTTAATGGGATCTTCAGTAATAACAAATTTTTGGAAACTGTCATTAATAAGATTTAAAGAACGCAATTCTTGTTCGCGCTTTTCTTGTGTTGGCAGACGCAATGCCGATTGAATGTAGCAACGCTTACTGCCTTGATTGCAAACAAAATCCACTTCCAAATATTTCCGTTGACTGACGCCCTTGTCATTTTTTGTATTAAAGATGACAGAACCCACATCAACCGACATCCCACGCAAACGAAGTTCGTTGTAAATGAGATTTTCCATTAAATGCGTCACTTCAAATTGACGGAAATTTAATCGGGCGTTTCTCAATCCCAAGTCTTCAAAATAATATTTTGACGGCGTTGAAATGTATTTTTTCCCCTTAATATCGTAACGAACCGACTTTTCGATCATGAAGGCGTCTTGCAATATCTCAAGGTACGTTTGGATCGTTTGGGCCGAAATTGACGCATTTTTTGTCGATTTGAATGTGTTTGACAGTTTGGTCGGATTCGTCAATCCGCCAATGGAAGAAGCCATAATGTCAATCAACTCATCCAATTCAGGATCATTTTTAATGGCGTATCGCTCTTTAATATCCTTCAAATAGGTCGTTTCAAAAAGATTGCGTAAATACTCCCTTTTTTCTCGATCATCTTTGAAATCGACAATTTTTGGTAACCCACCAAAGGTAAGATAGTCTTCCAACGCCTCTTCACGAGTACCATTGAAAACCGAGAAGAATTCTTTAAAACTCAATGGATGAATCCTAATCTCGCAACCCCGTCCGCGAAATTCCGTCACAACGTCCTTTGACAAGAATTTTGAATTGCTCCCTGTCACATAGACGTCCGCATTTTTGACTTTCAAATAGCTATTAAGAACGTCTTCAAAGTCTTTAACGTGCTGCACTTCGTCCAACAACACATAATGCATTTCATCGTCTGACAAATGGTTGTCAATATGGGCTAATAGAGCATCGGGATCTCGGAGGGCTTTATTGCGACGATCTTCAAAATCAATCTTAATAATGTGTTTGTCATCAACGCCGTTATCTTTTAAATGGGAAGCAAAAAGCTCGAACAAAAGCGTCGATTTCCCACAACGACGAATACCGGTGACAATCTTGATCATGCCGTTATGTTTAGCGGCAATCAATTTATTTAAAGGCACTTCTCTTTTGATCATCATTCGTTTCGGAACAAAAGTCCTTCCTACTCAAAGACCCATGTACCGCCTCCATTATTCTTTTTACGTAATATTTTTGCGTAAATACGCACTTTTACGTCACAGAACATCTTATCTTCAGCTCTAGTATATCCTTATCTACGTATTTTTTTTGCGTAAATACGCATTTTTACGTCACGAATTGCCAAATTTCAAAGTATTACCTTGAAAAAAAGCCTCCCACAGAGCAACTCTGAGAGAGGCATGCTTACGCTCTGTTCTACTTGTTTCTAATGGAAATCTGAAATTGCTTTTCAGCCAAATCAACCATATAACGATAACCTTCAGAACGCATTCTCTCTAACTCAAGAGCCTTTTTCAGTCTCTTGAGCTCCTTGATCCGCTCCTCTGCCGTCAACTTTTTAAATTGATCATCTTTCAAAGTATCAAATCCCTAGAAAACGAAAATCAATGCTCTTGCAAACGCGGATTTAAACTGTAAATCCCTTGCAAAAGAGCCATGCCTAAGATGTGAGAGGCCATCGTTGCACGTACATCTTCCCAACGGGCCGTGTCAGGCAAACCAAGACTTTCCACATCAAGCGCATAAACCGCAAACTCGTAGCCATGCAGACGTGCGTCAAATCCCGGCGGGCAAGGACCATCGTAGCCACGATGAATTTCACCGTTGCGCGTGTAATCATTAAGTGCCTCGATACCGATGAATTTTGCAAAGGTTTTACCCGTTGTCTCATCCCCCACGCTGGCTTCACCCTTTTGAAGTTCAGAGACTTCCGGGCTGACATCCCAAACCAACCAATGCACAAAATCGCGACGCGGTTGATCTTCGGGGATTTCGCCCATTTCATTTAAAGCCTCACGGTTGGCCGGTACATCCGGATCCACGCAGGCAATCACCAAGGATTGTGTCCCTTCGGGCAAATTCGTCCAAACAAGATGCGGATTTAAATTCTCAGAAAGCGCAAACTGACCGTTGACTAAACGACCATAAGCGCATTCAGGCGGAATCCACTGACCGTGTTCAAAATCATGACTCATTAACTTCATGATGGATCTCCTAAACTTCCAACCAAATCGTCACTGGCCCGTCATTGACAAGCCCCACTTGCATGTGAGCACCAAATTCTCCCGTCCCAACCTTCAAGGGCGACTGACGGACAGCGCTCACAAAATGTTCATACAGGCGCTCTCCCACATCGGGGGCGGCTGCCGGCGTAAAACTCGGACGCAAACCACGGGAAGTGTCAGCCGCTAACGTAAATTGTGAAACCACTAAGAGTTCACCACCGACGTCAGAGATGCTCTTATTCATTTTGCCGTTTTCGTCTTCAAAAATGCGATAGGCCAATATTTTCTTAGCAAGTTTCTCAGCATTTTCTTCCGTATCTTCGCGTTGCGCGCAGACCAAAACCAAAAGGCCTTTACCGACTTCGCCAATGACCTTCCCATCCACCGTCACTCGGGCTTCGCTTACGCGTTGCAATAATCCAATCATCAAAACGTCCTTTTGCGAAAAAAGCCAAGAGGCAGCAACTTCAGGCAACCGTCTTGGCTTTTCTTTTAAGGTTCGAGAAAAATTAGCGAACCGTCACCTTAGCCCACTTACGCTTGCCCACTTGCAAAACGTAGGTGCCGGCGGTCAACTTCAAACCGCGATCTTCAATGCGTTCACCATCAATACGAACAGCCTTTTGATCAATGTTACGGTTAGCTTCACTCACAGACGGGCAAAGACCGGCTTCTTTAATCAGTTTGCCGATACCGATTTCGCCACCATCAGAGGCCACCGTCACTTCTTCAATGTCAGAAGGCATTTCGCCACCACGGAAGCGATTGTTAAATTCAACTTCGGCGGCGTCAGCAGCGGCGGCATCATGGAAGCGCGTCACGATTTCCTTAGCCAACATCACCTTGGCGTCACGCGGATTGCGACCTTCGCTGCATTCCTTCTTCAATTGCGTGAGTTCAGCATTACTGCGAAGACTCAACAAATCGTACCAGTCCCACATCAAGGAGTCGGACACGGACATCACCTTACCAAACATATCGTTCGGAGCATCCGTAATACCGATGTAGTTGTGCTTAGACTTACTCATCTTATTGACGCCATCTAAGCCCACCAACAAGGGCATCGTCAAAATGCATTGAGCTTCTTGATCGTATTGACGTTGCAATTCACGACCGACCAAAAGGTTAAAGCGTTGGTCAGAGCCACCCAATTCCAAATCGGCCTTCAATGCAACGCTATCGTAGCCTTGCATCAAGGGATAGAGAAGTTCGTGCATGGCAATCGGAGCATTTTCAGCGTAACGCTTAGCGAAGTCATCACGCTCAAGCAAACGAGCCAAAGTGTAACGAGATGCTAAACGGATCATGTCCGTTGCTGACATCTTGTCAGACCATTCGGAGTTGTAACGAATTTCGGTCTTCTCGCGATCCAAAATCAAACTGGCTTGATCCAAATAGGTCTTGGCGTTAATTTCAATTTGCTCACGGGACAAGGGCGGACGCGTCACGTTACGACCGGAGGGGTCGCCGATGGCAGCCGTAAAGTCACCGATCAAGAAAATGACCGTGTGGCCCAAATCTTGCAATTGACGCAACTTGTTTAACACCACCGTGTGACCGATGTGGATGTCCGGTGCCGTGGGGTCTAAGCCCAATTTGCAGCGCAACGGCACACCCGTGGCCATGGAGCGGGCAAGCTTTTGTTCAAAATCGCTTTCGACCAATAGCGTATCAACGCCACGCTTGATCGTTGCCAACGCTTCCTTCACCTCAGGGGTCACAGGAAATTTCTTTTCAGATTCGCTCATCACAACCTCGAAAAACTTTTACAAAAAAATCAAAGTCCTAAAAAAGATAAAAGCGGGCGAAATCCTCTATTTAAGGTAAAATACGCCTCATCTTCTTTTACCGTAACGACTTATTGTAGTCTATCCAAGCTGTCAATGTCTGCTCCAAGTGTCTTAGCTAAGAATCTTCGCACGATTGGTTCTGGGGTTTTTGCAACCCTTAGAGCCATGGCACAGACGTGGCTTGCGGTTATTCGTAGCCCCTATCGTCGTGCAGCCTTGGGCGGTCTCTTTACGGTTTTACCTATTTCTGTCGGGATTGCTGCTTACACATTAGGCCCCGATGATGAAGAATATTTGGCACGCGCTTCTCAACGCACCATTGAAACAACGTTACCGATGCCTGCGATTGCCGATCGCATCACGCAGGTCACGACCACCCGTGCTTTTGCTACGCACACGACGGTTATTCGTCGCAACGACACGTTGGGTTCCATTTTCTCCCGCTTAGATATCGATGATAAAGAGGCTTTAAAGTTTGTTCGTCAACAACCTCAAGCCTCCGCCTTATCGAACCCCCGCGAAGGCGTCTACGTTCAGGCTAAAGTTTCTCAAGACAAAAAACTTCAGTCCATGAAGATTTTCTTGGAAGCACGTCAACGTGATCAAAAAGACAATGTTGTCTCCATCACGCAACGTGGGGGCAAATTTGTGATTAATTCCAACACGTTTGCTTACGAAACGCGTCAAACCATGGCGGGTGGCGTTGTGAAAACCACCCTTTGGGACGCGGCTACTGAAGCGGGCTTACCTGAAAATGTCACCGCTCAAATCATGCAAGCGTTTGAGCGCAAATTTAAAGCCGGTTTCCAATTGGGCAACGGTGACGAATTCCGATTGATTTACGAACGCAAGTTCATGGATGGTGACTTTGTGCGCAATGGCAAGATTCTTGCCTTGGCACTCACCCATCAAGGTCAAACGATGGAAACCTTCTGGGCCGATGACGGCACGCAAGATGGTGGCTTCTATGGTCTTGACGGCGAAACGACTCAAATGGCTTTCATTCGAGTGCCTGTTGATGGCGCGCGTGTTACATCAAGCTTTATGCCGATGCGTCGTCACCCGGTGACCGGCATTTTGCGTCCGCACTTGGGTACGGACTTTGGTGCAGCCAAGGGCAATAAGATTTATGCGGCCGCTGACGGTGAAATCACGCGTCGTCGCTTTGACCACGACGGTTATGGTCACTACTTGATCATCACACACGATAGCGATCGCACGTCACTTTATGCTCATATGTCCAAGATTGCCGATGGCATGGTTGTTGGCAAAAAGGTACGTAAAGGCGATGTGATCGGTTACGTGGGTGCCACGGGTTTGGCAACGGGCCCTCACTTGCATTACGAGCTTCGTATGAACGACCGCCAAATTAACCCGTTGAAGGTTAAGTTCCCGGACAAAGACCGTTTAACGAACGAAGAGCTCTACGATCTCTTAGCGCAAGCTCGTCCGCTCACGACGCGCTTATCGTTAATCAACCGAATTCAATCGGTTAAGCCTCAACCGAAGGCCAGCGTTGTGATCACAACTGAAAACACGCCTTCGAAGGCTCCCTCCAAGGCTCAATAGCATATGAGTTCCAAGATTTGTATCGGCATCATGTCTGGCACAAGCCTCGATGGTGCCGATGCCGTGGCTTGCGCATTTGAAGACGACAAAATCCAATTCTTAGGTCACAGTAACCTTGCTTTTGACGCTTCATTGAAAAAAGACCTTGAGACTCTTTTATCGCCCGGCGAGAATGAAATCGAACGGATGGGCTCGACCGGTATTCGATTGGCACACGTCTATGCTGAGGTCACGCACAAGCTTTTAAAGACGCTTCAACTCACTGCAGACGATATTGATGCCATTGGCGTTCACGGTCAAACGATTCGTCATTGTCCGCAAGAGCATTTCACTGTTCAACTCAATAACCCGGCTTTAGTAGCTGAACTCACAGGGATAGACGCCATCGCCGACTTTCGCTCTCGTGATATGGCAGCAGGCGGCGAAGGCGCTCCTTTGGTGCCAGCTTTTCATCAAGCGATTTTTGCAGGAGACACACCGCGCGCCATCGTAAACATCGGTGGCATTGCCAATGTGAGTTTTTTGACAAAAGAGGCCGTCACAGGCTTTGACTGTGGCCCAGGCAATACGCTTTTAGATACGTGGTGCATGCAACATAAAGGCATGCCTTTTGATCGGGATGGAGCGTGGGCTGCAACGGGTAAAATTAATCACACGCTTTTAGATGCGCTTTTTACCGATCCCTATTTCACACGCCAACCGCCCAAAAGCACAGGACGTGAGTATTTCCATTTAGAGTGGATAAGAAAACGTTATCCTGCAATTGATGGTTTAGCACCCGAAGACGTTGAACGCACGCTCGTTAAACTCACAGCGATGGGTATTGGTGAAGCGATTGCCCAATCGTCACCCAATATCAAAGACCTCTTTATCTGTGGTGGCGGGGCTTTTAATCCCCTCATTCTCAGTGACCTGAAAGAAGCAGGGGTTAATGTCAAAACAACAGAAGTTTTGGGTGTGCATCCTATGCATGTGGAGTCCATGGCATTTGCTTGGTTGGCTCATTGCTTCTTAGTCAGAAAAGCCGGTAATCTGCCTGCGGTCACGCACGCAAAAGGCCCTCGCATTTTAGGGGCGCTTTATCCGGCGTACTAATATTTCGTAGCCGACTTTTTGTCTAGCAATTCTTACTTGCTTTTCACTTGCTTGTCACTTGCTTGTCACTTGCTTGTCACTTGCTAAATTTATGATAAAATTTAAGAAAAAGAAAACAAGAAAATGACAAGTATTTGTTTATAAAGGGTTTTATTACAACTACTCCTACTTGCTTGCCACTTGCTTCTTACTTGCTTGACTCGATTCCAAGATAGCTTTCAAACTAGGATTTGAACCATGGATAACATTCGCTTAGTACAAGAAATAATTTCTCTTCCCAACGAAACACAATGGGTTGAATTTAAACACAGTAATTTTGATCCTGACATGATTGGTCAAGATATTAGTGCATTAGCCAATGGCGCCGCTCTTTGTGAACGTGAAACGGCTTATATGGTTTGGGGAGTCGATGATAAATCTCATGAAATTATCGGGACCCGTCTTAGTGAGTTTTCTAAAACCTGTGGTAATCAGGAATTAGGCGCATGGTTGCGCCAACTTTTAAGTAAAAATGCTGAATTTGAATTTGAAGAACTCGAAATTGATGGAAAAGCATTAGTGTTATTAACGATTGCCAAAGCCAAGGCCTACCCTGTCTCATTTAAAAAAGAAAGTTATATTCGTAACGGTTCTTACACTAAGCGCTTAGGAGAGTTCCCTAATTTAGAAGCACAATTGTGGGATAAACTTCGCAATACGAACTATGAAAAATCTCCTGCCAAATCAGATTTGTTGGAGAGTCAAATATCTGAACTCTTGGACTATGACCAATACTTCGTATTAAGTCAAAAAAAACGACCTCAATCCTACACAGAGCATTTAAATTACTTAGAAAATGACGGCGTTATTTTTAAACAAGATAACGGACTCTTTTCGATTACTCGATTAGGGGCGTTGCTCTTTGCCAGAGACTTTCAGGAATTTCCCGACATACGCAGAAAAGCACTTCGCTTAGCCATTTTTCAAAGCGACACGAAATTGTCTTTGTTAAGGGAAATCACTTTTGAGGAAGGTTATATCTCCGCTTTTCAACGTGTTCTTGACGTACTCAAAGGCGTAATTCCTGTCACTGAAGTATTTGAAGGAGCAGAGCGCAAAGAAAAAACTGCTTATCCTGAAATTGCAATCCGCGAAGCAATTGCCAATGCTCTTATTCACCAAGACTTTACAATCAATGGTACGGGTCCCGTTATTGAGGTATTCGCTACGAAAATCGTCATTAGCAACCCAGGATGTCCTCTTATCGACCCCGTTCGAATCATTGATATGTCTCCCCGCACTCGCAATGAGAAACTGGCAACGCTAATGCGAAGAATGCACCAATGCGAAGAGTTGGGAACCGGTTGGGACAAAATTGCTTATTGGTGTGAAAAATTCCAATTACCAGCGCCAAGCATTGAAACCATTAATGACGACACTCGAGTTACGCTCTACACAAAACGACCTTTTGCTCAGATTCCTCCTGAGCACAAGAAATGGGCTTGTTACCTTCATGCCTGTATGTGCTACGAAGAAGGGAAAGGACTAACAAATACGTCATTGCGCGAAAGATTCGGCTTGTCCAGTTCAGCCTCGGCGATGATTTCCCGATTGATTAAAGAAACTCTAGAAGCGGGACAAATTAAACCCTTGGATCCCAAAGCATCGCCACGCTACATGCAATACGTCCCCTATTGGGCTTAGAATTTCACTTGCTGTCCACTTGCTTTTCACTTGCCTGACAAATTCTTTTTTGCCATGCAATTCTATTAACCTCTTGTTTTTAAAAGCTTTTTTAAATATTTTCACTTGCTTCTTACTTGCTTCTTACTTGCTTAGCTTCTATTTTTCAGTTATTTCAAATACAAAAACGGCCTGATTTCCCCAAAATAGAAACCAAGCCGTCAATGGTTGTCCCTGCCCAAAGAGCAAAGATTTAAAAATTATTTTCTAGACCGAGAAGGAAGAACCACAACCGCAGGTGGTCACAGCATTCGGGTTACGAATAACGAATTGAGCACCCGTCAAATCTTCCTTAAAGTCGATTTCAGCGCCCACCAAATATTGGTAGCTCAAAGAGTCAATCAAAAGCATCACGCCATCTTTGACCATTTGGGCATCGTCATCGTTAACGGTTTCATCAAATTGGAAACCGTATTGGAAACCGGCACAGCCACCGCCTTGCACAAAGACGCGCAACTTTAATTGATCATTACCTTCTTCTTCAATCAAGCTTTTAACTTTAGCAACAGCAGCATCCGTGAAATGAATCGGTTCCGGTGCCAACAATTCTTCGTTTTCTTGCATGATCAATCCTTAAAACTTTCAAGTAGTGAAGAGTGGATTATACGGCCTCTTTTGCACCTTGCAAAAGAGAAAAATTGTCAAAAATCGTGATGAAACATGCGCATTGCCTTTAAAATATGGAGAGTTAGCATTTAAGAGATTTATTGTGCCCACCGGTTTATTTTCACACCGTTCGTGTTTTGAACACATCACTGACGAACGCAGCCCCGAGTCCCCTCTTCGGATCGAGTCCATTGAGGAACGCTTGGTTGCAAGCGGTCTTTATCAAGCTTTTAAACATATTGAAAGTCAACGCCAAGCAACGGACGCTGATATTTTGCGCGCGCACGATGAATCCTATTTAACGCTCGTTAAAAACAAAGTCCCCAAGACCGAAGGGGAAATGGCCTACATCTGCGAAGACACGGCCCTTTGTTCCGGTTCATTAAACGCCGCCCTTCAATCCGCCGGTTGCGTCTTGGATGCCGTTGATACGGTCACAAACAACAAACTTCGCAATGCCTTTTGCATGGTGCGCCCCCCGGGACACCACGCTCACCGAAACGGTGCTGGTGGCTTTTGCATCTTTAATAACGTTGCTATTGCCGCTCTTTATGCCATTGAGGTCTTAAAACTCAATAGCATTGTCATTATTGACTTTGATGCTCACCACGGCGACGGCACGGAAGACATCGTTAAAAATCACCCCAAAATTGAATTCTTCTCGTTATTTCAAGAAGGAATCTTTCCGCATGTGGGCGGTGGGTTTTCAGCCCCTAATATTCATAATGAGGCTTTATCTTCGGGCGCTACGGGCGATGAAGCGTGCGAAATTATCCGCAATGTTTGGGCGCCGATCATTGAAAAGAAAAAACCTGAACTCATTTTGATTTCAGCGGGCTTTGACGGGCACGCCAATGAAGTGATGGCACAACTGGATTTCTCAGACTTGGATTTTGCTCACATCACGCGCGTCATTGATGACATTGCCCACGTGGTCTGCGACGGACGCATTGTGAGCGTCTTAGAAGGGGGCTACGAATGCCGCTCTTTGGCCCGCTCGGTTGTCGCCCATATTCGCACCTTAGCTCACCTCTGATACTGGAGCCCTCATGGAGTTTTTCTCATCTGCTCACCTCAAAGACGGTGTCACCAAAAAAGAAATTTGGGCATGGTCTGCGTTTGACTTTGCTAATTCCGGTTACACCACCGTGGTTTTGACTGCTGTCTTTAATGCTTACTTTGTGGGGGTGGTCTGTGGAAACGCCTCTTGGGGCACACTTTTGTGGACGTCTGTGATTGCAGCAAGCAACATTCTCTCAATCGTTTTGATGCCCTTTATCGGAGCTGCTACCGACTTAAAAGCCAATAAAAAGTTCTGGGTTATCTTGATGAGTCTTTTGTGCATCTTAGGCACCCTCGGTCTTTACTTCACCCATGAAGGAACGATTCTTTTAGCCATTGCCATGGTCATTATCAGTAACTTTGGCTATAACGTGGGCGAAACGCTCAATTCGGCCTTTTTACCGGAACTCGCCAACGATGACTCCCTAGGCAAAGTCTCCGGCTGGGGTTGGAGCTTTGGCTATTGTGGTGGTCTTTTAACCCTGGGAATCAGTTTAGCCATCGTGAGCATGATGCAAAGTGGCGGCGCCGGTGCTGAGGATTACGTTCCCTACACAATGCTCGTGACGGCCATCGTCTTTATCATTGCCGCTGCACCCTTGGCGCTTTGGTTAAAGGAACGTGCAACGCCTCGCTCTCAGGCGCGTTTTATGACGTTGGTTAAAGAGTCTCAAGCCTCTTTGGTTCAAACATTTAAGTCACTTCCGCAACACAGAAATTTCGCCTTTTTGGTTTCTAGCGGCCTCTTTTTCCAAGCAGGCATCGCCGTTGTTGTAACGCTTGCTGCGATCTACGCCAACCAAGTGATGGGCTTTTCGGAAGCCGAAACCATTTTCATGGTGCTCTTGGTCAATATCACGGCCGCGATCGGTGCCTTTGCTTTTGGCTACGTTGAAGACAGAATCGGCCACAAATACGCCTTGATGCTCACGTTGGTTGTTTGGCTTGCCATGATTGGCGTTGGTTACTACGCTCAAACCAAACCGGTTTTCTGGATTGCCGCCAATTTAGCCGGTATTGCCATGGGTTCGAGTCAATCCGCAGGTCGCGCATTGGTGGGTGCCTTGGCTCCTAAAGAGCAATGCGCTGCCTTTTATTCATTCTGGAACATGGCCCTATGGGTTGCCAATATCATTGGCCCGATGACCTACGGGACGCTCACTTGGGTCACAAATAATGACCATCGTTTTGCCCTATTGATGACGGGTCTTTTCTTTGTGATTGGGTTAGTGCTTTTGGTCCCAATTCAGTTGAAAAAGAAAACACAATAAGTGATAAAATATTAGTAATTAATAGCGTTTTTCTTCATTAATTACTAATATGAGCGCAATTAGCAATCTCAAACCGCCCAAGGATATTCGCATGGAAATCGCGGAGCGATTTCGCGAAGTGAGGCTCGATCAAAACATCACACAAGAGGCGCTTGCCAAGCACACGGGCGTCTCTTTGGGGTCGCTTAGACGATTTGAAAGCGAAGGCGAAATATCTCTTAAAAACCTCGTGAATTTGGCGATTGGTCTTAACCGTGCTCAAGACTTCGATGATGTCTTTAAGCTCGGAAGTCGCATTGACTTGTTTGCCCTTCCTACTAAAACTCGCAAGAGGGCTTCATGATGAATGTTCACGTCTTTCTCAATCTTCAGGGGCAACGCCACTTAGTGGGTCTTCTTAAAGACGATCCCCTAGGATTGTTGTTTCAATACGCCCCTGACTTTATTAAGTTGAATCGGTCGCTCTCACCCGTTTCTATCCCTCTTTCCACTTCCACTTGGAAGAGCGCCAATGAACTCTTTAATGGACTGCCCGGCTTTATTGCCGATAGCCTTCCAGATGGTTGGGGAAGTTTGCTTTTGGATCGACAGTTACGAAAAAAAGGTAAACGACTTCATCAAATTTCGCCCTTGGAGCGACTCTGTTGGGTCGGCAACCAAGGCATGGGCGCATTGGAATACGAACCTGCCACAGAATGGGAAAAATTGAATTCGGATGAAATCCATTTGGATACGCTCGCTCAAGACGTGGATGCGATTTTGAAGGAAAAAGAATCCGCAGAGGCCCTTGATATGATTTGCGGTCTTAACGGTTCTTCGGGTGGTGCGCGCCCTAAAATCGTTTGTCTGGTTTCTAAAGATAAAAAGCAACTCCAAAGAGGTGTTTTAACCACCGATGCTTTTGATCCCTGGATGATTAAGTTCCAACACTCGTCCGATAGTAAAGACATTGGCGTTCACGAATACATTTGCTCTTTGATTGCAAAGCGTGCCGGCATTACCATGCCTCAGACTCACCTTTTTGAATCTCAACAAGGCGGCGGTTGGTTTGGTACCCAACGCTTTGACCGCAATCTCACTGGCAAGTACCACGTTGTGACGGCAGCGGGCCTTTTACACTCGGATTTTCGTCTGCCTTCGCTTGACTATGCAACGCTCATGGCGCTCACTTTACGACTTTGTGGAAAAGGGGCTCTCCTTGAGCAATTTAAGCGCGTCATTTTGAATTTCTCATTAGGTAACTGCGATGACCATGCTAAAAATTTCTCTTTCATGATGAATGAGGAAGGAAAGTGGTCGATGACACCGGCCTATGACATTGTGACAACCAACGCCTTTGGCAATGAACACATGACATCTTTATTGGGAAAAGGAAGGGATGTTGATCGAGCCGACTTTTTGAATCTTGCTAAGCGATTTGACATTGATCGAAACGAAGCCAATCACGCCTTAGATCAAGTCGCAGATGCCGTGGGAACTTATCAAGAACTTGCGAAGGATTTCGGCGTTAAGGCTCCGTCGGAATTGACGGTTTTCTAAGATATTGATTTGCACATTTGTACAAATGATTAAAGGGGTGGCAGTGCCACCCCAATTTCGTTCAGTTAGACGAGCTCACGATCCGCATAAGGATTATCAAACCCCAAACTCATCAAGGCTTTAATTTCCTTCGTTTCCATGACTTCTGCCTCTTCGTCATTCATATGATCGTACCCATGAGCGTGAAGTGCACCGTGAATCAGTAAGTGGGCCAAATGCTCTTCAAAAGACTTCTCTTGCTCTTGAGACTCTCGAATGAGAACCGGGACACAGATGGCCAAATCCGCAATCGCTTCAGGCTCATGCTGATAATCAAACGTTAAAACGTTCGTTGCATAGTCCTTGTGACGATATTGGCTATTAAGAGCTTGCCCTTCTTCAGCGTCGACAAACAACACATTCAAAGTGGTATCGCGTTCAATCGCCGCTTCAATCCACTTTGCCATGGTTTCTTCAGACGGCAACTCGAAGTCGCCATTTTCCATAAATTGAACCGTGAGTTTTGCCATTTTTAATCTCGATTCTTTTCCATCTTTTCAACCAAACGCTCTTGAGCTCGCTTTTCATCGGCCTTTGCATAGGCTTGAACAATGCGAGCTACCAAGGGATGGCGCACAACGTCAGCGGCCGTGAAGTATGTCATCGAAATACCTCGAACACCGGCCAAAACATTTTGTGCTTCCACGAGCCCCGAGCGCGTACCGCGCGGAAGGTCAATCTGCGTGACGTCACCTGTGATCACGGCCTTAGAACCAAAACCGATACGCGTTAAGAACATTTTCATTTGTTCAGGCGTCGTATTTTGGGCTTCGTCCAAAATCACAAAAGCGTTATTGAGCGTACGACCGCGCATATAGGCCAAAGGCGCAATTTCTATCGTTTGACGTTCAAGCAAGCGTTGCGTCTTATCGAACCCTAAGAGGTCAAACAAAGCGTCATAAAGGGGGCGCAAATAGGGATCAACCTTTTGAGAAAGGTCACCCGGCAAAAAGCCCAAACGCTCCCCTGCTTCAACGGCGGGACGCGTAAGAATAATGCGCTCAACACGGTCTCGTTCATAGGCGTCAACAGCAGCGGCTACGGCTAAATACGTCTTCCCCGTCCCGGCCGGTCCAATCCCAAACGCAATATCGTGATCCAAAATCGCTTGAATGTATTCGCTTTGACGAGGCGTTCGACCTTGAAGCTCACGGCGCTTGGTGTGAAGCGTGGGTGTAGTGACCGCGTCACCGTCAATTTTCTTGGCGGCTTCGCCCACGAAATAAAGCTGAACGTCATCCGTCGTTAACTCACCTTCCAATTGCGGCACTTTCGCAGCAAACGTTTGGATGGCGTTTTGGGCTTCACGCGCTTTTTGCGTCTCACCGGCAATACGGAATTGATGACCACGACGAGAGATCGTCACGTCCAAAATCATTTCGATTTGACGAAGGTTGGCATCCATCGGGCCGACAAGACTGGACAAGTCAGAGTTGTCCAAATCCACATTTAAGGTAAGAACTTTTTCTTCTGTAGTCATGAAAGCTATTCCTCGCTTGTGACCAATTCGCCACCCAAAGTGTGCGGGAAGACATCCGTGATTTTGACCATCACCATTTGATCAGTCAAACTCACGTCGCCCTTAAAATTGACCACACGGTTATTGTCCGTGCGAGCCGACATCATGCCTTCACCGCGACGTGCAGGACCCAAGACCAACACGCGTTGGACGGTACCCAACATGGATTGAGAAATCTCATGCGCCTTGGCTTCATTTTTGGCTTGCAAAAGTTGCAGACGCTTAAGTTTCAACTCTTGCGGCGTTTCGTCCACTAAGTAAGCCGCGGGCGTACCGGGACGGCGGCTATAGACAAAGGAGAAGCTTGCATCAAAGCCCACGTCTTCCATCAATTGCATCGTGGCATCGAAGTCTTCTTGGGTTTCGCCGGGAAAGCCCACAATGATGTCGGTGGCAATGGCGATATCAGGACGCACGGCACGCAAACGACGAATAATGGACTTGTATTCCAAAACCGTGTAGCCACGCTTCATCGCAGCCAAAATACGGTCAGAACCGGATTGAACGGGCAAATGCACGTGATTGACAAGCTTATCGATCTTGCCGTAAGCATCAATCAAACGTTGCGTAAAGTGTTTCGGGTGAGAAGTCGTGTAACGAATGCGTTCAATGCCATCAATTTCAGCCACGTACTCTAAGAGCGTAGCAAAGTCAGCGATTTCACCGTCGGGCATTTCACCGCGATAAGCATTAACGTTTTGCCCCAAAAGCGTCACTTCCTTGACGCCTTGGGCGGCAAGCTTGGCAACTTCCAACAAAACGTCCGTCAACGGACGAGAAATTTCTTCACCGCGCGTATAAGGCACAACGCAGTAAGAGCAATATTGACTGCAACCTTCCATGATGGAAACAAAGGCGCAAGCCCCACGGGCTTGAGGTTCAGCCAAATGATCAAACTTTTCAATTTCAGGGAAAGAGATATCAACTTGTGGCTTTTTCGTCTTCTCGCACTTTTCAATCATGGTGGGTAAACGGTGAAGCGTTTGCGGGCCAAAGACGATGTTGACGTGCGGGGCACGAGAAAGGATCTTCTTACCTTCTTGACTGGCGACGCACCCACCCACGGCAATCAACATATCGGACTTGCCCGATTCTTTTTTAGCTTCACGAACTCGCCCCAAATCAGAGAAGACTTTCTCTTGGGCTTTTTCGCGGATGGAGCAAGTATTAAAGACGACTAAATCGGCTTCTTCGACCTTTTCGGTACGCTCGTACCCAGCCGTTT
>DYCH01000017.1:45957-60800 GCA_019418235.1 Sutterella sp.
AGTCGTAGTCGTTCATTTGGCAGCCAAAGCTGCGGAGATAAAGTTTTTTCGCGGTCACGGTTTATATCCGATGCACAAAAGGATGATTAGTTTGAACAATCATCGGGTTAGACAAATTTTTTGATAGCCGTAATGATACACGTTGCGGGCATCAGAAACGTCAGGAAAACCTAAATTAGGCATATGAAGTGTAAAGCGAAGTGTCAACTACTTATATGTTCGTATATAAGTTCAGAGGGGGGTGTATATAAGTTCTATCAATGTTTATATAAGTTCAAAGGGATTTGATATAAGTACTTATACAAGTTAGAACACGTTTTTAAGGTTTTTTGAACAAGTTAAAACTGACACAAATGTCGGAAAAAAATCCCAACCTCAGAATCTCCAAGATTGGGACAAGTGCCAGTTCTGACCCGATTCAACTAGCTTTTTGAAATCGAAGGAAGCTGCATCCTCCGATTTTTCTTTTGTTACATGATTAGAAAGAATGAACAAGACCCATCATGACTTGATATTGATCTTGGCTCCACTTTGAATCTGCGTTACGTTTTTCAAATTCACGATAGGTGTAGCCAGCAGCGGTGTAAACCGAAGTGCGCTTACTCAATGCGTAGTCATAGCCCACACTAACCGCATAAGCGTTCATGTCTTGAACATTGGCTCCATTATCTGTCTCACCGTCCAAGTATGAACCGGCGAGTTTGAAACTGCCGCCTGCCACGGGCACTTCAGTACCTACAGTCGCCCCCCAACCCTTAGCGTTGGCAAGAGGAGAATGCTCTTCGTCATAGACGCTGTAGATATTGGCAGGATCATCAACACCCTTAAAGTATTGACCGCCTGCAAACACCTTTGCCACACCAAAGTCATAGTTAGCACCGAGGTTAAGCGTATAGGCATCATCAGACTTTAACGTTGACGCATGACCACTGGCTTTATTTAACCAATCGGCCACAAAACCAATTTGAAGGTTGTCTGCTTCAAAACTCAACCCCATGGCGCTGTAGCGATTGGAGTTGGATTTGTTTTCTTGAGTGCCCTCTTCATCACCACCCATGCCGTATTGAGCGTAAAGCGTTAAACCGCTCATCGTCGGCGTTTTATAGGCAACAGTATTGTCATAGCGGTCTCCTAGAGAGGCAAAGACATTGCCACCGACACCCGCGATTTCACCCCAACCGGTACCAAACGGGTTTGCAATACCGGAGTAAAAACCGAATGTGCCGTTATCAGACTGCAAAACACCCATACGACCGGCGGCTAACGTACCAAGCCCCCCTTCAACATAAAGGATGGATTCTTGATCAAAGAAGCGATCGGCGTCTGACTTTGCACCCGTATCCGCATCAAATCCATGCTCAAGCACAAAACCAACGGTCAATGAGTCTGACAGTTTTTCAGAACCTTGAATGCCAAAGACGCTCGCCGTGGAATTACCGGAATCCATGGACCAAGAATCCGTGCGTTCGGTAGCGGCGTCTTTGGTTTTTTCATGTACGTAACCCAATCCAAGGTCGACCGTACCGTAAAGTGTGATATCGCCAGCCATTGCAGGGGCTACCATGGCAGACAAAAGGGATAGGGATAAAAGAGTTTTCTTCATGATGATTTCTAAGTCCTTTCTAAGGAAATAATTTCAATACATTCTATTAATAATGATAATCGTTATCATTTATTGACTAGATAATATGACTTAGTCCGTTACAGTTCAACATTGCAAAGACTTCAAATGATAAAAAAATCCCCAACCCTGAAACAAGATTGGGGTAAAAGCTTTGCCAGTTCTGACGCAGCTTGATTGGTTTTAGTTTTTGGAAGAGGGGGTGCATAGCCCCCTCTTTTGCTCTTCTCTAACCCTTTTGATTAGAAGTTAACGCGCAACGTAGCACCGATACCATGGGTATCCGTGTCGCTACCGAAGGCACCCGTGTAGGAAATACCCACCGTAGCAGCCTTACCCAATTGAGCGTTGATGCCTAAACCAACATTGGCTTGACCTTCAAGTTCCTTACCTTCGATAGCTGCATATGCACCACCTTGACCCAATTGGATCTTGGAGATACTTTCCGTGTCACCGAAGAAGCGGCTGTAACCAACGTCAGCCTTCAAAGCAACCGGCATTTTGCCCATGCTAAACGGAACCGTCACACGTGCGCCGATGTTAGCCACTTGGATGTCGTCCTTAACATCATCAACCTTGAATTGATGAGCTAGACCCATTTCAGTGAAGCCATCCGTTTCAATACGCATTACGTTAACACCCAAATACGGGGCAACATTTACCGTACCGAGATTCAAGCCCGTGTAAGCCACTTCTGCAAAGGCTTGCATTGCCGTTGCGTCTTCGCTATGAGCATTGGTCGTACCCATAAACGTACGTTGGCTATCACGATCTTCCGTGGTGTAACCGAAACCATAGGTCACAGACGTCGGACCGAAGTCAGACATACCGTAGATACCATAGTGGAGGTCGCTACCATCGATCTTACCGACGTTACCATCGTACTTCGTCGTACCGTAACCAAAGTAAGCACCAACCTTCGTGTTTTCAGTAACGATCCATTCGCCACCAACAAAGCCAGCGCCGAAGTCAACGTCCATACTACCGGTGTTACCGTCAGCATTCATCCATTGACCAGAAGCCGTTGCCCAAACACGACCTTGACCGTTAGCAAATTCTGCAGCACGACCTTCGCCATAGCTACGGGCTTGTTCGATAACCGTACGGCTAACCGTCAAGCTGTTAACAGCAAAAGCGTTACGAGCCGTAGCATACATGTCGTCAGACAGGCCTTCATACGTAGCCTTAACATTGGCTTCGTCCATGCTCAAAACAGAACCCATGAACTCATTGGCAGGACCATTTTCCAAAGCGTTAGCAATAGCTAAACCATTAGAGGTCGTAGCAAAGTCTGCAAACTTCTTACCATTGGCCGTCACACCAACAGACAAAGTCTTGCCGTCTTCAGAGGCTTCAGTCTTGGAGGCATCAACACCAAAGAAAGCAGAAGTCGTCGTACCATCTACAACAACACCACTTGCAATATCAGCCGTAAATCCACCACCTTCGCTCGTGATAGAACCAGAGAAAGCAGTCTTATCTTTATAGGCTTGTGCCAACGTTTCAGAACCAGCGCTAGCTAAACCTACCGTCACATCTCCAGCGTCTAAACCTGCGATGCTCTTCACGGAGACATTAGAACCAGCATCAACAAAGAGCTTGCCTCCAGTTGTAAGGTCGATATCTAACTTACCGTCTTGCGAACCATCGCTCTTTAGCATACCCTTCATCGTGAAGTTGTCATTGTAAGAAGACAACACACCAAATGTACCACCAGCGTTAACCGTGACCTTGTTATCTTCACCAATAGATTCGGCAAAGGCAAGCAAAGTACCTCCATTGACAGTGGTAGCACCCTTATAAGAGTTGTTACCCGTCATGACCAAGGTACCTTGGCCATCTTTGGTTAATGAACCCTTGTAACCACTATACGTACCGTTATCTCTCTTCTCGTTAATCGCATCAGCGCGATTACCGTAGTACTCGGCTCGGTCAAGTTTTGCCTGAGCTTGGTCAATAATGTGGTTACTGTTATCCGTGTCACCGTCTTGAACCACAAAATCCTTACCCAATTCATAATCACCAACAGTGGTATCTTGACCACCATTAGTATCGGTCATCCATTTATCATCTTCAGCTCGGCGTTGATCTAAAGCGACATTAGAAATGTCGTTAGACCAAACGTCAAGTTTCGTATTAGCCATGTTGTAGTTAAAGTGACCAAGGAACTGACCGGGGCCATACATACCCTTATCAAGATCTGGAACACCCCACCCCATACGGTCGGAAACTTGACCTTCTAACGGTGTCGATCCGTCAACATTGTTCCAACCTTCCATGTTAGAACCGTCTTCGTTCTTATGATTAGCCGTCGTAAACATAACATCGCGAACTTGGGGTGCCGTCATATCTTGATATCGAGACATCAACACGCCCATTGCACCGGCAACGTGAGGTGCGGACATAGAGGTACCAGAAGAATTGCCGTAGAGGGCCTCTCCCGTCTTAGTATCAACCTTCGAACCATAGATCCCAGACCCAGGAGCTGCCACAGTCCAATATTTACCGAGACCAGCTTCATTCCATGTCTTTACTAATTCATACGTACCTTCTTCTGCCCCTTTCTTCAAACCTGCAACAGCAATCCATTGACTTTCTGCTTCGGGATTAAAGTACGGGAAAAGGGGACGGTAGAACGGATTTGCAAAATCTCGGTTGCCTGTAGTGAAGATTTGAACAACATTTTTACCTTTAACAGCTTCCCATGCAGCATCTACAAAAGACTTGTTGTATCCCCCATAGACTTTGTTAGAGTAAAAATATTCATACTCAGCTTCGGCAACATTATTGGTATGCAAGTGAACGCCAGTGCTGCCACCATCGGGCCCCTTATCATTAATATTGGCAATACGTACATTAGTACCCCAAGAGTTATTAATAACACCGCCGCGATTTTCCGTGCCAATTTTGCCATTGGAAGCCACAAGATCATCAGCTAAAGCTTCCCAACCTTTGAGGAAAAAGTCATGATCTTGGAACGGGCCATAATTATTGCTATCAGTAGCACCGGTATTACCAACGACAATGTCAGAACCCCAAGCTACACCATGGAATTCACTACCATCACGATTAGCCCCAACAGAGCCCGAAACGTGTGTGCCGTGAGAGTCATTGACTCCCGGCATCCATTCGCCAGTTACATCGAAGGCCTCATCTTTTTCATAAGGTTGACCTTTATTTGTACTCGAAACGGATTGCGGATAACGATTACCGGTAGACCCATAAGTACCCGTTACATGAGTTCCAGTAAAGCGATCACCAGCTAATTCAGGATGTTTTTGTAATAAAGCACCCGAATCCATCACCGCAACTTTTGTATCTTGACCATAGAAACCTAATGCATAAGCCTTGGCAGAATGCATAGCTTCCAAACCCCAATCCTTCTTATATTCATCAGTTTGCCAAGATTGAACTGCTTGACCAACTTGCATTGCGTTTTGAGCCTTAAACCCTGTTTCAATGTAAGCTGCAGAAGCTACAGTTGAAAAAAGAGCCGTTGCAGCAACAGCTAAAGCAACAGCACTCTTGGAAGGTTTGCCATGGGACTTTTGAGCTTCGTTTGCTACGATATAGCAACGACGAGCTTCATTCCAGATCGTTTTAAATGTCTTATTCATGATAGAAAATCCTTTTCGAAAAAGAAAAAGGTCCCCTCGGATTGAAGAGATCAACCCTCACGATACCCCCCCCAGACAATTGCTTTGACCTAGGTCAAACTATCTAGTTTTGCAAGGGTTTTTCCTTATCATGATTCGCAAAAAACCAACAGTATTTTAGGATAACTGTTTGTAAGTTTTAAATAATTTCCATTTTGATGAAGAATAATATGTTTTTACACAATCCAACAAAACAACAAATGAACAATTATTAAAAAACAAACTAATTATTGAATCGTTAAATAAACTAAGACCCCGATGATCGTCACCATCGAGGTCTTAACTTTTATCTAATCAGTAAATATGAAATTTACGAAATCAGATTAGAAGTTGTGGATCATACCAACGCCGAAGGTCGTAGTCTTCACTTCGTAGTCACCAACAGCGTATTCTTCTTTTTGGTTTTGATAACCAACAGCACCGTAAACCGTCGTACGCTTGCTCAAACCGTAGTGGTAGAGAGCTGCAACGTTCCAAGCCTTATAGGTCTTGTCAGCGTTTTCGATATCTTCTGCATCACCATAACCAACTTGGGTCGTCAAGACACCACCTAAAACAGGGGTCTTAGCACCAATGGTGGCACCGTAGCCCTTGACATAACCAATATCATTAGCGACTGTAACTGCAGCATCCAAGGAATCGTATTCCATGTTATCAAAGTATTGACCAGCAACGAAAGCCTTCGTCACACCGAAGTCATAGGTAACACCACCGGTCACGACCAAACCGTCATCCAATTCCTTGGTACCGTACTTGCTACCAGCTGCGTAATCATGACTGCTCACAACTAAAGCAGAGTGGAAGGCGCCGACATCATACGTAGCACCTAAAGCGTAGTAACGTTCAGAGTCAGAGCTGTATTCGTCAGTGGATTCGCCTGCGAATTGAGCTTGAACTTGGAAGCCACCAAACTTCGGAGACTTGTACGTGATGGCGTTATCACGACGGTCATCTTGACCCAAGAAAACAACGGCCGTGGAACCAGCACCAGCAACACCCGTCGTAGCGTGCATTGCAGAACCAGCCAAGCTGTACGGGCCCGTCGTAGAATCTAACATACCGTAACGGCCCATACCGATTTCACCGAAGTCCGTTTGGACATAGAGGCGAGAAATACGATGGAAGAATGCAGGCTTGTTAACACCCGTATCTGCATCGAATTGCGTTTCCAATTGGAAGCCAACCGTCAAACCGTCAGAAATTTGTTCGGTACCCTTGAAACCGATACGGCTACCAGAATCTTGGCCAGACTTCATACCCCAAGAGTCGTCCTTGGTGCCATTTTTATCAACATTGGAATAGCCAAAGCCCAAGTCAACGAGACCGTAGAGGGTAACGTCAGCAGCCAAAGCGGAACCAGCAAATGCGCCCAACACGGCGACAGCAGCTAAAGTTTTTTTCATGATGTACTACCTTTTTGTATAAGAAAGTTCCCCGCAAGGGGAAACACAGAATTACTCTGCTTAAGTGGCATTGTTGCTCGAACTTTCTGAGATAGTCAAACTTTTTAGCCCACCCCGAATTGGCGTAGCATTTGCACAACAACATAATAAAATCACTATAACCAATTGATTTTTATAGGTTAATTTCGCCATATTTTTAGTGTTTTTATTGTGTCATTTTTACAACAAACAACAAAACGAGCCCACAGAACCTGCAGATCCTATGAGCTCGTTATCAACTAACTAAATTTTGGCAGAAGGTAGTAGTAAACTGCCCAAACTTAGATTAGAAGTAGTGGGCCATACCCATGACAGCCTTGATGGATTCGTATTCAGCCTTTTCGCCAGATTCCATCTTCGTGTAGCCAGCACCAGCGTAAACCTTGGTTTGCTTGCTCAACGGGTAGTAGTACATAGCGGCAGCGTTGTAACCTTCATATTCGAAGTTAGCGCCTTCAGCCTTGTCTTCACCGTCACCATAAGCGAGGCCAACCGTCCAGTTACCGCCCCAAGCCGGGATATCAGCACCGAACGTTACGCTGTAACCTTCGAATTCATCACGACCGTCAACACCGACTTCCTTCAACAAACCAACAGTGTTTGCATCCTTGTAGTATTGAGCGGCCAACTTAACATTGGCAACACCAAAGTCATAATTCGTACCAACGCTGACCGTAACTTCGTCTTCAGGTTCAGAAACTTCACCAGTAACGGCATCAACGGATGCTTCATTCTTATAGCTCACAACCATACCAGCACCGAAAGCACCGTTAGCATAGTTCAAACCTAAAGCTGCCGGACGGTTATCCTTAGATTGGTTGTCGAAATACTTGGTCGTGTCGTCAGTGTACTGATCCTTGTCGTGGTCGTCTGTAATACCCGTACCGAAGGAGTATTCAGCATAAGCCGTGAAACCAGCAATCGTCGGAGACTTATAAGCAACACGGTTAGCAACACGAGCTTGAGACACCATGAAGCCAGAACCAGCTGCCATATCAGCACCAGCACCCGTACCGAAAGCTACGTAGTTGCCAGCCCAGAAGTTCGTAGCACCACCATCAGACCACATGGAACCGACCTTACCAGCATAAACCGTACCATAGTCGGTCTTAGCCCAAAGAACAGATTCACGATCGAAACCGCCGTCGAATGCCTTACCAGAATCAACCAACAACTTCGTTTCGAGGTTAAAACCAACCGTCAAGCCTTCAGAAATTTGTTCAGAACCCTTGATACCAACACGGCTCGTCGTAGAAAGACCAGATTCCAAACCCCAGGAGGTGCCTTCAGTCACAACACCAGCTTCCGTGGTCTTTTCGTAGTCATTCATAAGGAGACCGGTATCGACACGACCGTAAAGGGTCACATCAGCCATAGCGGAGCCAGCAAATGCGCTCATGAGAGCAACAGCAGCTAAAGTCTTTTTCATGATATTTTTTCCTTTGTATAAGAAGTGAATAACTGAGAGCAAAGGTAGTTAAAAGCTTCAGTGATTCTGTTAGGCATTGTGCGCCATGCCCCCCCCCGTTATGTCAAATACAACTTCAATAATCCCCTCAATTGCGTATCATTTTTACAACAAAAGGTCATTTTTTGGTGAATTTTGGCTATCTCGCCCACCCCAATGTGAAATTTTCTTTCCCAAATCAATCCTCTTCTTTTGACTCAATATTTCCTCTTTCTTTGGGTGATTTTTCTCAATCAAAAATCCCCGTCCGCTTTGGGCTAAAATTAGGAATTTGTGAATAATTTCTATTACTGAGACCGCCATGCCACTCGTGATTGACAGCAAAGAAGGCAGTTTTCGACTCAACTACCTCTTCAATCGCATTGAACGTAGTTTGGATAATCGAGAAAACTGGCACATCTTCTATCAAGATGAAACCGATCCTTTGGGCACCCTTTTTGGATTGACGGTGCACCGTGACAAGCTCTATGTGGTGACGAGCTTAGGCGTTTATGCCTCTGACTTAAACGAGCCCTCTTTTGAACGAGCTTGCCCCCAACGTAAGGGCGAGGACTACGTGGACATTGAAAGCTTTGGCAATATGCTCTACGCCTGCACCAATAAAGGCATCTATCAAGCGGCGTCCGGCGCTCGTTGGCGTCTGAAATACGACGGCACCACCTGCGGTCACTTCTTCTCACTTTTAACGTTTAATGGCGCGCTTTTAACGGCTTGTGAAAAAGGCATTTACGTTGCCTCTCAAGAAGGTCGTTTCTGGCATCCCCGCTACACGGGTAAAGACTTTGGAATGTTTGTAGCGATTGACGCACGAGACGGCGTTTTGTATGCGCAAACCAATAAAGGCTTTTGCGTGAGTCACGACAACGGTCAACACTGGGAAACGCACCCGCGTTTGATGGGCCCGTGGACCAATGCCATGGGTGGCTCCATGATTTTTGAGCCACGCGCTCCTAAAAAGCGCCCTTATAACGATTAATACCCCATACTGATTTTTTTAAGAGGCAACACCATGTTAGAACGCTCTTACGGTCGTCAAACGAACGAAATGCGACCCGTGCGCATTACCACTCACTACACCAAGCATGCCGAAGGCTCTGTCTTGATCGAAGTGGGCGAAACAAAAGTGATTTGCACGGCCTCTGTCACTGAAGGCGTGCCTCGTTTTATGAAAGATAAGGCCGAAGGATGGGTGACGGCCGAATACGGTCTTTTGCCTCGTGCAACGCACACGCGTTGCGATCGTGAAGCCGCTAAGGGCAAGCAATCGGGGCGCACGCAAGAAATTCAACGCTTAATCGGTCGCTCTTTGCGCGCCATTGTTGATCGCACCAAGATGCTGGGCTTCACGATTCACTTGGACTGTGATGTGATTCAAGCCGATGGCGGCACGCGTTGCGCCTCCATTACGGGCGCTTGGGTGGCATTATCCTTGGCCGTTCAAACGATGTTGGATAAAGGTCAAATTTCTGAATCTCCGATTAAAGGTCATGTTGCTGCGATCAGCGCCGGTATCTATGACGGCACGCCCGTGGTAGATTTGGATTACGTTGAAGACAGCCACTGCGGTACCGACATGAATTTTGTGATGACATCTGACGCGCGTTTCGTTGAAATTCAAGGCACGGCCGAAGGCGAACCCTTTAGCCAAGAGGAAATGAACACCATGACGCAATTGGCTAAAGACGCTATTACTCAACTCATTGACGCTCAACGCCAAGCGCTCGCCTAAAGGACAAAATCGCCATGAAAATCGTTTTAGCCAGCAACAATAAGGGCAAACTTCGCGAATTCAATCGCCTCCTTCAACCCTTAAATGTCGAAGTGCATCCTCAAGGCGAATTTAACGTCCCGTCGGCGCCCGAACCCTACGGCACGTTCTTGGAAAACTGTTTAACCAAAGCCCGTCACGCGGCTCGCGAAACGGGGTTACCGGCCATTGCGGACGACTCCGGTATTTGCGTTGAAGCTTTGGGTGGATTACCGGGCGTTCTTTCTGCTCGATTTGCAGGCGAGCCTTCAGATGACGCAAAAAACAACGCCCTTTTGATTGAGAAACTTAAAAACGAAACGAACCGCAACGCTCACTACACATGCGTTTTGGTGGCCGTGCGTCACCCTGACGATCCCGAGCCCATCATTGCCGAAGGCCGTTGGTACGGCGAAGTCATTGATGAGCCCAAGGGTGACGGTGGCTTCGGTTACGACCCCTATTTCTTCTTGCCGAGTCATCAAAAAACGGCAGCAGAATTGTCGTTAGAAGAAAAAAATGCCATCAGCCATCGCGGTCTTGCCATGGTGAAATTGATTGAAGAGATGAAGCGTCGTTGGGCTTTATGATCGCCAAAGACATTCCTCTTTCGCTTTACGTTCACTGGCCTTGGTGCGTAAGGAAGTGCCCTTATTGCGACTTTAATTCGCACGCACTACCAATGTGCCAAAGTGAGGCGACGGCCGCTTACATGAAGGCCCTTGTTGCCGACATGAAAAGAAGTCTAACGCTCGTGGGTGACCGACCACTGCAAAGCATTTTCATTGGTGGTGGCACACCCTCTTTGATTGCGCCCACGGCGCTTGAGCATTTCTTAGACGAAGTCGCAAAGACCTATTCGTTGGCCTCAGACATTGAAATCACAATGGAAGCCAACCCCGGCACGATTGATGCCGAGCACTTTCATGCCTACCGTCAAGCCGGTGTCAATCGCCTCTCCATGGGCGTGCAAAGTTTTAGCGATGAAAAATTGTCTGCATTGGGAAGAATTCACAATCGAAGTGATGCTTGGAAAGCGATCGAAATCGTTCACCAGAACTTTGATAACTTCAATTTGGATGTGATGTATGCTTTGCCCTCTCAAACGCTTCCAGAGCTCATTTTTGACCTCACAGAGGCATTGAAAGCCAAGAGCACGCATTTATCGTTCTATCAACTCACGATTGAACCCAATACGGTCTTTGCCAAAAAGACGCCCGAGAATTTACCCGACGACGATCTTTGCGCTCAAATGCAAGAGACGGTTGTGAGTACCCTTGAGGTTCATGGCTTTGAACATTATGAGATTTCAGGTTATGCAAAGCCCAATCGTCGCTGTCGTCATAACCTCAATTACTGGCAGTTTGGTGACTACATCGCTTGTGGCGCCGGTGCTCACAGCAAAATCACAACGCAAGACGGTCAAATCTTAAGAGAAGTTCGCTACAGCCAACCTGAGAGCTTCATCCGCCACGCATTAGACGACTCTGCCATTGCTCAGACACGCATGGTTGAGAAAAATGAACAGGCCTTCGAATTCATGCTCAATGCCCTTCGACTCAAAGAAGGTGTTAGCATTGATACATTGTTACAAAGAACCGATCTGACATTAGAAGACATTGCAGAGCCTTTGAAGAAAGCACAAAGCTTAAAACTGATGTCCGATCCGTTAGAGCGCATTGTTGCGACACCCGTTGGCTGGAATTATCTCTCCGATCTTCAAGAGTTATTCCTTTAATCGGTCTCGCTCCAAGCGACTCAAAGGAATATAAGAATTAATGCATCCCGTCATCCAATTACTCGGTGGCATTGCCCTATTACTTTGGGGCACTTACATGGTCAAAACCGGCATGTTGCGCACATTCGGTTTGACCTTGCGTGATGTTCTGTCTCGTCAACTCAAAAACCGTTTTAAGGGCTTTTTCGCAGGCTTTTGTCTCTCGAGTCTTTTGCAAAGTTCAACCGCTGCCACCCTTTTGGTTGCGGGTCTCCAATCCGAAGGCGTGGTGACAACGGCCATTGGTTTAAGTGCCATCATGGGGGCGGACTTAGGGAGCGCTTTCGTTGCGCGTGTTTTGAGTTTTAATCTTTCGGCGTACGCTCCTTTTTTAATCATTGCCGGTGCCTTCTTGTTCTTTTACAAAACGCCTCGCAAGCGCATTGGTCAATTTGGACGCGTTTTGATCGGTTTGGGCTTTGTGATGACGGCGCTTGCACAAATCATTGCCTCCACTCAACCACTTCGCAACAGCACGGAGTTTTTCCCCGTCTTTCAAATGTTTGCCGATATGCCCCTGCTTGCGATGCTCGCAGGTGGCTTATTAGCGCTTGGTTGTTTTTCAAGTCTGGCTGCCGTTGTCATCACGCAAGGCCTTTTAACCGCAGGCGTATTGCCTGCTTACACGGCTCTTTGGGTGGTTTTAGGTGCCAATATTGAAAGTACGATTTTGGCCGTTATTACGACACTTCCCGCAGGTTACGCCGGTCGACGCGGACCCACTGTCAATGGCATCTATCGCCTCTGCTATATCTTCTTTGGTGCTATTTGTCTTACATTCATTCCCGCTTTATCGACCACATTTGCCCAATTGCCGGACTCGGCCATTTATTTCCATTTGGCCTTTAATACTGTCGGTGGTTTAATCGGTTTGTGTCTTATTGCTCCCATGGCACAGCTTGCTGAAAGAATCTTGCCGACTCCCAAAGAACTCACTGCAGTACCGATGGCCGCGAAAAATCTTTTTGTGAAAGAAAACTTTATTTCACCTGCTGTTTCCCTTCGAATTACGCGAAAAGAAATCTGTCAAAGCATTCAAGAAGTGCAGGCGTTTTGGCATGAAATTGAGGACCTTTTAAGACGCAACCCGGAAGAAGGGCAAATTCTTCAGTTGCTTGATCGCGAAAGCTATATTCGTCAACACTGCGAATCGGTGAGTCTATTTCTCTCACGCGTCATTCAAGAACCTTTAAACCAAACTGAGGCGATTACTTGGCAAAACCTCAAGAGCATTAACGGGTCACTGAAATTGACGCTCTCCGTTATGGATCGTGTGATTGAAGTGCTTCGAGAACAAAAGTGCAGCAAAAATAAAGAATTTAGTCCCATTGGGCTTAAGGAACTTCTGGCTTATCACGAGCGTGTCACGAAGTGCCTGAGCATTTTGCGTGTCATTATCGAAACGGAAAACGAAGGGCAACGCACAGACTTGGTCAAGCTCTTAAGAGAAGAACGCAATAATGCGTTAAAGGGCGGTTTGGCCTTAACGCAAACGCATATGGAGCGTGTTGCCATCGGCATTACAAGCGCCATTGAAACAAGCGCCCTTCACCTTGAATTGCAATCCTTATTTAACCGCCTCTGCGGCACGATCTATAGCGCTGTGAGCACGGAAATGGATGTCACGGACATGGCGAGTTACCTCGCCAAAAAAGAATAAAAAAAGAGACCAGACAACTGATCTCCATTTTGAACTGATGGTCGGGGCGGCGGGATTCGAACTCGCGACCCCTTGCACCCCATGCAAGTGCGCTACCAGGCTGCGCTACGCCCCGACATCAAGGATGAGAATATTACACGAAAGTTTCCCTATTTTCAAACCCTTCCCCTCTATCTGTATTCCCCACTCAATCAACAATATCTATGCATTTGTTTTTATTGACTTTTATTTAAATTCCAAGTAATAAAAAAGAGGACTGACTTTCGCCAATCCTCCCTTTTTCAAACGCTTATCGTTTTACTTCTTGCCCCAAAGGAATGGAGCTATATGCGTCAACGAATTTTGTTGCGACTTCGGCACTTTCATGCCGATCGTAAACGCTTGACGTTGTCCCGGCAAAGGCGGCACGACTAAACGCGATGTATCCACCTTACGTTCTTCCGCTTTTTGTTCAACGGGCTTGGGTTCTTCTTGAGAAGCGACCGTCTGCGTCACAACCTCTTCTTTCACCTCGGCTTCAGTTGAAACGACCGGGGCGTTGCCCGATAAAAGCTCATCGACCGACGTTTCGGTTTTCGGTTCTACGTCAACGGGTTGTGGCGTAAAAACCGGTTCTTCAACCTCATAAACCTCTTGAATTTCTTCAACGACGGGTTCGGGTTCAACAACCGTTAAGGGGTCGGTCGTAACGACCTCCTCTTCAACTTTGACAGAGGCCTTCGAGGGCGTCATGTCGCCAATCTTGGGACTCAAAGTTAAAAAGTTTTCACTATCGGCACCAAAGGCACCTAAGTCATAGGAATGAGGGGCAATTAGCTCTTCCGTCTCTTGGCTCTTTTCTTCGATACGAGCCGTCTCTTCGGCCTTTAATTGCTCCTCTTGAGCGATCAAAGTCGCAAGATCTTCAGAGACGAGGGAAAAATTTGAGACAGCTTCCTCATTAAAGGCTTGCATGTCCGTCTTTTGAGGGGCAACGTCGCCAGAAGCCGTCAACAGCGCACGAATCGCACGCAACTCATCCAAAATAGGAGACATGTCCATTTGAACAACCGTCTCTTTCTCTTCGATCACAGGCAAGGGAGCCGGAATCTTCTCGTCCAAAATCTCTCTTGCTTTGTCTTGAACTTGCAGTTCATGAATCTTGTTGCGAGCGCCCAGAATCGTGTAGTGTTCTTCGTACAACAAATGTTGAATTGTGCGAATCAAAGACACGTCTTCAGAGCTGTAGTAACGGCGATTACCACGCTTGGTCGGACGCAATTGAGGAAATTCTTGTTCCCAGAAACGCAAGACCGACGGGTTCACGCCGATTAACTTCGCAACGTCTCCAATGGGCAAAAAACTCCCCAGAAGCTCCTCTTCAGGCGCTTCGAGTTCGGTGAGCTCAAATGAAGTCGGCTCGCTTTCGAGCATGCGAACAGGTTCTTCAGAAGCCATCTTTTGCCTCCTGACGTTTAAATTTCAGCTTCGTC
>DYCH01000017.1:60810-73001 GCA_019418235.1 Sutterella sp.
GTCTTAGCGACCGCTTCCTTTAACTTTTGGCTAGCGTGGAACGTCACCACGCGACGAGCCGTAATAGCAATTTCTTCACCCGTCTTAGGATTGCGACCCGGACGTTGTGACTTATCACGCAATTGGAAGTTACCGAAACCGGAAAGCTTCACGGTGCGACCGCTTTCCAATGCCACACGGATTTCATCAAAGAATGCATCCACCATCAATTTGGCTTCACGCTTGTTCATACCCTGGCGAATAAAAAGCATTTCGACCAAGTCGGCCTTCGTCATCGTTTTTGTATTATCCATCTCGATCTCTCTCGATTTAGCGATTTCAATGATTGTTCGATTGTATCAAAGAAAAAGTTTTGCTTTGATTTTCTTTGATTTTTTTACATCTTTTCAGGGCCTAGAGTGTGAAATTTTTCATCACACTCAAAGCCCTTTCGGTTAAAGCTCAAACCCTTATTGACGCAACGTAGCGCCAGCGGCTTCCAAAGCTTCAATAGCAGCCTTTAAGGCAGCATCAGCATCGTCACCGGAGAAGGTTTCTTCGGTCGGTTGCAACACCAAGTGGAAAGCCATACTGGCCTTGGCCTCTTGGGTTTCATCTGCGGCCATGTGATAAAGGTCAAATAAGCACAAGGATTCAAATGCCTTCAAACATGCATCCGTTTGAGCGGCCTTTTCCACGGCTTCTTGCAATTGGCTATACGTCACCGTTGCGGGCACCACCACACTGATGTCACGCAAAACGGGTTGGAACTTGCTCACGGCTTCATGCCACGGCACCATCGTCGTTAACATCGGTTCGACATCAACTTCAAAAACGACCGGAGCGTGCGGCAAGCCATACGTTTGTTGCAACTTCGGATGCAATTCACCAACAAAGCCGATTTCCTTACCGTTTAAGATGATGGCAGCGCTGCGACCCGGGTGCAAAGCCGGGAAGCTCTTGGCGACAAACTCAGCCTTTAACGGTGCCAACATACGTTCAACGTCACCCTTACCATCAAAGAAGTCCACGCCACGTGAGGCCACTGCCCATTGTTCGCCCATGGCATCACCATAGAGCAAACCGGCAATACGCACGGGTTGACGAACGCCCTTGACGCTCCATTCGGTCGTCACGACGCTTTCATCACGCAAGAAAACACGGCCCACTTCAAAAAGTTTGGCACTCGTGACCTTACGGTTGAGGTTGTATTTCAAAATATCGACCAAGCCACCGATCATTTGCGTACGCATGACGGACAATTGGCTGGCGATCGGATTGAGTAAGCGGATCGGGTTCGTGTTGTCGGCGAAGTCCTTTTCCCAAGCTTCCGGAACAAAACTAAAGTTCACCAACTCTTGGTAACCGAGGTTAGCCAATTGACGGCGAAGGTCATGCGCGCGACGCGTACCTTCAGGACGCATCTTCATAGCAGCACGAGCCATCGGCGGCACGTCAGGCAACTTTTCGTAACCCACTAAACGGGCCACTTCTTCAATTAAGTCTTCTTCGATTTCGATATCGAAACGGTAGGTCGGAGACTTCACGCTAAAGACGTCATTTTCAAGCGTGAACTCGAAGCCCAAGCGCTTGAAGCACTCGGCCATCGTTTCGGTAGAGATATCCATACCGATCACCTTGCGGGCACGATCGGCACGCATCGTCACCACTTCACGAGCAGGCAATTGAGTCACAGCGTCAATCACGGGGCCAACCTTCGTATCGGCCGTACCACAAATATCAATCACCAAGCGCGTCACGTATTGCAACACGTCTTCGGTAATACCGAAGTCCACGCCACGTTCATAACGGTAAGCAGCGTCCGTGGAGAAATTCAAACGACGGCAACGGCCTTGAATGGCCTTTTGATGCCAAAAAGCTGATTCGATAGAAATACAGGTCGTTTCATCGGTCACCTTCGTGTCTTCGCCACCCATGATGCCGGACAAAACCTTCGGGCCGTTGGCATCACAAATCACGCCAAAATACGGATCCAATTGAACCGTTTGACCGTTCAAAAGTTCAATCTTTTCACCTTCGTTGGCCCAACGAACCGTGTACTTACCGCCGGCAATCTTTTCGGCATCGCTAAAGTGCGTGGGAACGCCCATTTCCAACATCACGTAGTTGGAGATGTCAACCAAAGCGGAAATACTGCGCTGGCCGCTACGTTCCAAACGATCCTTCATCCATTGCGGAGTCGGGGCCTTCATGTTGATGTTGTCGATACGACGCGTCGTGTAACGACCGCACAAATCCGCAGCTTGCACATCCAATTCGATCTTCGTATCAGAATTGGCTTCAACCGCTTCAATCTTGGGGAAGTGAACTTCGGCACCCGTGACAGCATGCAAGTCACGAGCAACACCCACCATGGACAAAGCGTCACCACGGTTAGGCGTTAACTTAATTTCAATCTTCTTATCATCTAAATGACAAGCCTTGCGGATGTCCTCGCCGATCGTAAGGTCATCGGGCAAAATCCACAAACCGGAATGGTCTTCCGTGATACCTAATTCACGAGCAGAGCACAACATGCCTTGAGAGAGCACACCGCGCATCTTGGCTTCTTTAATCTTGAAGTCACCCGGCAACACAGCACCAATCATGGCGCACGGCACCTTGATCCCGGCGCACACGTTCGGCGCACCGCAGACAATTTGCAACAAAGATTCTTGACCGACATCGACTTCACAGATGTGCAAGTGGTCAGAGTTTTCATGATCGCGGCAGGAGATGACCTTAGCGACAACGATACCGGTAAAGGCAGGAGCCACAGAGCTCACTTCTTCGACTTCCAAACCGGCCATCGTCATGGCTTCACACAACTCGTCGGAGGTCAATTCCGGATTGATATAGGAGCGTAACCAACTTTCAGAAAATATCATTTCTTTTCTCTTTGATAATTGACGAACAACGAACTATTAACGATTGAATTGCTTCAAGAAGCGCAAATCGCCTTCGAAGAACAAACGCAAATCGTCAATACCGTAACGCAACATCGTCAAGCGTTCCAAACCGGAACCGAAAGCAAAACCGATGTACTTTTCAGGATCTAAACCGTAGTTGCGAACCACGTTCGGGTGCACTTCACCGGCGCCCGAGATTTCCAACCAACGACCCTTCTTCGGACCACTCGTGAACATCATGTCCACTTCAACAGAGGGTTCCGTGAACGGGAAGTAGCTCGGACGGAAACGCACAACCAAATCTTCCGTTTCAAAGAAACGACGCAAGAAGTCGGTGTAAACGCCCTTCAAGTCAGAAAAACTCACGTTGATATCAATCCAAACGCCTTCGACTTGGTGGAACATCGGAGAGTGCGTAGCGTCGCTGTCAACACGGTACGTACGACCCGGAGCGATCACCTTGATCGGAGCTTGGTGCGTACGGGCGTAGCGCACTTGCATGGGAGAGGTGTGCGGACGCAACGGCAACAACTTACCCGTTTCATCCTTCATGTCCACGTAGAACGTATCTTGCATGGAACGAGCCGGGTGATTGGGCGGATTGTTCAAAGCCGTAAAGGAGTACCAGTCCGTTTCGATTTCGGGGCCGTCAGCGACGTCAAAACCGATGGAAGCAAAGATTTCTTCAATACGCATTTGCGTAGCAATCACCGGGTGAATGCCACCTTGCGGATACTTACGACCGGGTAAGGTCACGTCAAGGGCTTCTGCCGCTAAACGAGCTGCCAACTTTTCGTTAGCCAATTCTTCACGACGGGCTTCGAGGGCTTGCTCGATTTCGCGCTTGGCAGTGCCTAACGCTTGACCCATTTCACGCTTTTCTTCGGGCGTCAACTTGGACAAACCCTTCATCAAAGCCGTGATGGAACCCGTTTTCCCTAAAAACTTCGCCTTGGCATCTTCCAAAGCTGCCGGTGCAGCCGCTTGAGCAAAAGCGCTCTTGGCCTCGGCGACAATTTGCGACAAATCTTGCATAGTATCTTGATTTTTTGGTCAAAGAAAAAACTTATTATAGCCTCTGAAATGACGATTTTCCTATGATTTTTCTAAGAATTTTCGATTTTTACATTGAATGGACTACTCCAGAAGAAAATGTTGGTGATCGGGTGCTTTTTGCTCCAAGAAAAAATAGTTCAATGCCCCTTCAAAATCGGCGTACACTGAAATTGAGAACAGAAATCAGTCCTTGTCATTAAGGGTTTTGAATTGTCACTTTGGAGAGTCATGTATGCGTATCTTAGTTCCTGTTGACGGTAGTCTCGATTGCCGAGAAGCCTTAAAGTTTTTAGCTTCCAGAAAGTCACTTTTAGCCACACAACCCCTCGTTGAGCTTCTCTACATTCAAGTGCCTCTGGATGGTCGCGTCACCGAGCAAGCTGACTTTGACATGACTGCTTATTACGGTAACACGGCTCGTGAGGTCTTTACTTCCATGCGTAGCGACATTGAAGCATTGGGTATTGAAGTGAAGAAATCTCACTTGGTCGGCCATCCCGCAGAAGTGATTCCTGAATACGCTCAAGACAAAAATGTCGATTTGATTGTGATGGGCGCTCGTGGCATGAGCACGTTAAAGAATCTCTACATGGGTTCCGTGTCACTTTCGGTGGTTTCTTCCGGTGTCTGCCCAGTTTTGATTTGCCGCAAGAGCGTCTACTTTGGCGATGAAAACTTAAATGTCACGATCGCTGTAGACGGCTCTGACTTCGGTCCCAAGTGTGCTGATTTTGCCATCAAGAATAAAGCCCTCTTTGGTCCGTCTCCGAAATTTGAATTAGTGAGCATTCAATCGGACATTCGAGCCATTATGCCCTCACAAGTCAGTCAAGCCACGCTCAATGAAAAGGTTCGTTTGAACGAACTTTGTGAAGAAGAATTCAATGAATTGGTAGCGCCCACAGAAGCCAAATTTAAGGAAGCCGGCATTGAAGTGGATAAGACCTTCATCATTGGCGATCCGGAAATTGACCTTTTGCACCACGCTCATCACAACTCTGACTTGGTCATTATGGGCACGCATGGTCGGGGCGCATTGAAGTCCCTCGTTTTTGGTAGCTGCACTCGTGCACTAATTTCTTCGAGCGACTTACCGGTTTTGATTATGCCCAAAGCCTAGCTTTTGAATCTCTCTAGCGGCTAAGGTTTGCCTGCCGTTCTTTTTGAGGACGGCAGGCTTTTAGCAATCAGTTTTGCTTAATCCGCATTAAAAAGAGTTGTTAATCGACCTCAACTCTGAGTATCCTAGTCAGAGTATCTCTTAAAACGTTGATGCAATTTTGTCGCTAGCCCATTGTTATTTTCAAAGCGAGAGAAGCCATGGATAGATCTTACGACCTGCAAAGTTGGAAACTTTTTCTAGCCGTTGCTCGAAAAGGCAGTATTAGCGGTGTTTGTAATGACTTTGGGATGGATGCTGCCGGGGCAAGCCGTGTTTTGTCCGCTTTAGAAAAGTCGCTCGGTGACGTCCCTCTGATCAATCGTTCTGTTCGGCCGCTGGCACTGACAGACAATGGGAAAATTGCTTTTTCTTATGCTGAAAAAATGCTTTCATTGCGAGAAGAAATGGGGCAATCGATCAGTCACGACCCCAACTCTTTGAAAGGAATCATTAGAGCCGCGCTCCCCCCTGCCGTTCTAAGAGATTTGCTCACGCCGAAACTCATGAAATTCTGTGAGCAATACCCGGACATTGACCTACAAATCGAAGAGTACACGGCAGGCGTCCCCATCACCTTTGAAAATCATCGAGGTGACCTACTCGATGTTGTTGTCTCTTACGGCCCCGACAAAATCCACACGAACATTGTTCAAATCTGCTACGGACGAGGCGATCTGATTTCGTGCGCAAGTCCCATGTACCTAAAACGATTTGGAATGCCAAAAACACCTGAAGAACTCGCTCAACACACTGGCATTGTTATTTCCAACAACATGAGAACAACCGTTCCAACGCTCACCAAAGGTGATGAGTCCTGTGCGATTCGTTGGAAGAAACAAATCATTTTTGATTCACCAACTGCTGCAAAAACAGCGGTTCTTTTAGGATCTGGCATTCACACTTCTTTGCCACTTCTTCACTGCTTCGAAGAAATTAAACAAAAGAAATTAATCCCCTTATTTCCAGACTGGGAGCAACCTTCTCTCGGTCTGTACATTTATTCTCGACCGGAATGCGTCAAATTGAAAAGAGTGCGCTTATTCATTGATTGGTACAAAGCCGTCATGGCCAAAATTCACTCTGAATGTTTCAGTGCGACTGAACCGTATTTTGGCGACAGAATGAGAAATAATTACTTCAATTCCCTTTAAGTTACTTTGTAAGAAATTACAAAACACAATGGCTTTTTCTGCTATTTTTTTGTTGATTTTCTCAAAGGATAATGAACGCTAAGTTCTGTTTAGGAATTCGTCCATTTTTCCATTGGGAGATAACAAATGAAAAAGCACCTCCTTGCCCTTGCGATTCTCTCTAGTCTCGCAGCATGTGCACAAGCCGCCGACATCAAAGTGTACGGTGTACTCGATTACGGTTTTACGGTTAGCAAAAATACCGGCAAAGATGGCAGTAGCCATTGGGATACGGCCATGAAAAGCGGCGGTCGTAATTCTTCCCGCTTCGGCATTAAAGGTACCGAAGATCTTGGCAATGATTACAAAATCGGTTTTATTCTTGAAAGTCAATTTTTAGGTGACACGGGTGCATTACAAACGGAAGGACGCCTTTGGGAACGTGAATCGTCCTTGTCACTTTCCGGCCCCTTCGGCAAGGTTACGGTTGGTCGTTTAGGTTACATGAAGGGCGTTGTGGGCTCCACCGCTCTTTATAACTCCTACCGCGTCAATCCTTTCGGTGGTGTACAAGATAAGTACATCGGTGGTTTTAAGCCTTACATGACGGGCACTACCTGGTCGGTTGATAATTCCATCGTTTACGCTACGCCTCAAATGGCAGGGTTAACGGGTTATCTTCAATACTCCAATGCCACCAACGGCGATGAAGGCGAAACCAATAACGCTAAGGATCGTTATTTTGCTGGCGCCCTTCGTTATCAAAACGGTCCTTTATTTGCTCAAATGCTTGTCGATACCACTAACCGTGGCAATGCTGAAACCTATTCCGACAAGACGCACAAAGATCCGTTCTCCGCCGGTATGCAAATTGCTTACGACTTTGGTTTTGTTAAGCCCTTCTTTATGGTCGAGTACTTCAAAGAATCAACGCTTAATAACAGTGGCAAACTCACCGTCACCAAACAAAACTACGACGGTTTCGGCACAACCCTCGTTTTGCAAACGCCCGTCTGGGGTGGGCAAGTCAAACTCGGCGGTGGTTACATGAATGCAGAGTTGTCGGACGATAAAAACGGCACGGCCAAGTATGACGTTACGCGCTACGGTGTGTCCATTGGCTACGACTACCCGATGACAAAACGTACCCACATTTATACCGACGCCGGTTTCATCAAGCAAACGGTTGAACAACTCAACCAAGCCGACGAAACTAAAAAGGGTTACGAATACATCATCGGTATGGTTCATTATTTTTAATACGTGAATGACGATGGAGATCCGACACATCAACGGTTGGAACGGATCTCCTATCCACCATTAAAGTACCTTTTAAAGGACTTAAAAATGCAACAAGTTCTTCCATTTCTTGCCATTATCGTTGTGATCCTCACGGGCTACGGCATTGCAAAAAAGATTCAAGTGACAACACTTTTACTTTTTGCTGGCCTCGCTCTTAACTTAATGGCTGTTTTAGGTGGTGTTGACAACATTCTTCCTCGAGGAGCTAAGTCAACGGGGTTTATCGGTTTTGACCTTTTCGAGCAGTTGAGAGTTCTGTCTCGAAGTCAACTTCTTTCTGCTGGCTTCATCATCTTTGTTGCCGGTGGCTTTGCGGCTTACATGGATCAAATTGGCGCAACCGATAAGCTCGTGGCGATCTGCACTCGACCCCTTTCGAAATTCTCAGCCCCTTACGTTATTTTGGGTGCGGTTTTTCTTCTCGGTCACTTGCTTGGTCTTGTTGTGACGAGTGCTGCTGGGCTCGGAACGTTGCTCGCCGTTTCCGTCTTTCCGTTACTTTTAGGCGTGGGTGTTAGCCCTGCCGCTTCAGCCGCGGTCATTGCCTCGGCCCTTGTCTTTTCCTATGCGCCATCTAGCGGTATTGCTGTGATTACGGCACAAACGGCTGGTATTGAACCGATGGAGTACCTCATTAAGTATCAAATCCCTGTGGCAATTCCCTCGATTATTGCCGTGGTGGTTGCGCACATTTTGGTACAAAAGTACCTCGACAATAAAGATCGAGCTGCCGGGCTTATTCAAAATACGGTTGACGTAGAAGAATTGGCTCAAAAACAAAAGAAAGCTGATGCAACGCCCGCTTACTATGCGCTTTTGCCAATCGTTCCGCTTGTGCTCTTATTCGTTTTCAACAAGATGGTGTACAAAACCATTATCCTCGATGTTGCAACAGCCATGTTTATCGGCTGGGTTGTTGCGCTTCTTGTAGATTTAGCCAATAGACGCGATATCACTGCAGTATTTAAAGACGGACATGCGATGTTCCAAGGGATGGGCAATATGCTCACGAACGTTGTCGGTCTCATCTTTGTTGCAGCACTCTTTGCAGCTGGCCTCACCAACACCGGCCTTGTCGCAATGCTTATTGATGGTGCCAAGTCGCTTGGTATGGGTATGGCGGGTACCGGTGTTGTTCTGTCTGGTGTCATTGCCATCATTACGGTACTGACAGGCAGTGGCGTCGCCTCCTTCACGGGTCTTGTTCCGATCGCTCCGGAAGTGGCTACGGCACTTGGTGGCAACGCCGTTGATCTTGCCATGATGATGCAATTAGCTAGCGAAATGACTCGCCCCATTTCTCCTGTGGCTGGCGTCGTGATTATCATGGCTGGCTTTGCCAAAGTCAGTCCCTTTGCGATTGTCCGCCGTACCTTGATTCCTTGCACGGCGGGTTTGGTGGTTTCGCTCATCACCACCATCCTTATGATGTAATTTATTCACAAATTTAAGGGGATGGTGCATTACCATCCCCTCAAAAAAACTCATAACTTAAAGAGATTAAAAATGACATTAGGATTGCAATCTACCGGAGCTGCTGGCGCAGCTGAAGATTTAACGAGTTGGGATGACGTTCCTCCGCGTGACGAGTTCTTTTGGATTAATGAAGTCAATAAAGCAACGCTTTTAACCAATAAGAAAAAAGGGTTACTCACCGAAAGCGAGGCTCGCAACTTCGGAAAAGCGGTTACTCGTGTTGAAGTCAACGGCAATATCAAAGGTAATCCTCGTCCCAAGATGTACATCCGCTACGAACCGCTTGTTGTAAAAGAAGCTGGATTAACTGCCACTCTCATGCATGCGGGACGAAGCTCTCAAGACATTCATGCAACGTTTCAAAGAGCCATGATGCGTGACTCAACGTTGCGTCTCATGAAAGCGCTTCTTGCGGTTCGACAAGGCTTCTTAAAGTTAGTTGAAGACAACCCTGATGTGTTGATTCCTTGCTATACGAATGGCGTTGCGGCACAACCCTCTTCACTTGCTCATGTTCTTTTAGCTCATACAACGGCTTTTGCTCGTGACTTTGATCGTTCGTTAAGCACTTACACTCGTCTTAATGAATGCCCGATGGGTGCCTGTGTTCTCAATGGCACAGGTTGGCCACTTGATCGTCAAGGCATGTCCGACTACCTCGGTTTTGACCGCCCGGTTGCCAACACCTTTGACGCAGGGCAAGTGGGTGGCACGGATGTCATGATTGACGCCGCCATTGAATTGGTTCATCCGATGTTGCATATCAGTCAATTCATTGCAGAAATCATGCAACAGTATGCACAACCTCGACCTTGGATTCTTGTTTCTGCGACGTATGCATCAAGCGCCATGCCACAAAAGCGTAACCCCGGCCCCATTATTGACGTTCGACGTGATGCCAATGCTGTCCTCGGTAGCTTAAATAGTGTCATTATGCGTGCTCATAACTTGCCCACCGGTATGTATGACGCTAAAGACGAAAAACTCAACATTGAAATGCTTGATGATGCCGCCAAAGTCGTTGAAGCCTTTGCTACGCTTCTTTCCATGTTGCGTATTGATAAAGATCGAGCCTTAGAAGAACTCAACCTTGATTGGACGGCCTCGCAAGAGCTTGCTGACGTTTTGATGCGTAAATTCGGAATTCCATTCCGTGTTGGTCACGGTTTTGCCAGTCGAATGGTGACCGTTGCTCGCAATAATCAATGGACACCCAAGGACTTCCCTTTAGCAGAAGCTCGCAAAATTTATGAAGCGCTACGAGATGAACTCAAAGAGGAGTTACCGAATTTACCCTCTGAGTTTCCTTTTGATGAAATGGGATTTAGAGCAGTTTTGAGTCCGGCTCATATCGTGGCAGAAAGAGCTGTTGATGGTGGCCCTCAACCGGAGTCGCTTCTCAAACTTAAAATCGCTGGTCAAGAACTTCTAAATGCCGATGAAATGACACTTAATCGACTCTTTGATCAGTTACAAGAAGCGCAATCCAAACTTCATAAAGATTTTGGTGAACTCATCGCTTAATGGCAACAAGACAGGAGATTCAACTCAGACTCTCCTGTCTTGCCCAGTTTCTAAACTCAGTTATCTAATCCAACGTCACGCAGCAACAAATTTCTGCTTCGAGCTTCGGGGATTATCGGGTAACGTCATCTGAAGTCGCCCCGATTCCAACAAAGGCTTGATGTAAGTTCTCGACGTATAGGAAACGGTAGCAATTCCCAAAAATTCGCTGATTTCTTGTCGAGACTTCGGCGTTTGACAGAATTTCAAAATATCTTCCGTAACATCACCCGTTTTTTGAACGGCCTCAGCTACTTCAGCTTTTTTATTGAAGAAGGTCACACAAAAGGATCCCCTTTTATCAGAGAATTGAGGTTCTTCCAATCCCATCTTTTGAGTTTCTGCAATCATTGTGGGAATGCCAGAATAACGATTTTCAGTTATCTTCAACACTTCCATCATCGAAATCAAAACAGGGTTACGCGTATCGGGTTGCGTATTACCTAATTGATCAACCGTGAGACGACCATAGAGTCCCCCCGGATTCGTAATTTCAATGCGATTGCTGAAAATCTGAAGTTGAATCGGTTGACCTTCCGTGTGAACACTATAGTCTCTGTGCACAAGTGCATTCAAAAGTGCTTCACGAATGGCTGCAATCGAATACTCTGCGCGATCCTCTCTCATCCCTGTTTGAGGATTAATGTACGTGCTGACTCGAATATTTCTTCGCACAAAACTTAACGCTCGTGCAAATTGTTGAGGGATTGTCCCTTCAATACGTTCATTATCAATGAAGCGTTCGCCATCTGGGGTTAAGTCGCCCACTTTCTCGCCTGGCACAACCGTTGCAATAATGCTCAATTGTGGGAAAAAAGCTTGTGGATACAAACCAAACATCATCGTAGTGGCAAGCGTGGGATGTTGATTTTTGAGAATACTCATTAACGAATAGATTTTCTCAACTGGCAATTGACTTAAATTGGGTTTATTCAATTTAAGTTGCGTAATGTACGCATTTAACTCATCAACATTTAAGTCATCTAAACTTGCACGCTCGATCGGACGAATATCGTCTTGGTACTTTTTCCGAAAGGACTCAAAACTATAAATCTCGTACTCCGTCATGGACTCATCACTGTCGCCAACACGTGTATACGCACCTTTTAGACGACCTTGGCCTCTATAAAAGCAAGGTCTGTCAGCCAAATCTAAACCCGGGATTTCAGCACTTACAAAATGCTTGCCATCTTTTTCTACCACCGTCAATATCGGACGAACCACGGGCTCCATTTGCTTACACTGGTTATTAACCTGCTTTTGCAAATCATTTGCATCATAAACACCAACTTCCGAAAAGTTTGAGTTCTCATCTACACCAAATAAAATCGTTCCGCCGGCATCTTGATTTGAAAAGCTCGAAAGCGTGTCATAAAGACGACTCGGGCACCCTTTTTGAGCAGATTTAATCTCTAACTCTTGGTTTTCGGTCTTATTGGCTTGAACTTTGTTCAAGAGTTCTAGTAAGTTTTTAGGAATCATTTTGCAAAATCAAATTTAAGTTTTTAAGTAAATCATTTAACTCTTTTCTTAAAATTTAACTAAATAATAAAAATTTAGTTAAATACAACTTAAAAAGTTAAATAATTTAAGTTATTCACTTAACTATTTCAG
>DYCH01000018.1:0-8517 GCA_019418235.1 Sutterella sp.
TTGATGTAGTGAAGGTTGGCAACGTTGGATAAATAAAACCAACCGAAGACGTGAGCGACAAACACGGTTGTTAATCGGCAGCAGTAGCGATAAACGGCACCGCCCACAATGCTTACGGCAGCAAAAAAGAGACCGGGGAGAATTGCAAGGTAGGCAAACTTCGCATCAAAGCGCAGGCTTGCCTTCCACATTTCGATGTAGTCATCTCGGTGAACAACGCTATCCAAGGGCGTTTGTGTCACAAAGATTTCCAATAAGAGCTCACGGAAAATAAAGCCAATGGCAAAAAAGAGCAACCCCATGATCATCAGAGAGTAGGCGAGTACCAAGCCCTTGGCTAATCGGTTTTCAGGCTCCAAAATCGGAGGAATATCAGGAAGAAAAGATTTCATAATTTTCTTTGGGTTAAACAATAGCTTCAATGGCTTCAGAGACTTCAAGCCAAGCCATCTCAAGTTCTTCAACAGCGGCGGCCACTTCGCCACGACGCTTTAACGTGTTGGCGACGTCGTCGGGATTGCCTTCATAAAAAGCTGAATCCGCTAATGTGCTGTCCAAGTCTTTTAATTCCGTATTGAGCGGATTAAGTTTCTTTTCAATATCAGCAAGCTTCTTTTGAAGAGGCTTTTTCAATTGCGCAATGCGTTGACGCTCTTGGGCTGCTTGCTGACGGGCTTCTTTTTTATTGGCGTTAGGTGTGACCGTTTCTGTTTTGGCTTTAGCCGCCGTTAACGTGGCCTTTCGCGATTCCAACACCAAAGCAGCATAGTCATCCAAGTCACCGTCAAAGTCTTTCACTTCGCCGTCATGAACAAGCATCAAGCGTTCTGTCGTTGCTGCCAACAAGTGACGATCGTGGGAGACGATAAGAACAGAGCCCTCAAAGGAAGACAGGGCCATTGTCAACGCTTCACGCGTTTCCATGTCCAAGTGGTTGGTCGGTTCGTCCAATACCAAAAGGTTTGGTTTATCCCAAGCTAAAAGGGCTAAGGCAAGTCGGGCTTTTTCGCCACCGGAGAATGGGCCGACGGGGCTTGAGGCCATGTCGCCCGAGAACTTAAAGCGACCCAAGAAGTCGCGAAGCACTTGTTCTCGTTCTTCGGGCGCCTTGCGACGCAAGTGTTGCAAGGGTGTCTCGTCTTCACGGAGTTGCTCAAGTTGGTGTTGGGCAAAGTAGCCGATTTGCAGGCCCTGACCGAAACGAAATTCTCCGTGCTGAACGGCTAATTCTTGGCAAATACCTTTAATGAGCGTGGATTTACCCGCACCGTTGACCCCTAAAACACCGATGCGTTCACCGGATCGAATCGAAAAGCTCACATTATTGAGAATGCGTTTTTCGCCATAGCCTAACGCTACGCTCTTGGCTTCAACCAAATGCTCGGGGCAACGTTCCGGTTGCAAGAATACAAAACGCCACTCACGTGTTGCACGTACGGGTTCCACAGCCTTTAAGCGTTCCAGCATTTTGATGCGAGATTGGGCTTGACGAGCTTTGGTCGCTTTGTAGCGGAAGCGATCAATAAAGGCTTGCAAGTGAGCGCTTTCGCGTTCATAAGCCTTGGCGGCAGCGTCTTGTTGGCGCAAGCGTTCAATACGCATGGCTTCAAAGGCACTGTAGTTGCCTGCATAGCGGCGAATCGTATTGTCTTCAATCGACCAAATGGTGTTCACACTTCGGTCTAAGAACTCGCGGTCGTGGCTAATGATGATGGTTGTGGCTTGTTGACGTTTGAGCCACGCTTCTAACCAAATGACACTGTCCATGTCCAAGTGGTTCGTTGGTTCGTCAAGAAGCAACAACTGGGCCGGACACATCAAAGCGCGTGCCAGAGCCAAACGGTTTCGCCAACCGCCCGAGAAATCTTTAACACGTTGAGTCGTTGCGGCTTCGGTAAAGCCTAGCCCGTGCAAAATGATTTTGGCCTGTGCTTCAATGGCACCTTCATTGAGTTCTGCCAACGTAGCATGCGCTTGCGCCAATTCCATGTCGGTTTGAGCGTTGGCCAAGTCTTTACGTGCCTCAATTAAGGGACCGTGGCCACCGATTACCCAGTCAATGGCCACTTCATCAATGTTATCGATGTCTTGAGCGACGTGGCCGATTAAGTGTTGTTCGGGAGCTTCAATATCGCCCGATTCAATCGGTGCTTCGCCCAAAATGGCCGCCAAAAGAGAGGACTTGCCGCAACCGTTGTTGCCTACAAGCCCAACACGCTCACCGGGGTTGGCTAAAAGCGTAGCGTTCGAGTACAAGACCCGAACGCCACGCATTAAACTGATATCTTGCAGACGAAGCATTAAGGCAACTCTTCCTTACGTAAGAGGAAGACCATCTCTTCTTCGGCTTCCGTGGCCAACCACGTGAAAGGTAAGCGCGGATAAGCTTCTTCACAAGCGGCACGGCCGTCACCCACTTCAACCACTAAAACACCCTTAGGCGTTAGGTGAGAAGCGGCTTGAGACAACATACGACGAACAATATCCAAACCGTCGTCACCGGCGCCTAAGGCTAAGGCCGGTTCATGTTGGTATTCACCGGGAAGGTTATTCATGGCCTCGGTCGTCACATACGGAGGATTGGAAATAATCACATCGTATTGACGGTCAGGGATTGCATTAAAGAGGTCGCTTTCAATCAATTCAATACGATCTTCCAAACCATATTCGGCAACATTGATTTCGCCGACTTCCAAAGCGTCTTTACTGATATCAACGCAGTCAATTTTGGCATTGGGGAAGGCTTCAGCGGCCAAAATCCCTAAACAGGCAGAGCCCGTGCAAAGATCCAACACACGTGTGACGCGTTCAGCATTGGGAACCCATGGAGCTAACTCATCTTTTAAGAGTTCAGCGATATAAGAGCGGGGAATCAAGACGCGTTCATCGCAATAGAATTGGTGATCAACCAACCAAGACTCTTTCAAAATGTAGGGCATCGGAAGCTTTTCAACCGCGCGCAAGTGGATGCGTTCCAACAAAAGCTTTAATTCGGCGTTGGAGACGCGGGCATCCCAGAAACGATCCAAATCTTCAAAGCCGAGCTTTAACGTGCGAGCCACTAAGAAGTAGGCTTCTTCATAAGCGTTGGTGCAACCGTGACCGTAGAAAATCTTATGGGTTTCAAACTGCGTCATGGCGTAGCGAACCACGTCACGGATGGTTTGAAGGCGACATTGTTGGACTTCGTGATCGGTAATCATTTGGCAATCCCGTTTCATTGGTAGAAATTAATGATGGCATTTTAACAGTTTTGGGCCTCAAAACACGGACTTAATTACTCTTGAGACAACGAAAAAGAGCCCGAAATTCGAGCTCTTTTTGGCGAAATCTTCAATGAAGATTACTTCTTCATGGAGTCCAATGCCTTTTGAACGCTTTCTTGAGACGGACGGAAAGCCGTCAAGCGTTGTTGAACGACTGCTGCGGCTTGCGGCAACATCGTGTTGTAGCGATAACCGCCCTTCACCAACGTCTTCAAAACGGTAGCGAAGTCAAAGTAGCAATCTTCGCGGTTAAACTTGGCAGAGCGTTGCAAGCCCATGAAGTCGACCCAAGTAACGGTGTAGACAATACCCTTGTCATTGACATCACAGTGCGTCACGGCAATGTTGTCACAAACCCAGACGTTATTTTGTTCTTCGGCTTGTGCCGTTTCTTTCTTATCAGCCATGATGATGGTCCTTTCTATGTTTAATCGAAAATGTGTTAGGCGTTAGCTTTGGCTTCTTTCGCCTTGGCTTGCGCTTCGGTTTTCTTAGTGTAAATCGTTGCGAAGACGCCTGCAATCACAATCATAATCATACCGATTAAACCATTCCAAGTGATGTATTCGGCAAAGAAGATGAAACTCATGCAAGCGGAGAACGGAATGGCAGAGAACCCTAAGCAAGAGCTCAAAAGCATATTGCCGTAGGCATAAGAGCGCGTCGTACAGATTTGAGCAAGCGTGGCGCAAATGCCCATACCGATGAGGTAAGCGCCCGACTCAAGCGTGGGCATGTGCATGCCGCCTTGAAAGAGAAAAGCGCCCAGAAGGCCCGAGACCGTACCGAAACTCGTGAAGTAAAACACAATACGCCAAGAGGGTTCTTTTAAATTGCCCAATTCCTTGATTTGCCAGTAAACGATTAAGTCAATAAAGGCAACCAATAAACAAATCATGGCAGGAATAAGGTAACCGGCTTCAAAAGAGGGTTGCAAAACGGTGGTCACACCGGTAAAGCCGAAGAAAATGGCCAAAATAATGCCCCAAGGTGCAGATTCTTTGCGCAACCAGGCCAAGATGATGAAGTTGGCCGCCATGAAAAGAGGCGTTGTGTAGATGAGTGTCATGTTGGTGCCCAAGGGCATTTCACCGATCGTGAAAAACCAAAGGACAACCGTTGAAGTCCCTAAAACGGAGCGGATGATGTGTCCGCCTAAATGTTCGGTCTTGAGGCTTAAACCGTTACTACGGACAAAGATTAATATCGTGATAACACCGATCAGGGAGCGGTAAAACACCAATTCAAAGGTACCGAAGTGACCGCTGCAGAGCTTGACGAAAACGGCCATCATTGAAAAAAGTGCCGCCGCCCCCAAGGCCCATAACGATTGTTTCATCATTTTTATGTGCTCAGTAATGAGAGAGTTAGAGAGTTGATGGCGCTATTCTAATCCCTTTAACCCCTCGCTGTAACTTAGTATTAGCGATTAAGTGGCACAATATCGTTGTTAACCTTTTGTTTTAATCATCATGGCTCAAGAACTTAAACCTTTTCAAAAACACTTTGTGATGCAATTGGCGCGTTACCTTTGGTGGCGAAGTCCTCAAGATTGTGTTGAAAAACCCCATGAAGTACTGGCCGTCGTCATGAATAAAGGCAAAAGCGAGGACGTGGTTCGGGTGCTGCATTACTTTGATCGAAGCTTTTTAATTCAGGTATTACAAAGTGAAGATGCGGGCGAACTCGATGATGAGGCTTGGAAGTTTTGGAACGTTGTCTTAGAAGTCGCTCCGTTGGGTAAGGTTCCTCCCAGAGGTCAAAAGAGCTTTTTGCAAGCAGCGCTTATAAATTTTGGTGGAAAGAGTTTTAAGTTCAACCCCTCCATGAACACCGCCAAGATGTTCACACCTACAACACTTGCTGAACGTCTGATCCAAATTACGCAATCCGATCAAAAGCCGCTTTATGATGACATTCTCAGAAAGCTCAAGGCAGGGGAGAGTCTTGAAGAAGCGCTAGAAGTGGCAAATAAAACGCTGGGTGGTGCACCGCACGATTTTGAAATCTTAAAGTCACTTTGCGAAATTGATCGCTATTACAAAGAGTCTGCCGACTTAGATGTGGTAACGGAAGCGATTCGTGCTTGGGCACAAAAAGACCAAAATAATTAATTCCCCAAACAAAAAGTTCTGCCTCAGGTGTTTGAGACAGAACTTTTTTGAGTTTAAGACACTTGTTACTTCAAAAGACCTAAGAGATCGTTAATGCTTTCACTCATCGTCGGGTGAGTGAAGATAAAGTTTTGAAGCACGGTGTAGGGGATGTGCTGATCCATGGCGAGTTTCACAAGGTTAATCATCTCGTGAGATTCAGCGCAATAAAAGTGTGCGCCTAAGATTTCATTGGTTTCACCGTTAACAATCATCTTTAACATCCCCGTGGTATTGCCCAAGATATGCGATTTGGGAATCGCAGCCGTCGGCATCGTGGCCACTAAAACGGAGGTGAACTTTTCACGGGCTTCTTTTTCCGTCAGACCCACACGAGAGAAGGGCGGGTCAATGAAGACGCAATTGGGCACTTCGCCACGATTCATCGTTGTGCGTTGACCTTTGCCTTCAAGTGCAGACTTCACGATTCGGAAGTCATCCAACGAAATGTAGGTAAATTGCTCTTTACCTGTCACGTCGCCCATTGCAAAGATGTGCCCTGCGGTCGTACGGTTTTCTTCATCGACCAAAATACCACCCTTATCCGTGACATCCACGCCCGCGGCCTTCAAGTTAAGACCTTCGGTATTGGGGCGACGACCGGTTGCAACGAGCAAGGCTTCAGCATCAATCGTCTTTTCGCCAAAAGCTCCACGCAGGTGAAGAATGTCATGAGAGGTTAGAGGTTCAATTCGTGCGAGTTGAACACCCTCCAAAATCGTCACGCCTTGCTTTTCAAGACCGGCTTTTATGACCTGAGCGACATCAGCATCTTCCTTGGCTAAAAATTGCGTACCGCGTTGCAAAACCGTGACTTCACTTCCAAAGCGAGCAAAGATTGAGGCAAATTCAAGGGCAATGTAGCTTGCCCCCAAAATGACCAATCGACGGGGAAGAACATCCAGGTCAAGAAGTCCTGTACTCGTATATACGCGAGAGGACTCGGTCATACCGTCAATTGTCGGTACGATCGATTGGGCACCGGTATTAATAAAGATCTTTTCGCCGGATAAAGTGAGCGTTTCACCATTGAAAAGTTCAACCTTAACTTGATGCGAACCTTCAAAAGAAGCACGACCGACAATCAGTTCAACGTTACTGCCCACGAGCTTGTCTTTATTTTTTCCGCGAAGCATGCCGACCAATTGACGTTTACGAGCGACGGCATCGGCGTATTGAAGCGACTTTTCTTCAAACGTGTTTTGAGTATCAATTTTGTGAGATTGCTCAACCATGAATTTACTCGGAATGCAGCCGATGTTAATACAGGTGCCTCCGAACATTTCAGGGGATTGTTCAATAAGGGCAACGGACTTGCCTTGAGCGCCAAGCCAACCGGCGAGCGTTTTGCCGCCTTTGCCAAAACCGATGATGATAGAGTCGTAAGTACGCATAGTAGGGTGCTTATAGTTATTGACCTAATTATTAAGTAGTGATTTTCCTTGGAATTAAGTCGTGGTTTAAAAAAATGAACTTTTTGTCCATATCTTCCCCGCAGGGTAGTGATGCAGACAGAGTATCACAAGGCAGGGTTTAAAAAAGGTAGAGATGTATCCAAACGTTGGAATTTAGGGTGATAACTATTGAAGGGATAGTTTAAGGGTTTACACGTAGATTCCGCTTTTCATTGATTAGGGTCAAAGCATTTTATGGCTTGGGGGGGGGCAGAATTGCCATAAGGGAATTTGTTCTCTGTTTCTCTATGGAGTTAGAAATTATGTTTAAGAAATCGATTATTGCAATGGCAGTTGCAGCAGCGTCTTGTGGTGTTTTTGCTGCAGATCAAGTTGATTGGGAAGCTGCAAAGTCTTCTGATCATGTTGTAAATGTCAATGGCGATCAAATAAATGGGGTTGCTGCTTTAGACGTTTTTACTGGTAATGTTGTCAATGAGGACTCGGTTTATTCAAGTGGTAAAAATATTCAATCCGGAGCTACCTCTTCATTTGGTATTTTGGCTCGAAACGAGTCAAGTGTAACTAATGAAGGATCGATTTATGTAGATGGTCAAGGTGGTTATACAGCTGGCTTGGCGACAATGTACGGTTCAAATTCAATCGTTATCAATGGTGAAGGTGGTGTCATTTATGTTAATGGAAGTGGCGCAAACACAAAGGCTAAAGGTATTAGCGTAGATGATGGCGGAGCAATTAACAAGGGGAAAATTGTTGTTTGGGGTGGATCAGCAATCGTTGCAAATACACAAGGGAATCCTGGCCTAAACAGTATTGAGAACGCAGGAGTGGTTGAGGTTCACACGGGTTTTGGCTTAGTTGATAACAAAGGAGCAGCCGGTCAGGCAAATGGAGTTGGGGTATCAATGACTAACTCTGGATCTATTATGGTTGACGGTGAGAATTCAGCCGCTGTTCTAATTGGACCTGATAGCAAAACTGGCACTACGACATTTAAAAATACAGGTTTGCTTGCTGGTACGAACGGTGCTTCTGCTATCGCAGTTTACGCAACAGATCATACGGTTGATTTAACTTTAGCAGAAGGCTCAAAAGTTGAAGGTTTGGTTTACATTGCAGATAAAAACGGACTGAATCAAACTAATCTTAATTTAAGTGAAATCACGAATGAAGATATTCAGCTTGAAGCTAAATATCTTAATAATTTGTCATTAGAAAATAGTGATGTAACAGTTTCGACAGTCTCTGATGAGGCAACGTTGACGAAAGTTACATCAATGACAACGTCAGGTAGCAAGTTCAGAATGTCTGGCGACCGTTCTTTAACGGTAGACAATCTTTCTGGTTCTAATGCATCCTTTGAGTTCGACTCTTTTGCAACTGCGGGGAAAAACTTGTCAATTGGTCAAAATGATGTTGAATCGACTGAGGTAACTTTTACTGCGAATGCTGTGGATAATTTTGCACCTGAAGAAATCGCTGAAGTTATGAATAGTGCAGTAGAACTTAACGTCGCAGAAGGTAACACGGGTTCCTTGAATGGCTATGGTACGAACTTCACGGCTTCTGTTGATGCCGTGACGGGGGAAGTGGCGGTTGAAGCCTCTGACCTTACGCAATCTACGGTTGACATGGCCGTTGCCTCCGCTGTTGCTTGGCGCAACGAAATCACGACGTTAAACG
>DYCH01000018.1:8527-18123 GCA_019418235.1 Sutterella sp.
ATCGTATGAGCACTTTGCGTACGTCGCCGAGTCAATACGGTGCTTGGGCTCGCTACAACGGTGGCGAATACAAGTATGACGATCGTCACATGGACAACCAATTCAACACGATTGAAGTTGGCGGTGATGCTCGCATCGGTAACAGCCCGTGGACGGTGGGTGCCAGCTTTGCTTACACGCAAGGCGAAGGCGACTTCGTGAACGGCAGCACGGAATCGGATACTTACTCCGGTGCTTTGTATGCCATGTGGAACCACGAAGGTGGCTCTTTCGTTGACATGGTCGCTAAGGTTGGTAGCTTGAAGTCTGATTATGACTTCTACAACTTGGTTGGCGGTGCCTTTGATAAGGGCTCTTTGGATCGTACGGGTTACATTTTCGGTATTGAAACGGGTCATCGCTTTACGGTTTCTGACTCCTTCTACGTTGAACCGCAAGTGCAATTGGTCTATAGCAGTTTGTCGAGCGAGTCTGAAACGACTGCACATCGCACGATCGATGTCGATACGACGGATTCCTTGGTCGGTCGCATTGGTGTGATGGCTGGTATGAACTACGCTATGGGTTCTGCTTACGTTCGAGTGTCCGGTTTGCGTGACTTCACGGGTGAAGTGGACGGCTCCTTCACGACGAACGGTAACACTTACAAGATGAGCCAAGATATGGATGACAGCTGGGTTGAGTTCGCTATCGGTACGAACCTCAAGGTTAGCGATAACTTCTACGTCTTTGCTGACGTTCAAAAGAGTACCGGTGGTGACATCGATCTCGATTGGCGTGCTAACGTTGGTGCTAAGTTGTTCTTCTAATGAAGTAACTTAGAGATTTTCAAAACTTGAATTAGTTTTGCAGGGGCTGGTCTTCGGACTGGCCCTTTGTCTATTTCTGACCGTGTTTCGGAAGTCAGATGCAAACGGGTGCCGAGAAGGGTAGGAATTTCTGACAATCTCACCCCATGAATTCAGTTACAAATTTCCTCGTAAAATCGCTCAAATCAATGAAAAAGTCAAATGAGAATGTCTTTTCCGTGTTACCATCTAGCTGTATGCGATTTGCACGAAGACGCACGAAAGACGAGACTCTAGCTCTCGTGGACAAGCTGCTTTTCTTAGGAATTAAGTTAGAAAAAGAAGAGAAGTGGTGCCCAGGATCGGACTCGAACCGATACGTCTTTTACAACGCCAGCACCTGAAGCTGGTGCGTCTACCAATTTCGCCACCTGGGCCCAATCAAAAGTGATGAACACTTTTGAGAAACGAGGTGGCCATTATATCAGTAAGAGAGAAAATTTTGACGAATTTGAAAAAAATGCCTCGTCCTAAAATCGTTAAGACGAAGCGCAATACCACGCGTAAACCGGCGAAGTCAGCCGGTCGAGTCAAGAGTTATGTTGAACAGGAGCTCACCCAAAAAGCGGTGGCTATTTTATTGTCAAGCGCAACAGAGCTTGATCCGGGCGAATTGTACGTTTTGCTCCAACAAGACTACCGCAAGCTCAACGACAAGATGTTTAATGCCGTTTTGATGCGATTGATGGACGACTCCCGAATTTCCTATAACGCACAAAACAATACCTTTAGTCACCCGAGCGCCAAAGTCAGAACTGGTGTAGTGCTTTGTTATGCGCAAAACTATCCCTTTGTTGTTGACGACGAAACGGGTCAAAAGATTCCGATCATTGAAGACAAGGCTCGCCAGTATTTGCCCGGAGATAAGGTCAATTTCGGTTACGGCCCCATGAATTCAACAGCCATTATTAAAGAAGTGGTTGAGCACTCCGTGACGGAAATCGTGGGTGAGGTCAAGTGCGCTGTTAAACGAAACGGCACGAAGAGCTATCACTTCAGAAAGTTCGATCCGCGTTTAAGTTACTTAAGTGTGGGCTTTACGCAAAAAGAAGAAAAGCTTGATGCTTGGGTTGATAAGAAGGTCGTTGCCCGCATTGTGGGTTATCCGAGTGATGACAACCCCAAGGTGTCGATTGAAATTCAACACGAGTTGGTTGTCAATAACGACGCGGAGTTAGAAGTTGAATTGGCCGTTCGTCAGTTTGGTGTTCCACATGAATTCAGCACCGAGACGCTTCAAGAGACTGAAAAGTTGCCCTCTCGCGTGATGGCCAAAGATCGTGCCCGTCGTGTGGATTTGCGTGACGTGCCGTTTTGCACGATTGACGGGGAAGACGCCCGAGACTTTGACGATGCCGTCTTTGCTCAACCGTTGGAAAACGGGGATTGCCGTCTTTTAGTCGCTATTGCCGACGTCAGTCACTACGTTAAGCCCGGTCAACCTTTAGATAAAGACGCGCAGCTTCGCTCCACCTCTGTTTATTTCCCGCGTCGTGTTATTCCGATGTTGCCGGAAAAGTTAAGTAACGGGATTTGTTCCTTAAATCCTGGTGTCGAGCGTTGCACGATGGTCTGCGACATGATCATTTCCCCATTAGGAATGGTGACGGCTTATCAGTTCTATCCGGCTCTGATTTTGTCTCACGCCCGCTTAACCTATACCGACGTTTGGTCTTATTTGTCAGGTAGTAGCACGGATGAACAAAAGCTGCCGTCTGATATGAAGCCGCAATTGGATGCCCTCTACGACCTCTATAAAGTTTTACGCAAAGCTCGCGAGCGTCGTGGGGCCATTGATTTCACAACGCGAGAGTCTCAAGCGCTCACTAATGATATGGGTGAAGTGGTGGCAATTGTGGCTCGAGAGCTCACCGATGCCAACCGATTGATTGAAGAGTGTATGTTAGCGGCCAACACGTGTGCCGCTGACTTTATTGCTCGTCACGATCGCTTATGTTTGTACCGTGTGCATGATGCACCGGCGGTTGAGCGCTTAAAGCAATTGCGTCAAATGTTAAGTGGCTTTGGTTTGCAGTTGCGAGGCGGGGATCATCCGACGGCGGCTGACTATGAAGAGGTGATTGAACAAATTGCCGGTCGCCCCTATGCCGATGAAGTACAAATGCTCTTGTTGCGCTCCATGCAACGTGCGGTTTACGCACCGGACAATATCGGTCACTACGGTTTGGGTTATGAAGCCTATACTCACTTCACCTCGCCCATTCGTCGCTATCCCGACCTTTTAGTCCATCGTACGATTCGCTCCATTTTGTCACGTCGTCACTATCAGCCCGAAGTCTATGAGGCTTCGTGCGCTGTCTTAACGAGCTACAGCGGTCAAGGGTTAGAGCGTACGCTTCAAGCAATGCCTAAGGTTACGGCCAATACAAAGTTTGTTCAAGGCAAAGACGACTGGGTGCGTCTCGGTAAGATTACGTCCGCTTGCGAGCGCCGTGCCGATGAAGCTAGCCGCGATGTGATGGCATGGTTAAAGTGCCGCTACATGAAAGCCAACGCCAAGGGTAATAAGACCTATAAGGGTCGTATCACTGCCGTTACCCAATTTGGGATCTATGTGGAATTGGATGAAATCTTCGTTGAAGGCTTTGTCCATATCTCGAACTTGGGCTATGACTACTTTATTTATGCCGCTGACGGTACTTTGGTGGGACAAGACTTCGGTGAACGCTTTGCCGTGGGTGATCGCGTCAAGGTGAAAGTCATGGAAATCGATGAAGATCGTCGTCGAATTGACTTCCGACTCGTCAAATAACGGTACAATAACGGTTTAATTTTTGAGTTTCACTTGTTAGGTTTGAAACATGGCTAAGAATATGGTTTTGGCGGGCTTTCACGCCGTGGGTGCTCGTCTTCGCAATGCCCCTGATAGCATTTTGACGGTTTATGTGGATCCGTCCCGTCACGATAAGCGCATGGTACAAATGCGTGAAGAGTTAGATGCTGCCGGCATCCGAGTGATGCACGCTTCTCACGAACGTTTAAGCGGCATGGTCAGTAAAGACGTTCCGCACCAAGGCATTGTGGCCATGGCCAAAGAACTTGACATGGGCATGAGCTTTGACGAATTGATGGACGAGATTCGTCCGGATTCTTTATTCTTGATTTTGGACGGTATTACCGATCCGCGTAACTTTGGCGCGTGCTTGCGCTCGGCCGATGCAGCAGGCGTGCACGCCGTAATTATCCCGAAGGATCGCTCTGCATCCATGACGCCAGCTGCCGCCAAGGCCGCTGCCGGCGCTTCTGAAACGGTACCGGTGGTTCAAGTGACGAACTTGGCCGCTGCCATTGTCGAATTGCGTGATGCCGGTGTGACGGTGGTGGGCGCAGCCGGTGAAGCCACGAAGTTGATTTACGACTTCAATCAAACGGGCGCCTTTGCTTGGGTGATGGGTGCTGAAGGCCCCGGTCTTCGTCAATTGACGCGTAAGCGTTGTGACGATTTGGCCAAGATCCCGTTGACGGGTTCCGTTGAAAGCTTGAACGTTTCCGTTGCCACGGGCATTTGCTTATTTGAAGCTGTTCGTCAACGCACGCAAAAGAAATAATTGAATTTTCTCAAAGAGCCGCAGGTGTCTCATTGGGGCATCTCGGCTTTTTTTGTCAATTGCGGAAAGGAATGAGGAAATGAGTTGAAAAAAAAAGGCAGAGAAGTCTGCCGTGACTCGTGATGAATTACCGATTGAAAGTTTGCCGCTTTTTGAAACCCAAGAACTGCTTTCGACCGAAGACGATTGGATGAAGGTTCTTTTAAAAAGTGCAGAAGTCGATCCCGGTGACGGATCGGGGATTCGTAGTGCTTTGCAGGTGGCTTTGAAGTCAAACGTTTTGCCCATTAACAATGAGCAATGCTTAAAAGACATTGATCGCTTGCTCAATGGCCGCAACTTGTCCTTTACGACCATGTGTCGAGTGGTGAGTGCCCTAGGGCTTCAATTCCAATTAATTCGAAAGATTAACCAACAGGTCTAGACAAAATGCCGAGTTTGAAGACAATCAACTCGGCAAATTGTTAAGTAAGTCAGCCGCATTTTTGGCGCTTAACAACGTTTTCTGAATTTGAGCGCGTTTCGTGGCAGCAATACTGCCTTCCAATGTATCCAACAGGGCACGCGCTTGATCTTCATCTTGATCCAAGCAAACGTAACTCGTAATAGCGTAAGCCGCAACAGGGTCAGTAGCGCAACCGGCACCAAAGCGATAGAAGTTGGCCAATAGCATTAACGCCTTCTTATCGTCTTGAAGCGCTGCTTTACGAGCCCAGCGGAAGGCTTCATCATAGGAAGCTACAGTGCCTTCACCCAATTGATAAAAATGCGCTAACTGGTATTGGGCAGGAGCAAACCCCGCCATGGCAGAAAGCTTAATCCAACGGAAGGCTTCCGCTTCATTGTGTTTAGGATAGTCGGGACGCGTAAAAAGAAGTCCGTACTCGTACTGGGCTTTAGGCTCATTATTAATAGCGGCTTTTCTTAACCAGTTGGCTGCTTGAATAAGATCGGGTTCACAACCTAAGCCATGGGCCATGGCCTCACCCACACGGTACTGAGCTTGAGCATGCCCTTGGGCGCCGGCTAAGCGAAACCAACGTAAAGCCTGATAAGCGTCTTTTTCGGTTTCTTCACCGTCCATCAAGGCGCAGCCTAAATCGTATTCAGCTTGAGCGTTACCGGAAATGGCCGCTTGGCGGAAAAGTTCAAGGGCGCGTTTGGGGTCTCGGGTGACGCCTTGACCTCGCCAGTACATTTGCCCGAGAAGGTGTTGACTGGCAGCGTGATCTTTCTCAACGGCTTTTTTTAGCCACTTAAGCGCCGCTCGATTATTGGTGGAGAGGACTTGACCGTCCACTAAAAGACGAGCCAATTGGTATTGAGCATCAGGATTGCCCTCGGCAGCTTCCCGAGCGTAATACTGCATGGCTTCTTTTGAGGGTTGAGGTGGCGCTTTGACTACGCCGCCCAAAAGCCCCAACACGTAGTTGGCGCGAGCATTGACTGCGTCATTTTGAGCGGTTTTCTTTCGCGTAGCCATAAAGATCAGCGTTAGAGGGTGATACCTAAAATGTGAAGACCTAAAACGTAAGTAATGGCCACAGCGTAGTAGGCGACCCAGCCACCCACGCCCCAGCTGATGCACTTGGCCCAGAATTTGTGTTCGTAGTCTTCGCCGAAGTGTTCGTTGACGTATTGGAGTTGTTTGTAGCCGTCAAAATAGGTCCATCCAAGCCACAAGCCTACCATGATCGTCAAAAGCACGTATTGGGTGTAAGGGATGCCACGCAACATCGGTTCGATGAAAATGTAGAGAACCATTAGAAAGATTGTAGAGCGCATCCAGCTCAGCGATGCGGCGCTTTCGGTGTGTTTGCCCATGGCGCGCCAGTTAAATGAACTCACAATACCACCAAAGACGGGGGTAAAGACAAAACTTAAAAGAATGACCCACATCGGGTTCCACAAAGCCACACGAGGAGATTGTGTTTGTTTTACAGTCATGACAGAACAATCAAAAAATCTAATAACCGCGTAATTGTAAAGGAGTTGTCTTAGTTTTTGCTTAGCTTTTTTAGTTCAAGCAGAGAAATCTGACTTAAAAAGAATAGGAATAAATTGCATTTGACGAAATTTGAATTAAACTAGCGAGATTGCAAGGGACAATTCCCTTGAGGAACTTATATGAATAAAACCCTTTTAATAACATCGCTTTTGACCTTAAGCCTCGGCTTAGCGGGTTGCGTAACCCAAGAAGCTACTTCGGTTTCTTATCGTGGTAATGCCATGAAAACGACGATTTGCTTGGTGGATAATCCCGATGTTAAACCCCAAATCTTTTTGTCTGTGCGCCGTGCATTGATGGATAAAGGGTTTTATGTTCAACGCATCGAAGCCGAGCACCGTGATGCCACGCGCGATTGCAAACAAATTGTGACTTACCAAGCCGACTACGATACAGCCTGGAGCGAGTCGACCTTGCGTTTTGCCAAAGTGACGTTGACAGAAAAGGGTAAGCACGAAAATGTTTACAGTGCTCAATGGGATGAACGTGGCACGCAAAAACCGACACTTTTTGACAGTGTCAGCGATGCCGATGTGGAAATACGGCAATTGATTGATCGTCTTTTCCCAAGCGATATTCCTTGGTCCTAAGGGATTTTTACAGCAAATTTACATTTTTTTGCTTTTTCTCAAGTCACCGAAGTTTAAATTCTTGAAGAAAGAATTGTAAATTCACTCTTTAAAATCAAAGAGTTGTCTCTATTTGTCTGAAAAATTGGTAGAAACCCTTAAGAAATTGCCCTCTACCAAAAAGGCTTAATTTAGTTGAAAATACGCAGTGAAACGGGGGGAATGTATTGTACTCGCCCTGTTTCTTGGGTGTTCGCAAGAATGCTCAATTCAGGCCAAGCGGCTAGAGGGGGATACGTAAGTATCATTGTCGTTTGGTTGGCCAAGTTGAGATTTAGGGAGCTTGACTTGGTCAGGAGGATGAAGGATTTCATCACTCCAAATTCTTTGGCCCACCGTGTTCACTCACGGTGGGTATTTTTTTCGTACGTGTTTGATTGTTAATAAAAAAGTGCTCCGAAAATCGCTTTTCGAAGCACTTTGAAGTTCGTAGAACTTAATTATTTTTGATTAAGTTGCGGATCTTCCTTGGCGCGCATCAAAAAGCGTGCAATTTCCGTGGCATTATGGATGCCAAGCTTACGGTAAGCCGCACCACGGTGAACCTGAGCCGTCTTTTCAGAAATGCCTAATTCATCAGCCACTTCTTTGTTACTCTTACCGAGACTGATAAGGTTAACGACTTCACGTTCGCGCGTGGTCAAGTTCTTGAGCTTATTTTTGAAGTCCAAGACGTCGGCCATGCGTTCTTGACGGTTCATGTATTCGGTAATGACGTCGTTGACCACCTTGAAAAGACGTTCTTCACGAACGGGCTTTTGCAAGAATTCCACAGCACCGGCCTTCATTGTATGCACGGCCATATCAATATCGCCGTGACCGGACAAGAAGATAACGGGGAGGTCAACGCCCATTTCATTTAAATGCGTTTGTAAACCCAAACCGCTCATGTTCGGCATACGCACGTCCATGATGATGCAACCGGGGCGCACGAAATCGCCGTTGGCTAAGAATTGGGAACCGTCGCGATAGGTCTTCACTTCCCAGCCTTCGCCCTCGAGCAAGAAAGCCATGGAGTTACGGATGCCTTCGTCGTCATCCACAATACGCACTAAGGGAGTGTTATTTAACATTTCAAGCACCTAAGTTGGGTTTATCAATCCGTTAAGTATAGGATTATTTCGATAAAAGAAAAATCCGACATTGATAATTATTATAAAAAAAGTACTAGAAAATCAGTACTTTTTCCAAAATTAACGTTGTAGTTTTGCAAAAGCAGTACTCATGGTGTCCATTTCAATCGGGTCGCACTGAAGTTCAGAGGCGACTTTTTCCCAATTTTGAGCACAAAAAGCCGTGATCTCATGAGCAAGCTCCTGGGCTTTGCGAGGTTTGAGACCGAAATAACGGGCGACTTCAACCGCTTTAACCAAGTCAGGAGCATCACAGTCATGTGTGACCCCTGTGGCATGATGACGACGATTTAAAGGCGTTGGCGTTGGGGAGACAGAGTAAATCGGTGCCAATCGCCAACCATTATCCTCACGGATAAAACCGATATTGTCCAATCGATCGTTTACGTTGCCCACCGCCATATTAAAGACCATCCGTTTCCAGAGTTCTTCTAAGTCTTGAGTCGGTGCCGATCCGTCTTCATTCAAAATGTCGGCGACTTCTAAATAAGAGTGGAAACTATCGGGCGCAGCACCTAACAAAGCTTGAGCAGAGGCAAACGCTAAAGGATGCCCCTCTTCATCTCGATCAAAGCGCGTACTCATTAAAGCATCCATTCCTCTGAAGGAGGTAAGTTCTGCCGATACCGTTTTAAGACCGATTCGTTTTGCCAGACTCAACCCAACCGCTTCCCAATGCACTAAATTGCGATCTGGATCGGGGAGTGTAAATTTAGAAATGGCATTTCTATTTTTACTTGCAATAAATCCAAGCTTAAATCGTTCACCAGGGAGAGAGGAAAGGCCACGATAGAGATTATCTATGTTGGAAATATTGACGTGTCCCATCATTAAACGCTCTAAATCCATCGCTACAGAGCCCATTTGCTTTGCTTGAAGTGCCGGTTGAAGCGATTCATAAAGACCCAAAGCCCCGGGGCGAAGTACTTCTTGAGAATGAGTGAGTAACTCTATGTTTGAAAAGTCTTTTTTGTGAATGAACTTGTGTAGTTTCCGTGCGCCGATCCCGGGAGTTATGTCCTGGATAAACCCAAAAAGCGGGTTTCTAGGGCTGGTTTCAAAGACTTTGGGGATCAGGGGCAGATCACGACCTAAAGCAAAGCCTGAATCAAGCCACGCTTGATCATAGACAAAGTAGCAAGTGGGTCGGGTTGCCGCTATGTCGGAAACGCTCAAAGTCCCGACTGGCAGGGGATTTGAACGAGATTTAAAGTAAACATTAAATTGTTTTGGCTCGGTCATTAAATCACCTTACGTGTTGAGCGTGCGCGTTTAGGCAAACGCTCGTTTTCAAGGCGCAAACCCGATGTATCCGCGCTAGGAGAGGCGATGTCGGTGAGGGGAGTACCTAAACCAATGGCCTGCATAACGGCAGCCACGTTTCCGATCGATACACCGGGGTCACCGGA
>DYCH01000018.1:18133-20289 GCA_019418235.1 Sutterella sp.
GACTCAATCTTTGCTAGGGTGTTGAGGGAGATTCCTGCGCGTTCTGCTACCTGCGTTTGTGGCAAGCGACGGCGAAGGCGAGCGATTTTTAAATTCGCTCCAAGAGCCTGTAAAGAGGTTTCTACAGCAATAGATGGGCGCATATAACACTCACTAAAATGAGAATAATAACAATGTAACACTCATTATTATGATGATTAAATAGGTGTATGTCAAGAGGATCAATCTTTTAAAGTCAAGCGTTTAAAAATGCTATAAAATCTACTTTAAGTTAGCTCTAACGCTCACAATAGTGAGAAATAAAGTATGGTAACACTCAGAATAGTGCGAATAAAGATAAATATAAAAATGGATTTTTGAGACTTGCGTCTTTCTTTGTGATCTAGAAGTCTGCTTTAAGAGATTGTCTTGAGTTTGTTTTGAACGTGGTTACAAAAATGCAAACAAAGATTGGAAAAACTGTTAATAGGAAAATTCTATAATTCTATGATGTCGTTTTTGCCTGAATTTCTTAAAGTGCTCGATCAAGGTAAAAATAGAATCCATATTTCAAAATATACCAATTCAAATTTGGCCAAAAAAAGACGTCGGATTTGTCTCCGACGCCTCTTCTCATTTCAAATTTTACCCATCGATCTTTACCAACCGTAGAATCGATTCCACACGTCTTTAACTTCGACGCTACCGTTCACAACAAAATATTTAGGATGTTGTGCAGCAAAAGGACAGGCATGGTTCGGCAGAATTCTTAAACGGGTTCCGACCGGGAAATCGTTTAAATTTAATTCATGGTCGTCTCGAGCAGAAATAATCCCGTGCTCTTGATTGGCACTGCTCATCCAAAGACCCTTGATAGGTTGGCCTTTAATGTCACAAACAAGACCGTATCCCTGGTCGATTTTTTGATTGGCTGTGCCACGATCTCGTGACATTGCCATCCAACCTCCATCGGTAATAATCCATCCCTTTTCTTTTTGGTGGCCAATGACCGTCACTAATAAGGAAACGGCAATGTCTTTGACTTGGCATGAACCGACGCCGGCTTGGAAAAGGTCAAAAAAGACATAAACCCCTGCACGTAATTCCGTCACCCCTTTAAGGTTATCGGCATAAAGAGCCGTGGGGGTAGAGCCGACAGAAACGATGGGACATCCGTAACCTGCTTCTTTTAAAAGGCTTGCTGCAGCGTTGATACCGTCTCTTTCACCTTGGGCACGTTTTAAAAGCGCCTCGGGCGTATCGACATCATAAGATCCCCCTGCATGCGTGATGACACCGGCAACGACAGCGGGTGCAACAATCGCTTTTGCCACTTGCACAATTTCCGGATCTTGAGGCTTGAGACCAGAACGGTGTCCGTCGCAGTCAATTTCAATCAAGACTTTGAAGGCGTAATTGTGCTTTTGGCAGAAGTCTGTGACAGCGTTGGCTGCTGCGACATTGTCCAAGATAATCTTTAAGTCCACGCCTTTTTCATAAAGGGCAGCCACGCGGGAAAGTTTCTGCGGGGCAATGCCAACGGCATAAATTATGTCGGTGACGCCATGAGCGGCAAATTCTTCGGCTTCTTTAAGCGTCGAGACCGTCACCGGTCCTTGCGGGGTGGCCATTTGGCGTTTGGCGATATCCCAGCATTTACTCGTTTTTAGGTGAGGGCGAAGCGTGACACCGAGTTTTTCTGCCTGTGTGCGCATTCTTTCAATGTTCGCATTCATGATCCCTTCATCAAGAATGAAGGATGGGGTGTCGATTGTTAATAAATTCATGGCTAGCACCTTTGAAACAAATTCAATAACACGATTGTAAGCCTAACTTATTATGGCGACGGGGAGTAATGAGGTTGAACTTTTGTTAATCCCTGTTAAATCGTTGATTAAAGATAATCTTAAAACCAGCTTTGGGGTTTATCCCTCTTATTTTCTCTAAGTAAAAGTGCCTACAATAAATTTATTAATCGATTCCGGGCGGGATCGATTTTGTCTGGATGTTCAAGAGGAGGAACATATGGCATTTCAAATGAAGTTGGCAGCGGCTGCCTTAGGCTTTGCTTTAGGTGGCTTGGCTTTAAACGCCAGCGCTTGTTCTACGATTATTGTGGGTAAGGACGTTAGTAAAACCGGCAACATCATCGTTGGTCACAATGAAGATAACGGCGG
>DYCH01000018.1:20299-25226 GCA_019418235.1 Sutterella sp.
CCGCCGCTACGCACAAGAAGGGCGAAAAGATTAAGTTTGAAGAAGCAGCTGCCGAGATTCCGCAAGTTGAAAAGACGTTTGGTTTTTATTGGTCTCAAACGTATGATCCGTCCGGCGCCTCTTTCTCCGACGGTTTTGTCAATGAAAACGGTGTGACCATTGCTTCTAACGCCTGTACGGGTATTTATGAAGATGACATCATGCCCACGAAGGACGGAGGCATCGGTTACGGTATCCGTCGTTTGATGGCTGAACGCGCAACCTCTGCTCGTCACGCTGTTGATATTGCTATCGACCTCTTAGGTAAATACGGCTACTTCTCTGAAGGTCGTACTTACACGATTGCCGATAGTAAGGAAGCTTGGCAAATTGCTATTCACCAAGGCAATACTTGGGTGGCTCGCCGCGTGAAAGACAATGAAGTCGTTTACATTCCGAACAACTTCATGATGGATAAGGTTGATGCCACGGATACGGCTAACGTTATTGTTGCTCCGGGCATGATTGAACGCGCTATCAAGAACGGTCGCTATAAACCCGCTAAAGAAGGTGTTTATTCTGACTTTAACTATCGCGTAGCCGTTGCTCCGGCCGAACGTCGTTCTGCTGACTATAACTATTCTCGTAACAATCTCGCTTGGAAGAAGATTACCGGCAAGAACATTGCGGATCCTGAAAAGTTCCCGTATAGCGCAACGCCCAATAAGAAGTTTGGCGTTGAAGATGTTAAGGACATTCTCCGTACGCACGAAGCCGATATCGCCAAGCAAGACAATATGTGGTACCACACGATGAGTTTAGGTGTTTGCCGTGCAACGACGCATGAATCTGTCGTGTACGAAATGAACGACAATCCGCTCTTAATCGCCGGTTTCCGCACGCACGCTCGCCCGTGTCAAACGCCCTACGTACCTTTCTATCCGTTAGCTCGCCCGGCTGAAGGCACGGCCTTCTTTGGTTGGGAAAAGGCTACGGCAGAACACTTCAAGGGTACGCCGGAATACTTTAGCTACCGTGCCGAATGGCCCGTCACGACGTTCGTAAACGCTGCTAACACCTATGACTTCCAACGCCAAGACCTCAAGAAGGTTCATCAATTTGTGGCTGGTTTGGAAGCAGACTGGGCTAAGGATCGCAAGGCTGTTGAAGAACACGCCAAGACGTTGTTGAAGGTTTCAGAATACAAGGCAACGGAATACTTACATGCCTATAACTTGAAGACCTTCGGCGAAGCCCAAGCTGAAGTGGCTGGCTTCTTAACGAAGATGGCTCCGTACAGCATGAGCGTAATGGCCGATAGCATCGATCCAAAGAGCGACAAGACGGTCGATATCGTTTTGTACTCCAAGGGTAAGATGGATGCTACGAAGATTGATCTTAAGAAGACCTATGCCGGCGTTGGCCGTGCTTCGATCGGCAATAAGATCAAGATGGCTGATAAGCTTGCTCAACCCGTCAAGACCGCTAAACGCGATGTCAACGGGGACGGTAAGGTCGATATGATCTTGACGTTTACGCAAAAAGACCTCGCGAAGAACATGTTGGCCGGTGCCACCTATGACATTTGGCTCCACACGTTCGTCGGTAATCAACGCATCGCTGTGATGGATACCGCCTTCATTGAAACGGAAGGTTATAAGGGTCCTGCCACACGTACGGAAAACGCTGACGTCTAATTGACGGTTAACGTTTAACTTTCAACGCTCGGTTGCTTATAGCACCGAGCGTTTTTCTGTCCTTAACTGTTGTACTTCTTTCTTGTCAACCTCACTAAATAACACTACTTAGAAGGCGGTTAAATTTTCTCTTTTGCACTCTGTTAATAATTGTTACGATTGTTTTCTTGTGGAGTAGAATGAGAAACGGTCCCATTTGATGCTTCTTGACTAGCATGAAATGACGACGTAAGCAAGTGATCAAATGGGTGTAATTCAACTTTAAGCTTAGTTCGAAAGTACATAAATGCCCGAAGACTACAATGAAGGGCTCATGAATTTTTGAATTAGGGTTAGGAAAAATGATCATGGATCAAACTGCTCTTAAAAAATGGGCAATTGTTCTTGTCCTAGGTGCGGTCATCTGGTTCTTACCAGTTCCGGCAGGTCTCACACCTGCAGCTTGGCATCTTTTCGCTATTTTCGTAGCGACGATTGCAGGCTTCATTTTGCAACCGATCCCGATGGGGGCTGTTGCATTCCTGTCATTAACCCTTTGTGCATTCTTTGGTATCTTGAAGACGAAAGACGTCTTAATGGGCTTTGGTAACGGCACAATCTGGTTGATTGTTTGTGCGTTCTTTCTCTCTCGAGGCTTTATTAAGACGGGTTTGGGTCGTCGTATTGCCTTTTGCATCATTCGTGCCATCGGTAAGAGTGCAACCTCTTTAGGCATTTCTATCTGTTTGGCAGAATTGATTATTTCTCCTGCCATGCCGAGTGCAACGGCACGTGGGGGTGGCGTTTTCTACCCGATTGTTCAATCTTTAAGCAGTGCTTTTAATTCCGAACCGGGGCCGAGCGCTGGCCGTATCGGTAAGTATTTAATGCAAGTGGGCTTCCACGCAGATGCAGTGACCTGCATGATGTTCTTAACATCCATGGCAGGTAACCCCTTGTGTGTCGGTTTGGCAGCTAGCGCTGTCGGCGTAGAACTCACGTGGATGGAATGGTGCATTGCCGCTATTGTTCCGGGTCTTGTGTGCTTGTTCCTCGTACCGTTTGTGCTTTTGAAGTTGGCGCCGCCGGAAATTCGTCAAATTCCGAATGCTCGCCAAATCGCTTCTGATGAATTGCAGAAGATGGGCCCGATGACTCGCGATGAAATGGTCTTGAGCTTTGTCTTTTTGATGTGCTTGGTCTTGTGGGCTACGGGTAGCTTGACCGGCATTGGTGCTACGCCGATCGCCATGCTTGCTGTTTCCATCATGCTTATCGCCAAGGTGCTTTCTTGGAAGGACATTCTTTCTGAAAAGGGTGCTTGGGACGCCATGTTCTGGATGGGCGGCTTGATGGCTTTGGCAACAGCTTTGGCTAAGTCCGGTTTCATCAAGTGGGCTGCAGCCTTTATCGCCAGTGGCATCTCTGCCATGGAAATGGGCTGGATTTCGTCCTTCGTTATTATTTCCCTTATTTACATCTTCTCGCACTATTGCTTTGCTTCTGTTACGGCTCGTATTTCTGCTATGTATGCAGCTTTCGTTGCCGTTGCCGTTGCTTGCGGTGCGCCTGCATTGATGGTTGCTGTGGCATTCGGTATTTTTGCTAACTTGCCGATTTCGCTTACGCACTATGGTAACGGTGCTGCTCCGGTGTACTTCGGTGCCGGTTACGTGAGCCAAACCGAATGGTGGCGCAATGGTTTTGTCATCTGCGCAATCAATACGGTTATTTGGCTTACCGTTGGTATGGCATGGTGGAAGGTGATCGGTCTTTATTAATAAAGTCTGAGATCTGACTGAAATAAAGCCCGGTTGTTCTATATTAAGAATACCGGGCTTAAAATTTGTTTAATTGAAATGAAGAAGACCTCGAAAAATGTGAGGTCTTCTTTTCAATTGAGATTACGGCAATAAGTCTTTTACAGCTTGTGCTTCAGTCATCAATTCGTCTCGTGTTACGTCTAATCGTGCTTGTACTTCAGGCGTTATCGGAAGATCTTTGATAATTTGATAGCGACCTTCACCCGTGCACAAGCAGGGGAAGCCAAACACAAGACCTTCTGTAATACCGTAAGCGCCGTCAGAAGGCACTGCCATGGTTACGATCCTATCTTGAGCGCCTAAAACCCAATCACGCATGTGATCAATTGCAGCTGACGCGGCTGAGGCAGCAGAGGAGGCTCCTCGTGCTTTAATAATTTGACCCCCTCGAGTGGCGACATTTTTCAAGAAAGCTTCATATTCCTCTCCGATAAAGGGATTTTCAACCGGACAATTATTCTTACGTAAGAAACGAAGGTCCGTTACCATAGTGTTACTGTGATTGCCCCAGACAAAGACTTGTTGAACGTCTGCTACAGGAACTTGAAGTTTTTCTGCCACACGTGCCTGAGCTCGATTTTGATCTAGGCGCATAAGAGCAGAAAAACAAGTCGGGGAAAGGCTTGGAGCGTTTTTCATCGCAATAAAAGCGTTCGTATTGCAGGGGTTGCCGACAACGACGACGCGAACATCTCTTGCAGCATGAGAGTCCAAAGCTCGACCTTGGCGTTGGAAAATTTCCCCATTCATCTTTAACAGGTCTGAACGATCCATGCCAGGTCCGCGCGGACGGGCTCCAACTAAAAAGACGCATTGCGCGTCTTCAAATAGTTTTTCTTCGCTGTTGCAGGCGGTCATTTCAGCAAGCGTAGGGAAGGCGCAGTCGCTTAGCTCCATCATCGTGCCGAGTAACTTTTGACCTGATTCCGGAGTTTGTCGATCAAGGAGTCTTAACTCAACGGGTTGGTCTGCGCCGAACAGATTACCGGCCGCAATACGGAATAAAAGAGAATAACCAATATGACCGCAAGGGCCTGTCACAGCAATGCGAATTGGACGCTTCATGATGTCGGTTCCTTTCATAAATTAATGATCCGATTGAAAAATTATAGTCTCGAGCATTGAATATGTTCATATAACCTCTAGGGGATTTTGAGGTGTTGGGACAATAATATATGGCGATATTTTTGTACTCTAAACTTATTCAAACAGTCGGATTTGAGTCTACGACGAATACTTGGTTGGACTTTTTTGTAGAAATTTGACAAAAAACAAAAACTCATTTTGTCGACATGAATTTTTAAAAATTTATAACCCTTTGTTTTTATTGAGAATGATCATTTAAGGAATTTTTCTAAATTTTAGAGTTAAGTTCAACAACCCAATGGTCGAAAACCTCAACTTTTAGTTGAATTTCTCTAAGGAACTTTTCTTATAAATGATTAAGAA
>DYCH01000019.1:0-17640 GCA_019418235.1 Sutterella sp.
CTCAAGAACTTGCGTTTCTTTTTCAGAGTAACCTTGACGAGAGACGCCTTGAACATCACGGCTCATCTCACGAATATCGTCAAAAATTTTTTCGGCAAAGGCTGCGCCCTTTAATTGCAAATCAGACACGATCTACACTCCATTCGAGAAGAGAATTAAAACAGATTCATTTTATTGATATGAAAAAGTGTTTTTTCTTCAAATTGTTGTTTTGTCACTGTCTTCTTGATCAATTCTCCTCATTTCTTGCGTCCAATCAAACGCCTGTCAAAATTTACATTAAGACGAGAAAATCAGAATTGCGCTCGCCATCTCACTGAAAACTCGCCATTTTTTTCTTCAAATTTCAATTTTTTTATTGAAAAGCCCGAAAATACGGTATCTTTTACAAAATTCTAGGGGTTTACCTGCGTACGAAAAATATCTTAGGTGTTTAAGATTAAGGAGGAAAAAAATCATAAGCCCTCAAAGAAGGGTGATTTCTTCTACATATTGTTAACTTTATTAGGAATGTTCCTATGTCTTTGCTTGAATGGTTAGCGATTGCCGTCATTTTCGTTACGGTTTACGCTTTGATCAAACGTTACGAAACGCGTTTGGTTCTTTTCACGTCCGGCTTCTTCTTATGCTTGGTCGCAATGGAACCGCTCACGGCTCTTAACTCGTTTGCTTCCTCCATGACCAAGGGTTCCTTGATCATGGCTATCTGTTCTTCGATGGGTTTTGCTTACATTGCTAAGTACACGAACTCTGACCGCAGTTTGGTTCACTACCTCGCCGCTCCGATCCGTGGCTTGGGTGTGTTCTTGGTTCCGGTTTGCACGGCTTTGACGTTTGTTATTAACATCGCCATCCCGTCTGCTGCTGGTTGTGCTGCTGCTGTGGGTTCCACGTTGATTCCTGTGATGTTGCGCGCCGGTATTAAGCCCGCCATGGCTGCTGCTGCCGTTATGGGCGGTACGATCGGTTCTTACTTCTCTCCGGGTACGTCTCACAACGCTTACGTTGCTAACATGGCTCACATGGAAGTGATGGACTTCATCGCTTACCACTCCATATGGTCTCTCATGTGCGGTGCCTTCTTGGTCTTTGGTCTTTTGATCGTTGCTCTCGTTTTGGGCGATCACAAGGGTGACAAGGAAGCCGTTGCTAACGTTAAGGAAGTTAAGGATGACTTCAAGCCCAACCCCGTTATGGCTATCATGACGTTGGTTCCGATCGTTATCCTCGTTGTTGGTAACGTTTGGGTCCCGGCTATCAAGATGGGCGTGGCACAAGCCATGGTCGTCGGTGCCGTTATCACGTTGATCTTTAGCTACATTTTCAACCGCACGAACCCGCAAGACTTCTCCAAGCAATTCTTTAACGGTATGGGTCAAGGTTATGCTGAAGTGATGGGTATCATCATCGCTGCCGGTGTGTTTGCTGCTGGCTTGAAGGCCTCCGGCTTGATCGACACGTTCGTTGAAGTCTTGAAGAACTCTAACGACATCGCTCGTTGGGGTGGTTCCTTGGGTCCGTGGTTGATGGGTACGATTACGGGTTCTGGTGACGCTGCTACGATGGCCTTTAACGAAGCCGTTACGCCGCACGCTCCTGAATTCGGTATGGAAATCCACTCCTTGGGCGCCTTGGCCTTCTTGACGGGTGCCTTGGGTCGTACGATGTCCCCGATCGCTGGTGCAATGGTTGTTGTGTCCGGTATCGCTATGGTTAGCCCGATGGAAGTCGCAAAGCGCACGGCAGTTCCGGTGACGGCCGCTGTGTTTGCTTTGGCAATCTTGATGGTGTAATACCTGATTCGCCTCATTAATACTTAATGAGACATAAGGCTGGTGAGTTTCTCATCAGCCTTTTTTTGATTAAAACTAATCTTCTGTTACAGACTTACATCTCTTGATTCAACCGACAGAAAATCAGCCGTTACAATAGATAGTTGGAAGTAAGTTTTTTAGCGCAGTCATGCGTTATTAAAAATTAAACCCCATTCAAGGGGAAAGCCCATTGGGCTTAGATTTCAAAACGAGGTGTAAACCTCATTTGTCTCAGTTGAGACATCGTTATCGGAGTGTTAATTATGAATGAACAATTAAAGTCTAAGATCGAACAAGTCATCCCGCAATTGACGGTTGTTCGTCGCGACTTACACAAGCATCCGGAATCTGCTTGGACGGAATTCCGCACGGCTTCCATGGCCATCAAGAAGATGCAAGAACTTGGCTACACCATCACCATGGGTGAAAAGGCTGTTTGCCGTGAAGCCATGATGGGCGTTCCTTCTGCTGACGCACTCCGCGCTCACATGGAACGTGCTATCGCTCAAGGCGCTGATCCTGAACTCGTTGCCAAGATGGAAGGCGGTTTGACGGGCTTCTGGGCTGACATGGACTTCGGTGGCGAAGGCCCCTTCTTGGCCGTTCGCTTTGACATGGACTGCAACGACGTTTCCGAATGCGCTGACGCCGATCACCGCCCCAACGTCGAAGGCTTTGCCTCTGTCAATAAGGGTGCTATGCACGCTTGCGGCCACGACGGTCACGTTGCCATCGGTTTGGCTTTGGCTGAAGTCGTTGCTGCTTGCCGCGACCAATTACAAGGTAAGATCCGCTTCATCTTCCAACCAGCTGAAGAAGGCGTCCGTGGCGCTATGCCGATGGAAAAAGCCGGTGCCGTTGAAGGCGTTGATGAAATCTTCGGTATGCACATTGGCTTCCAAGCCAACAATATCGGTAAGGTCATTTGCGGTACGAAGAACTTCTTGGCTACCACGAAGGCTGACATCACCTTCACGGGTGTTCCGTCTCACGCCGGTAACGCTCCTGAAGAAGGTAAGAATGCCTTGTTGGCTGCCGCTACGGCTTTGTTGAACATGCACGCTATCCCGCGTTCCGGTAAGGGTGATACGCGTATCACGGTCGGTAAGTTGATCGGCGGTGAAGGCCGTAACGTTATTCCGCCGAAGGCTGTTTTGTTCCTTGAAACGCGCGGTATCACGTCCGCTTTGGACGAATACATGTTCGGTGAAGTCAAGCGCATCGCTAAGGCTGCCGCCGATATGTGGGGTTGCGGTTACTCCATCGACATCAAGGGCGGTACGAAGAGCGGTGAATCCGACCTCGAAGTCGCTAAGGTTGTTGCTGAAGAAGCTCGCGATATGGGTTGCTTCACGGACGTGATCGAAGAACAAAACTTCGGCGCTTCTGAAGACTACTCTCACTTCATGAGCACGGTTCAAGCCGCTGGCGGTAAGGGTACGTACGTTCAAGTTGGTTCCACCTTGCGTGCCGGCCACCACAACAGTCACTTCGACTTTGACGAACAATCCTTGGCTAACGCTCTTGAATTGGTTGGTCGTTGCGTCTTCCGTACGCTCGGCAAGTAATCAAATCACTAGCTAACTAGCTGATTTTAAGGCCACAATTTTCGAATTGTGGCCTTTTTCTTAGACTGTTATTTAGCCCAAAAGCGATCAAGTACCGATCAAGTAGCGATCAAGCTCCGATCAAGTTAAAGTCACAATTTTTGCTTTTCAACCCCTAACTGCCATTGCCTTGACGCTAGGCAAAACGTCGATAGAAAATAAGACTAGACTGAAATTAAGGTGGATGGAAAAATCCATTTAAATACTTGGTTTTGAAAATAATTGGAGAGCAAAATGGCCCAATCCTATCATGATCAACTCGTTTCTATCCGTCGTGAACTCCACCAATTCCCTGAAGAAGGTTGGACAGAGTTCTGCACGACGGCTTTTATTACCGAACATCTCCGTCAAATGGGCTGGGAAGTCTTGTTGGGCGAAAAGGTTGTCTCCCGCAAAGATTGCTTAGGTCGCTCTGAAAAGCTCGTCGCTGAGGCCATTGAAACGGCTAAAGCCCGTGGTGTCAGCCAAGCCTTGCTTGACGAAATGCAAGAACTCACGGGGTGCTGTGCTGTGCTTGATACGGGTCGCCCCGGCCCCACGGTGGCTTTGCGTTTAGACATTGACTGCAACAACGTCCAAGAAAATCCCGATGCAACTCACCGTGCCTCCGCTGAAGGTTGGGCCTCTAAGCGTCCTGGCTTGATGCACGCTTGCGGTCACGACTCTCATGCCTCTTTGGGCTTAGCCATTGCTCGTTGGGTGATGGAGCACAAAGATGAGCTAAACGGCAAGATTAAGATCGTCTTCCAACCGGCCGAAGAAGGTGTTCGTGGCGCTGCCGGCGTTGCGGCGAGCGGCATCGTGGACGATTGCGATATCTTCCTCTCAAGCCACATCGCCATGATGGCTAAGACCGGTGAAATTGCAACGAGCCCCGTCGGATTCCTTTGCACCACGAAGTATGACGTTACCTTCAAGGGGCGCCCTGCTCACGCCGGTGTTGAACCCAATGCTGGTTGCAACGCTTTGGCAGCTGCTTGCCACGCCGTCACGCAACTTTTGGGCATTCCCCGTCACGGCTCCGGCATGACCCGTGTGAACGTGGGTCGCTTGGTAGCTGGCGAAGGCCGTAACGTGATTCCGGTTAATGCCAAGTTGGTGATGGAAGTCCGTGGTGAAACGGGCGAAATTAACCAATTCATGGCCCAACAAACGGAAAACATCATCGAAGGTGTGGCTAAGAGCTTTGGCGTTCAATACAAGATTGAAAAGATGGGGGAAGCCGTTGACCTCGTCAATGACCAAGAACTCGTTGATATGTTGGACGACGTTGCGATGAAGACCGAAGGCGTCACGAAGGTGCTCCACGGTGTGAACTTTGGCGGCTCTGAAGACGCTACGATCCTTGCACGTCGCGTTCAAGCCCATGGTGGTAAGGCTGCTTACTTTGTTTTAGGCTCTAACCGTACAGGTGGCCACCACACGGCCGAATTTGACATCGATGAAAGCTCTTTGGATATTGGCTTAGCGATTTACGCCGAAATGCTCAAGCGTTTAATGCGTTAACTCAATCTTCTTAAATAATTAGCAAAAGGAAGGGGTTTTCCCCTTCCTTTTGTGTCTTAGAAATATCTACAATTATCATCTCTTTAATAAAGGTACTTCTATGGCATCAAAAGCACTCAAAGGCATTGGTTTAGCGTCTCTGGCAGGCGTTTGCTGGGGCTCAATGGGTGTGGCCGCTCAGTACCTGATGGCTCATTGTCAATTCACGGTTATTGACCTTACCTCCATCCGACTTTTTGGCGCAGGGATTCTTTTGGTTTTGTTGGACTTGGTGCTTCACGGTACAAAGAACGTCAAACAAGTTTTTCAAGCCATTAACCTTCGAGATATTGCCATTTATGGTTTTATCTTGTTGGGCTCTCAATCGACGTTCTTTTTGTCTATTTTTAATGCCAACGCAGCACTCGCAACCATCCTTGTTTTAACGTCACCCTTGTTTGTCATTGCTTACATGGCCGTTGCTAAACATCGCCCTATTAAGTTCTTGGAAATCGTCTGTCTTATTTTGGCAATGGTAGGTGTTCTTTTATTAATCACAAAGGGCAGTCTTGATGCGGTGGATTTCTCGATTTTGGGTGTCCTTTGGGGGTTAGCCTCTGCGCTTTTAGGGGCCATTGCCACGATTCAGCCAGGCAACGTTGTACGTCGCTTATCGGTTTTCCCCGTGATTGGTTGGGGCATGACCTTTAGCGGTATTGCTGCGTGCCTTTATAACAACCCGTTTGAAACGAACGTGATTTGGAACACCATGAGCGTTATGTGTTACTTGCACGTGGTGGTTTTTGGCACGATTGTCTCGTTTTGCAGCTTCTTAAAGAGCATGCAATACATCGCTCCTCCCGTTGCTTCGATGCTCACCTGTTTTGAACCTTTGTCTGCGGTGATTTTGTCAGTGATTTTGTTAGGAACGACTTTCACTTGGATTGAGGCGTTAGGCGCTCTCTGTATTTTGTCAACAGCGATTCTTTTGGCTCGAACGAAATAATTGGACAAAAAATTTGGCACCAAACTCGAAATTAAGAATGGTGCCTCATTTCATATCTAAACTACTTCTGTTGTCTCTTTCGACTTTTTGTAGTCCTCAATCCAACGCCTGGCCGTTCGCTTAGAAACTTCATGGCGTTTCGCTAATTCCGTTATCGACGGATTCGTCTCTAAATAATCATTAATGACTTTTTGGCGAAACTCCACGCTGTAAGCTTTTTGTTTGGGTTTCGGACTCATTAAGTCGGATTCGTAGTAACCAAGCTTATATTGGGCATACCATTCGCGAACGGTATAGACAGATAAATCCAAAACCGTTGCGCAGGTTCGGTAGCCGTGACCTAATTCAAAGATGTTATAGGCTATCTTTTTCAGATAATCGGGTTTGGTAAGACCCGGAGCGTGATCGGTGGCTGGCATGACAAGGTATTCCACTCAGTGGGATTTAGAACAAAGCCCCGAGAAGTGATCAGTTTCTCAGGGCTTTTCGACTAACTAAATTTGGCAGAAGGTAGTAGCAAACTGCCAAAAATTAGATTAGAAGTTGTGGCAAATACCAGAGATGAATTCCGTGGTCTTGACCTTATCCTTGGCATACTCTTCCTTTTGGTCATAGCCAAGGCCAGTGTAAACGTACGTACGCTTGCTCAACGGATACTTATAGAAGGCACCAACGTTCAACTTCTTGTATTCGTCATCCGTCGTAGCCATATCGTCAGTTTCGATGCCATAGGCAACTGCAAACTCGAACGTACCAGAAGCAACGGGAGCTGCAACGCTAGCGCTCACACCCCAGCCACTCTTATCCGTACCATCAACTTCGCCATTGTCATAGTAGTTGGCTGCCAAGAAAGTCTTTGCAACGCCGAAATCATAGTTAACGCCAGCGGTAACGTTCAAAACGTCATCGATGTCACCAGCAACCTTATGACCCTTGTCGAGTTGGCTCACAACCAAACCAGCACCCAAAGCGCCCCATTGACCTTCAACACCCAAGCCGTAGTAACGATCGACGTCAGAAGAACCTTCGCCCTTAACACCCGTTTCCATATCAGCTGCGCCAGTACCCAAAGAAGCCATAGCGGAAACCTTCATACCGGCAAATTCAGGAGACGTGTAAGCAATGGAGTTATCCAAACGGCCGTAGGTTTTGAAAACTTCGCCTTGGTCACCAATATAGCTACCATAACCCGTACCAGAAGCGGTGAAACCTGCTACTAAGTCTAAAGAACCCGTACCGGAATCCAAAGTACCAAATCGACCCATATGCAACGTACCGTAGTCCGTGGCAACATAAAGACGAGATTCGCGACGGAAAGCCTTACCCGTTTCAGTTTCAGCACCCGTATCGGCGTCGATACCTTGTTCCAATTGGAAACCAACCGTCAAACCTTCAGAGATTTGTTCAGAACCCTTGATACCAAAGCGAGAAGCAGAGCTCAAGCCAGAGTCCAAGGAGAACTTGTCCATTTCCGTCGTGCCATTGTCAACATTCGTGTAACGTGCACCAAGGTCAACCTTACCGTAAAGAGTAACGTCGGCAGCCAAAGCAGAACCAGCAAATGCGCCCAAAACGGCAACAGCAGCTAAAGTCTTTTTCATGATATTTTTTCCTTTTGTATAAGAAAGTGAATACTGAATGCAGACAATGTCGTCAAAAACTTCAGTTATTCTGTTGGAATTGTCCACCCTACCCCCCCCCTTGCCGTCAAGTCTTTTACCAATCAAACTTCAATTGGCGTTGTCTTTTTACAACACTGCTAATTCACTTCCCTTCCAACATCTGTAAAGACAAGGCTCTCAAACCAATGTAAAATTAATAAGTTAACTTTTTTGTTTTCTTGTGATTGAGCAAGAAAAACATTCCAAATTTCGAAATTTTTGAAAGGATATTTTCATGGCTGGGCATTCCAAGTGGGCCAATATTCAACACCGTAAAGGCCGTCAAGACGCTAAGCGCTCTAACCTTTGGACGAAGATCGTTCGCGAAATCATCGTTGCTGCTCGCAACGGTGCCGATCCCGATTCCAACTCCCGTTTGCGTTTGGCTTTATTGAAGGCTCGTGGCGCTAACGTTCCGAAGGACACGATTAAAAACGCCATTTTGAAGGGCTCTGGTCAATTAGAAGGCGTGAACTTTGAAGAAATCCGTTATGAAGGCTATGGCGTGGGCGGTGCTGCCGTGATCATTGATACGGCAACGGATAACCGTACGCGTACGGTGGCTGACGTTCGTCACATCTTGAGTAAGCACGGCGGCAACTTGGGTACCGACGGTTGCGTGGCTTTCATGTTTACGCACTGTGGTCAATTCTTCTTTGCTCCGGGCAAGTACACCGAAGACGACGTGATGAATGTTGCTTTGGAAGCCGGTGCCGATGACGTGATCACCGACGAAGAAGGCGGTATTGAAGTTGTTTGCGCACCGGGTGCTTTTGAAGACGTTAACAACGCTTTTGAAGCTGCCGGCATGACGCCTGAAATGGCTGAAGTCACGATGAAGGCTTTGAACGAAACCGAATTGCAAGGTGAAGATGCTGAACGTATGCAACGTTTGATCGACGCTTTGGAAGACTTGGATGACGTTCAACAAGTCTATACGACCGCTTCTTTTGAATAATTAAATTATCTTTGGGACTTTCACAATGAAACTTCTCGTAATTGGCTCTGGCGGCCGCGAACATACGCTCGCATGGCGTTTGTCACAAGACGAACGTGTTGAAACCGTTTTTGTGGCTCCTGGCAATGCCGGTACCGCTCTTTGCGACAAACTTCAAAACGTTGCCGAAAGCGACTTTGAAAAGTTGGCCGATTTTGTTCGCGCCAATGACGTGACCTTTACATTGGTCGGTCCCGAAGCCCCGTTGGCGGGCGGTATCGTTGACTACTTCCGTAGCCAAAATTTGCCGATCTTTGGACCGACGAAGGCTGCCGCTCAATTGGAAAGTTCCAAAGACTTTGCCAAGGCTTTCATGAAGCGCCACGGTGTGCCCACGGCGGATTACGAAACCTTTAGTGACGCACAAGAAGCTCACGCTTACGTTGATCGTAAGGGTGCCCCGATCGTCATTAAGGCTGACGGTTTAGCTGCCGGTAAAGGCGTGATTGTTGCCATGAATTTGCAAGATGCTCATGACGCTATTGACATGATGCTCGAAAGCAACAAATTCGGTTCTGCCGGTGCTCGTGTTGTGATCGAAGACTTCTTGGAAGGCGAAGAAGCCAGCTTTATCGTCATGGTTGACGGTGAACACGTCATCCCCATGGCCTCTAGCCAAGACCACAAGCGCTTGCTGGATAAGGACATGGGCCCGAACACGGGTGGCATGGGTGCTTACTCTCCGGCTCCGGTGGTCACGCAAGAAGTGCATGATCTTGTCATGCGCACGATCATTTTGCCGACCGTTGAAGGGATGGCCAAAGACGGCACGCCCTTTACCGGTTTCTTGTATGCCGGTTTGATGATCGGTCATGACAAGGACGGTACGTTGACCGCTAAGACCGTGGAATTTAACTGCCGCATGGGCGACCCGGAAACGCAACCGATCATGAGCCGTTTGCAATCCTCTTTGGTGGACTTGGTACAAGCTGCAATCGATGGCAAACTCAACGAAGTGACGGTTCAATGGGACCCTCGCTTTGCTTTGGGCGTCGTGTGCGCAGCCAAGGGTTATCCGGAAAGCCCCGAAAAGGGCGCTGAAATCACCTCATTGCCCACCAATACGGCTGACTTGATGGTGTTTCATGCCGGTACCAAGGCCGTTGACGGTAAGACCGTTGTCTCCGGTGGCCGCGTGCTTTGCGTAGTGGGCTTGGGCGACGACATTCGTGCTGCCGCACAAAAGGCTTACGAAGGCGTCAAGCAAGTTCATTTTGACGGTATGCAATATCGCTCCGATATTGGCTACCGTGCTATGAAGTAACTTTATCGATTGAAGAGAAGCGGAAAAAGTACTTCGCTTTTTCCGCTTTTTTTAACACTATGAAAATCGGTCTTTTTGGCGGTACTTTCGATCCCGTTCACAACGGACATATGGCGTTGGCCCATCACGCCATTGACGCCCTTCGTCTTGATCGTTTGATTTGGATACCGGCCCTTCCTTGGCAAAAAAGCGGACAAGAAATCACGGACGGTTTTGTCCGTGCTCAAATGATTGAAGCGGCGATTGCCAAAGAACCCAAAATGAGCGTTGATCGATTGGAAATTGAGGCTCAAACGCCTTCATACTCCATTGACACGTTAGAGACCTTTATTCACCGTTATCCCAAGGATGAAATCTTCTATTTGATCGGTTCCGATCAGTGGGCAAACTTTCATACTTGGAAAAATTGGCAAGGTATTCTCAAGTGCTGTAGAGTAGCGGTTTTCTCGCGAAATGCCAGTCTGGAGCAAACAACTGAATCGGTTGCACAATTTGTCAAAGACAACCCTGGATGTGTTGAGTTTATTTCAATGCCTGAGGTGCCGATTTCAAGCTCAGAAATTCGAGAGTGCGTTCGCCAACAAGGTCCTTCAACGCCGAAATTGAAAGACTTGATGCCAGCTTCGGTTATTAATTTTTTGAAAAATCATCATCAATGATTTTCGAATGACTGAAAGGCTGTTAAAATTTTTCTAGAGGCAACGATTTGGCCTCTTTTCCCTAGATGAGATTTTTATGGATATTCGTAAATTACAACGTGTGATCGTTGATGCTTTAGAAGATGTGAAGGCTCAAGACATTGTCGTCTACAACACCAAACATTTAACGAGCGAATTTGAACGAGTCATTATCGCCAGTGGTACTTCTAACCGCCAAACGCGTGCTTTGGGCTACAACGTCAGTCACGAAGTCAAGCAAGCCGGTGGTGACGTTTTAGGTCTTGAAGGCACGGACACGGGTGAATGGGTTTTGGTTGACTGTGGCGAAGCCATCGTTCATATTTTGCAACCCGCTATGCGTGAGTACTACAACCTCGAAGAGGTTTGGGGTGGCAAGAAGGTTAACATCAAGTTGGCTTCCGAAAAGCGTGCTGAAGAAGCTGCTAAGGCTGCCTCTGAAGATAATCCCGCTGCTAATCGACCGCGTGCTGTTCGTGGTAAGACGATCAAGATTGTCGAAGACTGATTTGTCGATCGAAGTCAAAAGGGCGCACCTTGCGCCCTTTTTCGCATAAAGGAAATTGACGTGAAGATTACGATTGTTGCCGTTGGTATCAAGCAACCGGGCTGGGCAGATACGGCCATTGAAGACTATTTGAATCGCTTCCCAAAAGACTGGCAAGTGAGCGTCAAAGCGGTCAAACCCGAACTTCGTGCCGGCCAAAGCAAAGAAAAGATCATGCAAATTGAGGCCGATCGCATCCGAGCAGCCATCCCCGAGCACTCCATCATGGTGGCTTTGGATGAACGCGGTCGCGACTTTACGACCGTTGACTTCTCGAAAAAGATTTCCGCTTGGCGAGATGCAGGTGACTCCGTTGCTTTCATCATTGGTGGTGCCGATGGTCTAGACGCCGACTTAAAGAAAGAAGCCTCGATGATGATGCGTTTGTCATCGATGACGTTACCTCACGCCATGGCGCGCGTCATGCTGGCCGAACAAGTCTATCGAGCCTTTAGCATCCTCACGAACCACCCTTATCATCGAGCTTAATATGTCTGCTTTTTATTTAGCGAGCAAAAGCCCTCGTCGCAAAGAGATCTTAGAGCAATTGGGCTTCACGCCCATTATTCTTGCCAGCAACGATCATACGTTATTAAATTTCGCGGGCGATGAAGAACAACTTCCCGATGAAGCCCCGGAAGACTATGTCATCCGTACGGCTCGAGAAAAAGCTCTCATTGCGCTTGCCAAAATCAAAGCAGAAAAGCTTGAAGCACTCCCCGTTTTATCGGCCGATACCACGGTGATTCTTAACGGGGAAATTTTGGGTAAACCCGCCGATCGCGATGAAGCTCGAAGCTTTTTAGAGCAAATGTCAGGGTGTGCCCATGAAGTGCGAACGGCGGTTTTTGTGGGTACCGATGAAGCGCATCTTGAAGGCATGGTAAGTGTCTCCAAAGTTTGGTTTAAAAAGCTCTCTGACGAAGAAATTGAAAGCTACATCAATACGCCTCACCCCTATGACAAAGCCGGTGGTTATGGCATACAAGGGCTAGCGGGCGCTTTCATTGAAAAAATCGAAGGTTCTTACTCGGGCATTATGGGGTTACCCGTTTTTGAAACCGTCGAACTTCTAAAGCGCTTTAATCTCAGTCTTTTTGCTCAGAAGAGCATCTAGCTCAGAATCTCGTATTGCTTTAAAATTTAAGAATTACTTTGTGGGGGAAACATTATGTCTAACACGCAAGCCGGTCGATTGTTTTTGGTCACGGCACCATCCGGCGCCGGTAAATCATCCTTAGTGGCCCGACTCTTGGCGGCTGACCCTGATGTTCATCTTTCCATCTCGCACACCACGCGTGCACCGCGCACGGGTGAAGTGGACGGCGTTGCCTATCATTTTGTCTCGATCGAAGACTTTGAGGCCATGAAAGAAGAAGATGCTTTCTTGGAATGGGCGTATGTTCACGGCAACTACTACGGCACGAGTAAGAAGTGGATCGACGAGCAATTATCAATCGGCAACGACGTGTTATTGGAAATTGACTGGCAAGGCGCCTTGCAAGTCAAGCGTTTATTCCCCGAAGTGGTCGGTATTTTCATTTTGCCGCCTTCCATTGATGCGCTTCGTCATCGGTTAAATAACCGTGCAACCGACAGCGATGATGTCATTGCTCGACGTTTGGCTGGGGCCGGCGCAGAAATGGTGCATGCTTGTGAGTTCGACTACGTTATAATTAACGATAACTTTGAACGCGCAACTCAAGATTTGATTGCGATCGTTCGCGCTTCACGATTGACCTTTAAGACGCAGGTTGCTCGTGAACATGAAACGTTTAAGCACCTTGGGATTCCCTGTCATTAAGACAGCGTCCTAAAGTTGATAAATTTTTACTTACTTTTAAAAGAAATAAAAAATGGCACGTGTTACTGTTGAAGACTGCTTGAAAAAGATTCCTAATCGCTTTGAATTGGTTTTAGCCGCTGCTATGCGCGCTCGCCAATTGTCCTCTGGTGCCGTTGCTCGCATCGATGCCAAGGACAAACCCACGGTTCTTTCCTTGCGCGAAATTGCCGCGGACGCCATCGAAAAGGAAGAAATGCTCAAGCGCGTGTCCTAATCGGGCACTCAAAAAGCGAAGCGAGACCGTTGTGTCTGTCTTCGCTTTTTTATTCTCTCGCATAGCACTCTCTTTTCTCGGGCGTAAGGCTTTTTATGGTTCCAAAATACTTTCAAACCGACTCTACTGATATCCTCGCCACCATTCGACAATCCATTTTGGGAGGCGACAAGCCCGCCCCTGTGCCTCGTCCTGGCGAAGAAGAGAGCGAGTTGCCGATGGCGACTCAAACGAAAAAAGCCGTTATTGCTACCGCTGCTTCTTTGATTGATATCTGCTCAAAATACATGTCACCGTCTGACATTGAACGTATTCGAGAAGCTTACCGCTATGCTGACGATGCTCACTTGGGTCAAGTGAGAAAATCGGGCGAACCGTACATTACTCACCCTATCGCTGTTGCAAGCATTTTGGCCGAGTGGCATCTTGACTGCCCCACCATTCAGGCTGGCCTCATGCATGACGTCTTAGAAGACACGGGCGTGAGCAAAATCGAAATGGCCAAAAAATTTGGCACGGTAACCGCCGATATTGTTGACGGGGTCTCCAAGCTCGATAAACTTAAATTTTCGAGCAATGAAGTGGCCCAAGCTGAAAGCTTCAAAAAGATGCTTTTGGCCATGAGTAAAGACGTTCGCGTGATTTTGGTTAAACTCGCCGACCGTTTGCACAACCTTCGCACCCTTGGCGTCATGCGCCCTGAAAAGCGTCGCCGTATCGCCAAAGAAACGCTTGATATTTACGTGCCGATGGCCCACCACTTGGGCATCAATCATGCGTTTCGTGAAATGCAAGAGTTGTGCCTTCAAAACTACTATCCTCGCCGCTATGAAGTGCTCTATCACGCCCTTGTGAGCGCTCGTAAAAACCGCCGTCCGGCCTTGGAACGTATTCTCAATGACACGAAAGAAATGCTCGTGAAATCCTCAATTCGAGGCCGCGTTCTCGGACGAGAAAAGACGTGCTACGGTATTTATCAGCAAATGCGCATCAAGCAGCTTTCTTTCTCGGAAGTCTTTGACCTGTACGGCTTTCGCGTGATTGTTGGAACGAGAGAAGACTGCTATCGAACGCTTGGCGCTTTGCACAAAATGTATAAGCCCGTGCAAGGCCGATTTAAAGACTTTATTGCCATTCCGAAGAGTAATGGCTATCAAGGCTTGCACACCACCGTCATAGGTCCTCAAGGCACTGCTGTGGAATTCCAAATTCGCACGGAACAAATGAATGACATCGCCGAACAAGGGATTTTGACCCACTGGCTCAACCGCGGTTCGGAATCTGACATTCAAGCTTTGACGCGCGCTTGGTTGCAATCGCTTCTTGACTTACAGTCGAAGTCTTCGAGCACGAGCGAATTCTACGAAAACATTAAAGCAGACCTCTTCCCCGATCGTATTTACGTCTTTACGCCGAAGGGGCGCATTATTTCGTTGCCACAAGACAGTTCCCCGATTGACTTTGCCTACCAGGTGCACTCCGATGTGGGTACGCACGTTAAGAGCTGCCGCATTAACGGTCAAACGCAAAAGATTTCAACCTTACTTCAAAACGGAGACATGGTGGAAATCATTACGAGCAACCTCGCTCACCCCAATCCTCACTGGTTGGACTATGTGAAAAGCGGTAAGGCTCGTGCTGAAATTCGTCAATATTTGCGCACACAATCTTTTGACGATGCCGTTAAGGTCGGTCGAGAACTTTTAGATTATGAAGCCAGTAAAGTCAGCTTCAATTGGGACGATGTGCCTGATGCCGTCTATGACTTATTGATGAAGGAATTTGAGGTTGAGTCCCGTGCCTCCATCTATAGCTTGGTGGGTTACGGTAAGGTCAACTCGATTTTGGTTCTTCACCGCACGCAAGCCTTGATGGAAGACATGCATGACGACGTTAAGAGTAGTGCTCACGCAGAGGTGATCTTTAACGGTCAAAAGACCAACGCTCAATTGGCAGGCTGCTGCCACCCGGTGCAAGGTGACTCCATTTGCGTCTTTGAGCGTGCCGATCACGGTGTCATTGTCCATCGCGCCTCTTGTAAACACGCTCAAAAGGGACGTACCGCCGACAGTGAACGTTGGGGCGACGCAATGTGGGCTGACAACCATAACCAACAATTCAGTGTTCCCATTGATTTGAAGGTGACGGATGTTCGTCGCGCCACCTATGAAACCACGATGACGGTGGCTCAAGAAGGCGCAACCATTGTTGGGTTGAATATTCCTGATGACTTAAACGATCCGGAATTGCAATTGATGATTCAAGTGGACAATCGCATTCAATTAATGCGTGTGATCCGCGCACTCAATCAAGTGCCCAGTATCAAGGAAGTCAAACGCAGGTTTGAAGCTTCTTACTAATTCTTATCTCGCCCGAGCACAGTTAAGTTTCTCGGGCGTTTTCTTTCCTAGATTCGAACGTATTTGAGCATGAAAAAGCCGGAACTCAAAAACTCTTCTTTTTCGCCCGAATACTTGAATCCTATTTTTTCATAAAACCCAATTGCTTTAACGTTTTTATCCAAGACGTACAAGTACAGAGGCTTTTGTTGCTCCAAGACCGTGTTAACCATACTCTTTCCAATCCCCTCTCCTTGAAAGAAAGGATCGACAAAAAATTCGCTGATTTTAAGCCACGATCCCTCGTCTTCAACCTTGATCATTGCCTTGACGATGCCGTCATCAAAGACAAACAGATTGTCGAGTTCTCCTGCTTTTTGCAATCGTTCAATTTCAGGCAACACCTGCATTTCGTTAAATGACACATGATCATTTTGGAAAATCGGTCGATAGGTCGTGCGCTTCGTAAAAATCAGAATCTCTGCAATTCGAGAGATGTCTTTCGGTTGAGCATTTCTTAGCATTTTCTCTTTGTTCAAATGAAAAGGTTTAAGCGTATTGTAACTTTTAAACTCGCAGGACCAAAAGTTGTATGATGAAAGCATTCTGAACACATCAAACGAGGTTTAATTATGAAACGTCTTCTTGCCGTCTTGGCCATAGCAGGTGTTTTAGCCGGTTGCACTTCCGCTCCGCTTCTTAACCCCACGCCCAGCGCCATTCCTGAAGCAAAAACGGCCGATATTCGCTCTGCCATTGTGACAGCTGCAACCTCTCGTCATTGGAACATTGTCAAAGCCAATTCGGATCACTTCCTTTTGTCCTACCCAAGCGGAGCCAAGGCACAGAGTTTTGAAGTCGTGGTCCGCGTGGATTACAACAACGATGGTTATAAAGTCTCCTACGTTTCTAGCCGTGGCTTAGATGAAAAGTCCGCAGACAAAACTAAGGATGAAAAGATTCACATCCATCGCAACGTCAATCGCTGGATGGCGAATTTAAATAAAGACATTCAAGCTTATTACCAACGAAACGCTTATCGAAAAGCAAAGTAGACAATTGGATTAACACTGAAAGGCATTGCAGAAATTGAATTTTGCAGTGCCTTTCAAACTTCTTGCTCTATCTATCCGATCGTTGCGATAGACAGATGATAGAATGGCCTAGCAATTAAGCTTTCTTGTTATAAATCAAATGGTTATTCTATCGATTTTCTAACGGATAGAAAGGATAGAATGTATCGGTCCCTCAAATCGGATTTAATCGTTATAAACCATTTTTGTTGACAATTTATCGAATTTTGTCGATAGATAACAATTTGATTTAATTAAGTAATTTATACAATTTGTCGAGAAAATAGCTGACATAAAATTGGGTTAATTGATCAAAAATAAAGGGGATTAACCATGCAATTTACTCGGCGCAACCTTTTTAAAACGTCTGCCGTGGCCTTAAGCGCTACGGCCGTCACTAACATGATCAGCACCGATGCTTTTACGGCTGAGGCCACGTTTAAACCATCGAAAGAAACACCGCTATTGCTTAATTTCAATGAAAATTCACTAGGCATGAGTCCGAAAGCCAAGGCAGCCGTTGCAAAATCACTCAACGAGGCTTTCCGCTACCCTGATGCGGCTCGTGCCGGCGTCATTGAAAAAATCGCTTCTTACTTAAATGTTAAGAGCGAAAACATCACTTTAGGTAACGGCTCTTCTGAAGTTATCCAAGCTGCAGTACAGGCTTTAATTGTCAAAGCTCAAAAGGCAGGCAAACCCGTTCAATTGCTCGAACCCGTTCCCACCTTTAACTACGCTGAAATCTACTCCAAAGCTATGAATATTCCCGTTGTCAACGTTCCTATCAAAGGCAATGGCGAAATAGATATGGGCGCTTTAAAGAAAGCTGAGAATAACTTCAGAGGTCATACCATTGTCTACCTTTGCAATCCCAACAATCCGACAGCTCGCATTTTGGATTCAAAAACGCTTAACACATGGATTAAAACAGCGAAATCAAGCACTTTCTTCATCATTGATGAAGCCTATGCAGAATTCGTGACGGATAAAAACTTCCAAAGTTGTGTTGAACTGGTCAAAAAGGGACAGAAGAATGTAATTGTTGCTCGTACGTTCTCGAAACTCTTTGCCATGGCCGCGTTGCGATTGGGCTACGGTGTTGCAACA